>PAEG01000092.1 GCA_002703045.1 Acidimicrobiaceae bacterium
GATCTTCACTAGATTGAAATCAACCTGGTTTTCTAGCTATTTCAGCTATCTGCTTCCAGTACATTTGTACTGAAAATATGACGAATTCCTTGGAAATATAAGCGTTGTGCCTTCATATTGAATTTTTCATGTCGCCTTTAGCATTTCTCGAAAATTCTTATAAAAAAGGGAATAAGGAACTTGCCAAGCTAATATTTTTGATTCCACGTGGAATCAAAAAGTGACAAGCGCTCTATTCATAGGAGGCGGCTAGTCTAGAAAGATGTCTAATCCGCTTCCTATTCGCTTTCTCCAATCAGCTTCGCGTCATGATCAACTTCCAAATAGTATTCTTGAGCTTGCTATTGTCGGACGTTCGAATGTTGGGAAGTCATCTCTGATTAATGCTTTGGCGCATAGAAAGAAACTCGCAAAAACATCAAAAACACCCGGCGCTACACAACTGATTAATGTCTACGAGTTCGACCCGGAAGGTTCGGGGTCTTGGCTTGTGGACCTTCCTGGGTACGGTTTTGCTAAAGCTCCGAAATCAGAAATGGACCGATGGAAGCAAATGATTGAAGAGTACTTGATGCAAAGCGACACGCTTGGAGCTGTCATCTTGCTCATTGACAGCGCCGTTGGTCCAACATCCTTGGATCTACAAACAATTGAGTGGCTTGATCACATAGATCTTCCCTATCGTTTTGTCGCAACTAAAGAAGATAAAGTCCGGCCTTCTAAACGAGGGGCAAGAAAAAATGATCTCGTGAAGAAATTAGGAACTAAAAAAGAAGATGTGCTGTGGGTAAGTGCAAACACCGGAACAGGAATAAGCGAGCTTCGTTCAGAGATTATTGAATTTTTCTCAACTTGACTGTTGCGACCTTGCAGCCTGATACACCTTGCGAAGATCTTTGAGTCCAGCGGGGAGTTCTATCGGCGGATCAGGTAATTGGGTTACACCATGCTCTTCAAGAATCTTTGTCATAGCATCTGGATCGTCACTCCACGAACGGGGATCCCCCATCATTACTTCGTAGAGAGTGACCCCTTTTGGGCCTGCCCTAAAGGGACCGAAATCAGCGCCAAGCGGAAGCTCAATATGGGTTCCTACTCCACAGAGCCTTTCACCGCATAGAAAATCTCCCTGAAGAACGGTAAGTACATGTGGACTGAAATGCCCATGTTTTCTGACGATCATTCCCGGGTCCCATTGAGCGAAAAGAGCGAGATACATGGGATCTACTGAAAACGCAACCCATTTTTCCCATACGTGTGACTCGCTTCCATCTGCGTTACGTTGGCTGCGAACAGGTATCCAAGGCACATCATCCTTATCTTCAAGGTGGGTGAATTTAGGAACCAAATCTGGGATACGTGGAATTACTTCGGAAGAAACCATCGATTGCTTTCTATTTTTCATTTCGTCTGTCAGGAAATTCAATGACTTCCCCTCGGTTGATGCTTACCCAATCGCGTGCTTCAAGATACGGTTGAAATACCTGAAATATGCGTTTTTCATCTTCACCTGTCTTTGGTTTCTGCATTTCATACAAATCAGGAAATTCAAGCCATAGAGTAACGGCCTCCCAAAGCTTCATAGCTTTCTCTCCTTCAGGAGGATCGATAAGAACAGGCCCATACAGTGCGTGATCTCCGAAGAAAAGTGTTGGCACCCCATATCCCCCAGCGTCTATGACCCGTTGATGGTCTTGTTTGATTTCGTCATGAGTTGTTAAATCTTCTAGGGAAACATCAACAATGTTCGGATTCATTCCTAACTCTTCAAGAAGTTCTTTCGCAACAGCAGGTTCGTGGGGGCGTTTCCCTTCTTCATGAAGCGCCCGACCTGACATTTCGTACCATCTATCAAGGCTTTCCATGCTTTCTCTCCGTAAAATTGCTCCGATTCGCATCATTGACCATCCGTAGGACCAGTCTCGTTCCCACGGGTGTTTTTTCCCCTCTCGCAAATTCACTTCCTCAAGACTAAAGAACTTCCAGTTAATGGTCAGCCCATTTTGTGCTCGCACGTTTCGAATCCATTTTGATGTCTGATATGCCCAAGGGCACATAACATCAAAATGAAAATCTACTTCAATTGGGTTACTGCTCATACTTTCCTTTCAATGCCTTCTTCTATTGTTGTCGGAGAAGCAGGTGTCGATCAAGATGAGGGATCAGGAAGTCTCTACTAGATTAGATTATGAGAAATGATGAACACAGACTCTAAACCCATTTTTGTCCCGACGAAGCTTGGACCGATTGAACTTCGTAATCGCGTTATTAAAGCGGCGACCTTTGAGGGAATGGCAATTGACAATATGGTCACAGATGCGCTGATTGATTTTCACAGGGCTTTCGCTACTGGACGTATAGGGATGACGACGCTTGCATACTGTGCAGTATCACCTGACGGACAAGGTGCACCTAATGAAATAGTTATGCGGAAAGAGGCAGTCCCTGGATTACGATGCTTCGTGGATACGATGCATCATCTCGATGTCGCTGCATCCATACAGCTTGGTCATGCTGGCCCTGTAGGAATAGGAGTCGGAGGCCCTGCATTATCAGCATCAAAAGTCTTCTCAAAAACACGTTTCAAAAACACGACACCGGCAGATGACACGCAAATCCAAAGAGTGATTGACGACTTTGTCTCGGCAGCAGAACTTGCAGCAGCGAGCGGATTTAACTGTGTTGAACTGCATTTTGGCCACGGCTACCTCGTGAGTAATTTCCTGAGTCCCAAACTGAATAAAAGAAAGGACAATTGGGGTGGTTCACTGGAGAACCGTGCCCGTTTAGCTCGAACAGTAGCCAAAAAAGTGAAAGATGTTCTCCCAGACAATGTTGCACTTATCGCCAAACTCAATTTGGACGATGGGGTAAAGACTGGTTTCCATGTTGATGAATGCGTCAAAGTTGCAAAAATGCTCGAACTAGATGGAGCGCTCGACGCTATCGAATTAACTGGAGGAAGTTCATTTGAAAATCCAATGTACTTTTTCCGCGGGGATGTTCCCGTTCACGAAATGGCAGAAATCTTTCCCAGTCGTATTATGAAAACCGGTTTCAAACTAACTGCAAAGAAATTCATGCCATACTACCCGTTTGAAGAAGCGTACTTTCTTGAACAAGCAAGACTTGTCCGTGAGGCCGTCACGATGCCATTGATTCTTCTCGGCGGTATTAATAATTTATCCACCGTGCAGTTAGCGCTCGATGAAGGTTTTGACTTTGTTGCGATCGGTCGAGCCTTGTTACGCGAACCGGATCTCGTGAAGCGTTGGGAGGAAGGTAACGACGCTAATGGGGCATGCATTCATTGCAATAAATGTATGCCAAGTATTTATCAAGGTACGCATTGTTGGATTGTCCCAGAAGAGAACCGACCCGGTCATGACAAATGGCCACGTCAGGCTCAGAAAGTAGGTATAGGTGATTGACGTTGAAAATAATGGAAGAGTCCGACTATTCCGTTTAAATAGGCCGGAAGCTAAAAATGCCTTCAACGAAGCATTGTATGACAGCCTTACAGAATTACTAATTGAAGCAGAGGGTGATTCGACTGTTGCTGTAGTAATTATCACCGGACAGGGTGATAGTTTCTCGTCAGGCACTGATGTTGTCGAATTGGGACAAAGGATGGCCGACCCTTCGTTCACTCCTGGCAAGCATGGCTTCCCCGGTTTAGCAGATACGTTGGTGGATTTCTCAAAACCTTTGCTGAGTGCGGTTAATGGGATTGGATTGGGGATCGGTGTAACAATTCTTGGATTATCAGATCTTGTATTTATGGCACACAGCGCCCGTGTGAAATGCCCATTTACTGACTTAGCATTAGCTCCGGAAGCTGCAAGTAGTTTCACTTTCCCGGCGATTATGGGCCGGCAGAACGCAGCATGGACACTACTGAGCTCCGAGTGGCTTACGGCAGAAGAATGTTTTTCGACGGGTCTAGCATTTAAGCTCTGCTCGGATGCTGAATTGATGGATATCACAATGGAACATGCTCAAGTTTTGGCAGCGAAGCCCATTAGCTCTCTCGTTGCATCAAAGAAGCTGATTATGGACCCGATACGTGAGCGAATTCATGAAGCCAGAAAACATGAAGATGCAGCATTCGCCGAGCTACTGGGTAAACCTGCAAATCTTGAAGCTCTACAAGCTTTCGCTGAGAAACGTATTCCAGACTTCTCCAGTTTGGGAGAATAAGAAATCCATGCAAAGGTAAAACATGACTGTTTCATCACCGTTCTATTCCGAAGATCATGAAGCATTCCGTTCAGTCGTGCGACAGTTCGCTAAGAACGAAATTATCCCCAACATCCAAGAATGGGAACAAGCAGGGGAGGTGCCAAGAGACCTCTACAGAAAAGCAGCGTCTATTGGGATTTTCGGAGATGGATTCGAAGAAGTGTACGGAGGCCATGGGCAACGTGATGCAATACTTCGGATGGTAATTATGCAAGAGCTAGCTATGGCTGGGGCAGGGGGGGTAGTTGCGTCAATGCTTTCGAATTACATTGCGCTTCCCACAATTCAAAGAGCCGGCTCTAATGAAATGAAGGCAAAGGTGCTAACTCCTTGTCTCGCTGGAGACGCTGTATCTGCGCTCGCTATCACTGAGCCAAGCGGCGGATCTGATGTTGCAAGGATTAAAACAGTTGCAAAACGAGATGGTGAAGAATTCATTGTCAATGGGCAGAAAACATTTATCACCTCTGGAATGTATGCAGATTATTTGACTGTGGCAGTTCGTACCGGAGGTGAAGGAGCTCGAGGTATTTCTCTTCTCCTCATTGAAGGAGATCGCGAAGGCGTAGAGAGAACACGGCTTGACAAGATGGGCTGGCTATCGTCGGATACAGCTACTTTATATTTTGATGATGTTCGTGTACCGGTAGAAAATCTGATTGGAGAGGAAGGTACTGGATTCTCTTCAATAATGAACAATTTCAATGCTGAGCGCATTGATATGGCCGCTCAATCGATCGCTTATTCTCGCGCTTGTTATGAGGAAGCACTGGAATGGTCTAAGGAGCGTGAAACCTTCGGTAAGCGCCTTGCAGATCATCAAGTAATACGTCACAAGTTCATAGAGATGGATAGGAAGATTAATGCAGCGCAAGCATGGTGCGAACTTTTGGCATGGCGGTTGAATCAGGGGGATGACCCTGTTGCTGAAATAGCGGAATTGAAAGTGCAGGCGACAACCACCTTTGAATTCTGTGCCCGTGAGGCTTCTCAAATTCTTGGAGGTGCTAGCTACTTGAAAGGCTCAATAACAGAACGGCTTTATAGAGAAGTGCGTGTTCAGGCTATTGGTGGAGGAAGCGAAGAAATTATGCGTGATCTTGCAAGCCGGCAGTTGGGAATTTAATCAACGTTTTGTGTGGAGCACCTGAAGATCAGGCACGTTCCAGATATCTCGTAGTTCTCGTCTGAATTTGGGATCCATACCGGCATGCCTTTGTCTACGCGCAGACTTTGGCCATGACTGCTTGTAATGGTGAATGATCCCTCTGTTGAAATCAATATCTCTGGGCCATTAAGCGTAACCTCCCAGCTATGTTCTATTTCTAGACGCGACAAACTGAATCGTGTGGGAGATGAGTACGTGTGAATTTTATCGATGGGTCTTTGTATCTCTGGCTGCGATGTTGAGAAAGAACTAACAGCTAAATACTGGTCATGGTCGATTTGTTTTGGTGTTAATCCACATCTGAGGACGTTGTCACTATTTGATGTTATTTCTACTGCGTTTCCATGAAGATATGCGTGGGTGATTCCGGGAGGAACATACAAGGACTCTCCAGNCCGTAATGTTACNAANTTCATCAGTAGAAAGATAATGAGNCCAGGGTCAGACGGATAGATTTCAACAAGGTCTTTGAAATAGGAGATTTCCCTCTCAGAGAGAACCGTGCTTTTTNGATCGGATGAAAGAACATCTTCTACAAACGACTGAACTAGTGGTTTTTGATATACGAGAATTTTTCCAATAGCTTCCTGTAATGCTTCCTCAGAATTTCTCTGCGAAAGTAGCTNTTGGAGAGTGCGGATTTCTTCATNTGAAGCAAGTGCAAGGATATTGTTGATGTCTTTCATTGCCCGAAATCCAAATTTGATGTCAGTGTCTGTTATTGCACAAACAATTTCCTCTTTTCCGCGAGGTGAGAAGTATGATCCATTTTCTTTTTCTAGATTGGATTCGTCTGTAAAGCCTGCCGCAGCTTGTTCATCGTTTGGGTGCACCTGTAAAGATAACGGGGACCGAATTGCCAGAATTTTCATTATGTACGGAAGTTCTCCATTGAAGTCTTTTGCGTGCTTTCCCAATGCTTGTTCAGGGTTTAGCGATATAAGCTCGTCAAGACCTTGGTTGGTATCAACTACTCTGCTTGGGGATTTTGTATGAGCTCCCATCCATAGCTCAGCTTCTGGGTCAATCCCAGCTGCTCGACCTTGAAGGTTTGGAATATAGTCGTAATCCCCCCAGTGGTAATGCTGGACATTCTCGCCGAGTAGTTGCATTAGTGGGNCCTACTCCTTCTCTATATCTANTTCAATAATGGCGGGGATAAGCTCATCAAGAGATCGGACAATCCTGTCCAGTGATCGACTGATCATAAGATTTACGATTTCTTGACCTTNAAATCTCGTCCTCCAGTCTGTGAAAATTCCTATCGAGGGTTTCTGAAGGGCTGCAGCGTACCCCAGCTCCCATGCTGTTCCATCGTCAGTTGTAATACCATTTAGATTCGCAACAATAAGGTCTGCTGACAGTATGGCATCTCGGTTATTCTCAAAGATTTCTTGGACGGTGTCTGGAGTTTTCTCCGGATTGTCGCGATGTGGCAAAAAGGTCTGAAAACCTGCTTCAGCAACGGTNGCTTCAATCTNNTCTATCCACCAGCGTTCNCCTTCATCAAAGAGTGGACCGGCGATGTATATAACTTTCGGATCCATACCTTTCATTATCTCTGTGCATTACCGTCTTTCCGCTTTTTCTTTCTGAAATCACCTTCTTAAGCCTTCTCGGCAGCTACGGGTAGCTAAATATTTGTAGGATAAGCGTATGGAGAAATCAAAACTCGCAGCATTTTCGGCCTCTTTGATTCAAGCGTTTCCTATGGTCAATGATCACCCTGATATAGCCGGACTGTTACGAGATCCGCAGATTTTACAATGCTTGGGTGAAGCACTCTCAGCTGAGTATGCAAATGCGGATGTAACGAAAATCGTCGCTGCGGAAGCGCGCGGACCTGTTCTCGGCGCGTTGGTTGCTAAATTTCTGCATGCTGGCTTGGTTCTAATTCGCAAAGACGGGCGGAATCATCCTGGATCTGATATCAGAATCACATCTGGTGAAACATGGACTGGTCACGAAGTAGAATTCCAGAGTAGATCATTTGATTTAGACAAGAATGATCGGGTCCTCATCGTTGATGACTGGGCGACAACGGGGAATACGATCAGAGTGGCGAAAGAATTCATCATTCAATCCGGTGCTACATATGTCGGAGCGTCAGTAATCGTGAATAAGGCGGAATCTTCCACTCTCGACGATTTGGGCATTACATGGCTAGTTAGGTTCGACGACCTCGTTTAGTGCGTCTGCGGTGTTTTCGTAAGTGATTTCTTTTGGGAGTAATTGAAAGTAGCAACTCCAACAAGATGTTTCATAGGTGATTTCCCAAATTGCCGGCTATCTGTCCCCTTTGGACTGCGCAATTCAACAAAATGATCTTCAGTGACGGCCTTGACATATTTGATTAAAATTGTTTTCTTGTGGGGGTGCCTGATCGCGACGATATCTCCCTGGCAGCAGTGGGCATCTGGGCGAACAAATATGATGTCATCGGGTTGGAGTACGGGAATCATACTGNTCCCACCAACACGGAAGATTTTTCGTTNTCGTAANGCTAGTGACAGGAGTTCTCTAAGAACCGTTTTGATCAACTTGCTTCGTAATACGTAACTTCTCGGCCTTTGCTCTCCCAGAACATATTATGGATCTTTTCAACTGCNGCCATAAGTTGGTCAGCTGCATCTGTGGAAACATGCTGCTTACATTCAGAACATGCTTTCGCTGCATTCCAGAAGACATCATGGAGGTCTGGATAGGCTTCGAGGTGAGCTGGCTTGAAGTAATCAGTCCAGAGAACGAGAAGTTCATGCTTTGCGAGTTCAGCCTGCTCTTCTTTTATTGTTACATATCGTCCAACTGTGTTGAGATAAGATGCAACTGCTTGTGCGTCTCCGGGTTCCGGTGGGGTAAGGTCAAGGATTTTTTTGATCATAGACCGGACAGCCTCAGCAGCAATTCTTGCTGATGATGGGTCGTATACTCCGCATGGGCCGTCGCAGTGAGCTTCAGCTATGGGGAGATTATTGAGGATAAAATTCTTGTCGGGGTTNGTTTCTTTCATGTGGAATCATCTCCTTTGTTTCGACGTAACGTCAAAGGTCAACAGCGATAACAGTAGCCGAACAATTGAATTTCGTCTCATCTGAAGTAGAGAATCTTTGAAGAGATTATGGCTGATTTGACGGCTTCTACTGGAACTGGAACCTTTTAGGGATGGATTTTGCTCTTCTCATATCCGCTTTTGGGTTTGGTATCCGGCACGGATTTGATTGGGATCACATTGCTGCGATTTCGGGGATTGCAACTGGGGAGAAGAACCCGAGAAGGGCTTTTTCTCTTGCTACGGCATACGCAGTTGGGCATGCCGCCGTTGTGGTTCTGCTTGGTGTCGCAATTATTCTTGCAGATTTTAAAATCCCAGATTCAGTGGACACAACAATGATGTATCTTATTGGTGGTTCTCTCATTGGGTTAGGACTATGGATCCTCGTAAATGTTGTGATTCAGGGAGATGATTTTCAGTTACGAAGTCGCTGGATGATTATTCGTGATGGCGCTTTTCGTGGGTTACAAAGGGTTAGAAGATCTTCTAAAGGTCGGTCCATCGTCGTTGAACATGAACATGCTCATCTTCATCAGGAGAACACGGAAATTCATGATCATAAACATGAAAATACGCAACTATTAGATGAACCTCAGGAGGGGGATCCGCATTTTCACCGCCACCGACATGAAATTCATGTTGAAAGTTCAATACTTGATAAATCATCAGCTCGAGGAGTGGGGATACTTCATGGTATTGGAGTAGAGACACCGACACAGATCGTGATATTTGTTGCTGCTTCGCAAGCTTCGGGAAAAGTAGGGGGACTGTTGATTTTGTTGGCATGGGTTCTGGGTCTTTTAATCGCGAACTCGTCAATTGCTCTGATATCGGTGAATTCCAGTAACTGGTTGCGTCAACATGCCAACGTCTATAGGTATATCGCTATAGGTATAGGGCTACTGAGTTTAGTTATTGGTATCCTGGTATGTATCGAGCGGGATGACCTTCTACCAGTTTTCTAGTCTTTGAAGAACTTCTTCTGAAGTTGGCAATGAGGGTTGTGCTCCGGCGACAAGCGTTGTTGCTGCGCCTACTTGTACCGCCCATTGTGCTGCCTCGACAAGATCTTTTCCTTCCACAAGGCTGACAGCTATTGCTGCGCAAAAGGAATCACCAGCACCAGTGGTGTCGAGCGGGGAAATTGTAGGTGCAGGAATGTGTACGGCCTCATTGCTGGCCACAACTACAGCTCCACGCTCTCCTAAAGTGACAATAGTTGAGGAGCATGGAAAAGTTTTCGCCAGCTCGGAAATTGACTCAAGGGTATCTACCTTTCTGTTCCCACCTATAAGTTCCAGTTCTGTCTGATTTGGGATGAGTACATCTACTAAGTCAAGAAGTTCAAGAGGAACACTTTCACTTGGTGCAGGGGCAGGGTTCCAGATAACTGTTCCTTCTGCTACCCGCGCTGTTGCCACTACTGTTTCGATAGGAATTTCTGCTTGTAGAAGAACTACTCGGGCTCCAGCGATGGGTGATGCTACGGCTATATCTTCAGGTGAAAGTTTACCGTTTGCTCCGGGGCTAACGACAATCGCATTGTCCCCGTCATCCTGGACTGAAATTAGTGCTACACCTGTTGGGATATCGGGTGTTTTGAGAAGATATTCTGTATTCACGCCATTATCTTCAAGGTTGGACTGGAGGAACTTTCCATTGTCATCTTCGCCGACTCTTCCGACCATTGCTACTGATTTCCCTAATCGGGAAGCAGCTACTGCCTGATTTGCTCCTTTCCCACCGGGAATCCGCTTAAGATCTCCACCCAAAACTGTTTGACCTACTTGCGGGATGTTGTCAACGTTCACAACCAGATCAAGGTTGCATGAACCTACAACGACAATATCTACTGGCATGTTCAAAGTTTGTCACAAAGACCTAGCTCGGACCAATGGTAAGAAACCTTAACCATAAAGCCCAACCAATCTTCCGGTTAACCCAATAGCAGCAATTATCATGAAAATTCGAATGATCCGTTCGCCGCCTTTTACGGCAATCCGGGCCCCTAGCCACCCTCCAAATGAAAGGCCAACAGTTAAAATGAAAGCCGGCAACCATCGGACTTTTCCTTGGACTATGAAAACAGGAAGAGCGGTCACTGTTACGGCAAGAGTCACCAGCACTTTGACGAAATTAGCCTTCATGAGGGTAAGTCCAGATCTAGTGAGAAAAGCGAGAAGCACTAGTCCTACTCCCATTTGAATTGCTCCCGCATAAACACCAATNAATAAGAAAAGAATNAAAGTGGCTNCTTTTGAGAACTCGGGGCCTTCGCGAATAGCTTTAGGTTCNTTAAGCGATAAAAAAATGATAGGCAGAATAAGAATTCCNAAAATAGTTTCAAAAGTTCTNTCGGTCACTTGNCTTATCGCTATAGAGCCAATCAGTGAGCCGATAACAACTGGNAGAAANAANGGGAGTGCTTCTTTGTATGCCTTAACCCCCTGCCGNTGAAATGACCAGATTGTTGTTCCATTAGAGANAAAGATTCCAACTCTATTCGTCCCATTGGCGAAATTTCCCGGAACTCCAGCCAGCACGAGTAAGGGAACCGTNAGAGATGAACCTCCTCCAGCCATGGCATTAACAATGCCGGCAACTCCGCCTCCTACGAATAAAAGAACTGCTNCCCACCAAACCATAGATCTACCGTAGCTCAGTGGGTAGGGCGGTAAATTTACTCTGCNCGATTCCCTCGAATTAAATCAGTGTGGCCGTCCCAATTATCTGATGNTTTTTTCCANCCNGCGAAAACTTCACGTATTCCTGAATTATCTCCGTGGAGTTCAAGGAAACAGCCGATTGCTTCTCGCGTATCTACATAGATAACGTTCGCAACGGACCAGAGCGAGGAAGCNACNGGNAANCCTGCGGCTTCATATTTTTCTCCCTCTTTTTCTATGTCGTNATCAGGCACGAGCATNCCTATGTGATGGAACCCTTCTTCGCCAGCACCATACATATCGCGATAAATTGATGGGCCTTCCTCATTCTGTTGAATGAACTGGANNTGAGTATCGCCGTGATAGCCGAAACCATAATCGAGTGGAACTGTCATTTCTTCGCCACGATATAGNTGCCTGTCACCCCAATGTCCGCGAGTGACAAAGAAAGGNCCAGCTCCTGTCGTCATATTCCATTTTCTGCATGCTTCGTCTATATCGTTGACGAACCAAGCATGTTGCACGATTGGGTAGCGGATAAGTGGTTCCATAGTTTCCTTTTCATTTATCGCCTTATTGTGTCATTTTTAAAGCCGNACTTCCAAAAGGAATAACAACATTGTTTGAAATTACATCTATCCTTTGAATATGNANTCTTCAANNGATGCTTTCTTTCGNGAAGTGCTTGNCGANAGGACATCTGTCGCTAGCCAGCTTGAAGAGATACATGGATTGGCGTGGGAAGTGATGGATTCCGCTTTNCTTGATCTGTGTCGTTTACGCGTCGCCATGCTTTTANATTGCGATTCCGAGTTGGAAGTTTCAAATAGTGATTTAGATTCAGAGAAGATTGCTTCTCTTTCTGTGTGGTCTTCTTCAAGTTTGTTCAGTGAATCTGAGAAGGCTTGTTTACGGTTCACAGAGGAATTTATTATTGATGTCTCATCAATTCCTGATAGTTCAGCGTTTGCTGTCCGTGAGTGTCTTGGGGAAGAAGGTTTTGTCAATTTTGTGAATGCTCTTCTTGTCGTTGAGCAGAGGATACGNTTGCAAATTGTGTGGAGGAAAATNGGTGAAGAGGTTTCAGTATGACCAGATCNCAAAGGGTTACATCTTCACATTTCAATGACAAGTTTCGTGAGGCTCTTTCGTTATGGCAAGAAGAGGTCGTTCAATTGGATTTGGTGGATCCTGTCACTACTGAAGTTGTTCGCTTACGGTGTGCCGATCACCATGATTGTTATACGTGAAAGTCTTTACGTCTGGCAGTTGCCAGAGAACACGGTTTAGATGAAGATCTAGCGCAGAGGGCTATGCGGAACGATGAAGATTTAGATAAACAATATGCTTTGGCTACTCGATTTGCTACAAAT
>PAEG01000093.1 GCA_002703045.1 Acidimicrobiaceae bacterium
GATGGAAGGTAACAGAGTGTTAGATAATGCTGAGGCAATCTCGGACCCAACAAAAACATGGCATAAAACCGCCTGCGTCCTATGTAGCGCTAATTGCGGACTCGAAGTACGGCTCGATAATCGAGATATCACGCGAGTTAGGGGAAATAAGGCCCACGTAGCCAGTAAGGGATACACATGTGAAAAAGGGCTACGAATTAACTATTACCAAAACAACACTGGAAGAATTACCACTCCACTGAAACGCCTAGAAGATGGAACGTATATCGAAGTCGATTGGGATACAGCTATTGAAGGAATAGCGCAAGGGCTGAAATCGGTCGCGGAGAGATATGGTGCTGACAAAATTCTCTACTACGGGGGTGGGGGACAAGGCAACCACATCGGAGGCGCCCACTCAACTGCCACGAGACGAGCATTTGGCATCGTTCGAAAATCAAACGCTCTCGCCCAAGAAAAAACCGGAGAAGCATGGGTCGAAGGATTAATGTTCGGCACCCACACGCACGGAGGGTTCCATGACGCCGAGGTAGCAATCTTCCTAGGGAAGAACCCATGGCATTCTCATGGATTCGATGAAGCCCGAAGGGTACTGAAAGAAATCTCTAACGACGAAACACGCTCCCTCATCGTCATAGACCCTCGACGAACCGAAACAGCCGACCTAGCCGATTATTGGCTCCAAGTACGGCCGGGAACAGATGCCTTTCTCCTCGCTGCTATCGGAGCAGTGATCGTCAACGAAGGCCTCACCGACGACCGATGGTTGTCCGAAAACACTGTCGGAGCTGAACCCACAAAATCCGTTTTTGCAAAAGTGCCAATCGCGGATTATGCAGAACGTTGCGGAATCCCCGAAGACCAAATCAGGGACGTCGCCATTCGCATCGCAACAGCAGAAAGTGTTTCAACATACGAAGACCTAGGAATAGAAATGGGGCCAAACTCGACGCTCATCTCCTACCTGCATCGAGCTGTTTCCATCCTCACAGGAAACTTTGGTAAACCCGGCGCGCTAGGTCCACATACCTCCGTCGCCCCACTATTCAACTACAGTGCCGCAGGCAAAGAGCCACTCGATCCAGTAACCGGAGGAAAAATAATCTCCGGATTAGTTCCATGTAACGAAATCGCTGATGGTTTTCTTTCTGACCACCCTGAACGAAGCAGAGCAATGTTCATCGAAAGCGGCAACCCTGTTCATTCACTTGCAGAATCTGAAAAGTTCCGTCAAGCAATGCGAGCCGCAGAGTGCACCGTTGTTATCGACGTCGCTATGACAGAAACAGCAGAACAAGCAGACTGGGTGCTTCCCGCTTCATCCCAATATGAAAAAGCCGAAGCGACCTTCTTTTCTGCAGCATTTCCAGAGAACATGTTTCACCTGCGTCCAGCGATTCTCGAACCACTGGAAGGAACCCTCTCCGAACCAGAAATCCATAGTCGACTCGTCCAAGCAGCCGGAGTGCTCGACGATATCGACTTCGATGCCCTACGAGCAGCAGCAGAAGAAGGATTACAAAGTTTTTCGGAAGCATTCATGAATGCAGCACTAGAAAACAAAGCAGTATCTGAGTATGGGGCGGTAGTCCTCTACGAAACACTCGGGAAGACCCTCCCATGGGAAAAGCAAGGCGGTGCGGTCTTATGGTTTAGCTGCCAAATGGTCGCACAAAAGTACCCTGAACAGGTCCGATCAGCTGGCCACACTGGCGAGGGCGCAGAGTTAGGGAACGCTCTTTTCCAAGCGGTNCTTGANGGTGAAGATGGCGTGATCTTTACCCGACNCACCCATGAAGAGGCTTTCGATTTNCTCACCACACCCGATCAGCGNATCCACTTGGATATCAAAGAAATGCACACAGCTGTTGAGGGCCTTATTGATGCTCCGGTGAAATACACCAGCGNAGAATTCCCNTACATCCTTGCCGCTGGCGAAAGAAGAGGTTTTTCAGCNAATACGATCATCCGNGATCCTAGTTGGAGAAAAAAAGATCAAGAGGGAGCTTTGCGGATCCACCCCAAAGACGCNGAAGAACTATGTCTAGATACCGGAGAGCGNGTCCGTATNACCACACCAGGAGGGCAAGCAGTTGCTGTCGTTGAAATTAACGAAACCGTTTTNCCAGGATACGTTTCTCTCCCCAACGGNTATGGACTTTCCTACTCACCAGCTGGCGGAAATCCGGAAATTGTCGGAGTTGCGCCGAATGAACTAACCAGCACAGAATGGCGCGACCCTATTGCAGGAACACCTTGGCACAAGCACGTTCCTGCACGCCTTGAAGCAATAGCCAAATAAGGACCNCTCTACTTCAATCCTGACTTTCGTCTTCATGGTATTCATTCAGCTCTGGAACATTCAAAGGCCGGATCGGNGTCTGAGTAATCTCNAGTTCCTTAGGNGGTTCACTTACAATGTTTAGCTCATTCAANTCCCGCATCGTTGGNAGAACCATTTTTTCGAGCGACCCAATCATCTCGTTGTGGGCCTTATTAGCACTTTCAAGGCCCCTACCGGCCTTTGCTACATGACCAAGCATGGTATCGATACGTCGGTAAAGGGTCTGCGCTAAATCNCCAACTGTCTTTGCTTCTTTCTGAATGTGAAATACCTGCCACCCATGAAATGTNGCCTTAAGCACNGCGAGNANGTTCATCGGCGAAGCTAAGATTATCTTGTCTTTCATCGCTTCCTCAAGGAGCGTCGGTGCAGCCCGCAAGGCATCTGAGAGCATGCTCTCCAGTGGGACGAACATGACAACGAACTCTGGCGAGTTCTCAAATTGATTCCAGTAAGCTCTCCCGGCCAAAGTTTTTATGTGCTGTTTCATTGCGGCTATGTGAGCCTGTAAAAGTCTTGCTTGTTCATCAGGGCTTTCCGAGCCCACCATCTGCTCATAGGCAGATCCAGGGGCTTTAGCGTCAATAGCTAGGGAAGAGTCGTTAGGAAGGCGAATCACGACATCTGGAATACCAACTTTGCCATCTACTTGTCCGGATGTCTGCGTTACAAAGTCAGCATAGGGAGACATTCCAGCAAGTTCGATAATATTCCGAAGTGAGTTCTCACCCCATTTACCTCTGGAAACAGGAGACTGTAACGCTCCAACCATACGACTTGTCGAACTATTCAAATCAGTCAACTGCTGATTAAGGTTATTGACCTGACCTGAAGTGCTGNTATGNGCNGTCTGAAGTTTGGCGATGACTTCTTTCAGATTGGTNAGCTCTGTCTCCATTGGGTTCAGAAGGTTTTTTGTTTGCTCGGTCAGAGTTTCAGTGTTGGCTTTAAAGAATTGNTGGGTGCCCTCATTNGTNTGCTGCATCGCCGCCTGCGCTGCGGTTGTCACTTCAGCATTGATAACACTNTTNATTAGTTCCANAGNNGNAGGNTCAAGGCTACTTNTCGGATTAATATCCGCGTCCACTGTCTTATTTTTTTGCATTTGAGTCATCAGCATGAACGCGACAACTGCTGCAAGAATCCCCACGAGTACAATCAGAAAAACTACCATTACTCCATTGTTGCATTCAGGTACGACAAAATGGAAACTCTAAGAAAAATCAGGACTCGTTGAGTAAGTAAGAAAGCAAATTACGCTAAGTAGAACGCATTCTGTGGCTGCTTGAGACCGCTACTTATTCTAAGAGGGTTCCCAGAGGAGTGGGAAAACCTGGTCAAATTCAGAGAGCAGCTGGCCGGTTTGTGGGTTCTGCTCCAAGAGAGCTATTGGGTCAGGAATGATTTGGCCCGGTCGTTTGATGTAACGGATATTTGGCCCTGCGTACATGATGGCGTGGCTTCTTCGGGGATATGCAAGATCGATCTCTCCTTGAGCAGCATGTAACACATTTCCATGGAACAAGATCACGTCCCCCGGCTCAAAATGCCAGTTGAGAATATCGAAAGAATCCCTTGACGCTTCAATATTTGGAGTTTCAGGAAGCGATTTATCCATAATTGCGCTGTTGTATGAGAAGTCTTCTCCAGGGCGTTCATAGATTCCGAATTCTTTAGCCATTGACATCTGTGCTTCGTGTTCTTCCTGACTAAGATCTGGATCCCGTCCAGCAAGAGGCCGATACGTAATATTCCAAAGATGCGATCCCTTTACAATTTCAAGACTCGCTTCACGGGGAACAATATCTGGCGAGATCCAAGCACGAACGAGATCATGGCCTTCCACGTTGTAATAACTTGTATCTTGATGCCACGGGGTCGGCATGAGAAGGCCAGCAGGCTTATAAAACATTTGATCCATGTAAAACCGGATTGGGCCATTAAGGATCGACCCCACAAGAGCTGGGAGTGGAGATTCACAGATAAATTTCTTCAGCTTCTTTGATCTAGCAGCCGGAAATTGATCTATCCGTAGTTCACTCTCCGATGATACGAGAGCACTCGACATGCCATCTGGCTGCTCGTAACATTCGTCAAGCCCTTCAGCTAAGAGTTCTACCCATTTATCATCCAAGACGCCCTGAAGGTGGACAGCTCCATCTCGATGAAATGAAGAGCTCTGTTCGGAACTCACTATCTCTTCAATAGGTGAAACCATACTTCTTCCTCAATATGGCTACGACCATTTTTGGCAGCTATCAGATGGAAGAGGATTCGGCGCAGGAGCGATATCCCGTTTGATCTCGTTTGTGGTAACCACTTCTAACGTGGCGCCAACAAGCCGGAGAGGGGTAGGGACGTACGCCCAGACATAATCACCATCTTCGGGCTCGCCGATCGGGTAGTCCTCGTGGTACACCATGATCGGCTCATCTTCCAAAGTTACACAATCAATGTAGAGAAGCCCACCGGTATCTAGTAGCTCTCCTCTTGGTAAACGGTAAGCTGCGCCCCCGCTATTCGTTACTACCTGTAACGCGCAGTCGATAAAGACATACACATAGTGGGTCCTAGCTTCCCCTGTCGGTTCAGAGATAGGAATTGTTTTTACCCACAGTTCGTGGAAACCATCTTCGTTGACATCAGTACCAAATTGGGGGACATAGGTTGCCTCTGAAGCTGTTGCTGTCCCCGTCGCTTCAATCCACGCAGTGGCCCCATTGAAACTTGTTGCTACCGATACATACACGCCATCTTCAATCGTAACGATGGTAGCTTCATCCATCGTTCCGTCACCATCAACATCTATCAAGATAGGTTCACTCGTGGATGATGCAGATCCAACGGCTTCACTCAAACTCGTTTGAGCTGGACAGGGTTTCTCAGGAACAGTATCAATTGCGAGCTCAAGCTCTTCTAGCGCGGCGAGATGAGCATCTCTGGTATCGCTTCCATACCAGCCATCAGCTTCCACTCCTAACGCCTCTTGGAGATCCTGAACGGCGTCACTTTGTTCGAGCCAGGTATACGTTCCTGTAAGTATGCTTTCAAACTCTTCCTCGCTTCGATCATCAGTGTTTTCTTCCTCTTCTTCTGCATCCGGATCTTCACCTTCTGCATCTGGCCCTTCATCTTCAACCGGTTCTTCATCACCGCCAGACTGAAGAGTAGCTATAACCTGCTGTGCCTGATCTAGTTGTGCCTTCGTCTCAGCTAATTCTGCACGTAATGCATCTTCGGTGCCTGAATTCGAACCAGACCCACAACTAATACCTACAACTACCAAGGCCATCACGATAATGGCAGTTAGGAATTTGTTTAATCGGCGATGCATAGTTAGATCTCCTCGCGCTATCTCAGTGGAAATTTACTACCTGAATTATAGCGACAGGGAGTGGTTGGAGAGGCGCGAGTCTTTGACAACCTCGGCTAGAGGTTAAAAAGTCTAGTAAATTCCTCAACCCAACTATCAGAATCCCCGACAACCTTCCCAAGCATGACCCACTCCTCATCAGAGACTGTTCCATCAAAACGGGCATTCGTCATCTGATCAGCTCCCCAAGCTACAGGCCAGCGGAGNTGGTNCGTNGAGNTGGAAAGGCATTCAAGAATTNTCTCTGCTACAGCCTCNGGNCGAATATTTGCNGCAATNCCAGCAGCGTACATATCAAACATNCGCTGATACGTNTCCCTGTACGCAGGGTTATCGGGAAAGTCACTGTTCTTNCCAAGAATCGCTGTTCTTGTNACCCCGGGTTCAATAATAGAAACGCGTACCCCGTGTACTGCGAGATCATGGGCCAGATTTTCACTTAAACCCTCCAAAGCCCATTTCGAGGCTGAGTAGATTGGTTGACCGGGAAGCCCAACACGACCAGCGATAGATGAAATTTGGATGATATGCCCAGATTGGTTTTCTCTCATATTAGGAAGTACCGCTTGGGTGCATCGAATGACGCCCCAGAAGTTCGTTTCGAAAACCTCCTTATCACTATCGATGGTGACATCTTCTACTGAGGCATTTGAACCAATTCCAGCGTTATTGACTAGAACATCAATTCTTTCGCTTGCTTCAAAGATTTGGCTGAATCCTTCCTGCACAGACTCATCACTTGCAACGTCAAGCTCGATTTGGAANACTTCAAGCTNAAGCTCATCAGCTANAGCACGAAGTTTNTCTCCNCTNGAAAGTGACNGCATCGTNGCGAACACCTTATAGCCTTTCGACGCCAAGAGAAGAGCNGTCGAGCGTCCTATTCCTGAATTCGCTCCGGTAACAACAACAGTCNCNTGNCTATTCACGACCGATCTCGCAGGAACCTTCGGAGNATTTTCCCGCTAGCCGATTTGGGGATTTCATCGATAAATTCAACCATCTGAATCTGCTTATATGTCGCTACCTTATCGGCAACAAAATCTTTGATATCAGTATCCGTNGCTNCCATTTCAGGTTTNAGNGTAACGAAGGCTTTTGGTAACTCGCCAGCCTCATCATCCGGGATTCCGATGACTGCAACATCAGCCACAGCAGGGTGGGTNATGATAATAGCTTCAAGTTCCGCAGGNGGTACCTGGAATCCTTTGAACTTGATGAGTTCTTTGACCCTATCGACGATGTAAAAGTGCTGATGTTCATCGACTGTTGCAACGTCACCTGTGTGAAGCCATCCATCTTCATCAATAGTGAGAGCTGTTGCTTCGGGGTTATTTAAGTATCCGGACATGACCATAGGTCCTCTAATCCAGAGNTCTCCTTCACCTCCGATATCTTGATCCTCTCCGGTTTCTGGGTCCACAATTCTGCATTCAGCATTTGGAACTGTCAGGCCAACTGAGCCCGGCCTGTATTGTCCGCTTGGAGTAATGTGCGTCGCGGGGCTGAGTTCGGTCATCCCGTACGCTTGGATCACTTCACAGCTGATCCGCGCTGCTGCTTCTTCAGCGAGTTCAGAACCTAAAGGCGCCGCACCAGAGAGGACCATTTCTAAGGAAGAGAGATCGAAGTTGTCAATGATGGGGTGTTTCGCGAGAGCCAAAATCATCGGAGGGACAGCAAAGAAATGGGTTATCCTATGGGTCTGAATCAAGGTCAGGGCTTCAACAAGGTCAAAACGTGGCATCGAGATGACGGTGCACCCATTTGCAAGTAACCCATTCATTAAAACCTGCATGCCNTAGATGTGAAAGAACGGAAGGACAGCGAGCCCTGAAGCGTCTTGGTCATATTCGATAACTCCATCACACTGGCAGAGATTCGCTACGAGATTTCTATGCGTNAGAANCACNCCNTTGGGCAATCCAGTGGTTCCAGATGAATACGGCAGGACCATAGCGTGTGAGGAAAGATCAACAGGTACTTGATCTATNGGTTCAGATGAAACGACTTCACTCAGGGGAGTAGCATCCTCATGGGTGCCAATCACGATAATCTCCGTAACGTCCGTGCCCTCTATCGCTTCGAGCGCCATTGGGACTGCAGCTTCAATAGTGACAAGAATTGAAGCCTTCGCATCATTTAATTGAAACCTAATTTCCTCAGCTCCATACGTAGGATTTACCGTAGTCACTGTTCCCCCTGCAACAGCCGTACCGTGAAAAGCGACAGCGTACTCTGGAAGGTTAGGTGAGACCAGAGCTAGCGTATCACCGGGCCCAAACCCACGCGAAGCTAAACCACCTGCAAACCTATGGATCAGGTTCTTCAGCTCGCCAAAAGTGACTACCCTCCCAGAAGCTCCTTCAATAAATGCTGGTTTGTCCGCAAGCGCATCGGCATGCCGTAGGACGAATTCGGTGATTGGGACATCGAGAATTTCTACATCCTCGTATGGGCTTTTGTGGATAATGGCCATTCATTTACTCCAAAGAAATCGGTATTAAATCTATGTATTGCCCTTATAGCTTCTCTCATGCTGCACAGGGATGCAAACCCCGAATGCTGCGTTGCGATCTCCCTTCGAGCTAATAGATTAGATATAAGAAAGAAAGGTCAATATGAACCGTTTTATGGACAAGGTCGCTTTCATCACTGGAGCCGCATCAGGAGTAGGACGGGCTACAGCACGACAAATGGTTGAAGAAGGCGCCCATGTCTTTGGAGTCGATATTGACCAAGAAGGACTTCAATCTGTTTCCGACGAATTAGGAGAACAGTTTCACCCAGAGAATGTCGATATACGAAATAGGGAATCATGCCACGAAGCGATTGAAAAATGTGTTGAACGCTTTGGGAAACTTGACGTTGTAGCCAATGTCGCAGGAGTTGTCCGTTCCCACCACGTCACAGATGTTGACGAAGAGACATGGCGACTCATTATGGGCGTCAACCTAGATGGGATGTTCTGGGTAACCCAAGCAGCAATACCACATCTAGAAAAAAGTGCTGGAAACATTGTGAACGTAGCGTCAAACGCTGGATTCATGGGGCAAGCCTATACCGTCCCATATTGTGCTGCGAAAGGAGCTGTGATCAATATGACCAGGGCCCTCGCCATGGAATACATAAAATCAGACATTCGAATCAATGCAATTGCCCCTGGAGGCATGAAAACCGCTATGACAGAGAACTGGTCAGCCCCAGATGATATAGATTTTGAGCTAATGAAATCATATACCGGCTTCCGAGGGATGGCAGAACCAGAAACAGCAGCGAACGCTATTTGTTGGATGGCTTCTGACGAGGCGGCTCGATGTACCGGATCTATTCTCTCAGTAGATGGTGGACTTACAGCGGCATAGAAAAATGGGAAATAGCTGCTAAAAAGACTATGATCGGACCTAACGGGGAGACATATGCGGGGAATTAAACATCCACTAACAGACGAAATTTATGAAGTTAGCGATGACGGCGCAAACGTCATTGTCGANNGTNAATCAGGATCAGGAGTTTTTACTTTTAGTGGAGAGTGGATTTCAGGAGATCTAAAAGTAGCCGACGAGCACCTTTGTGGATGGCTAGGAAGTGAACGCGGAGAAAACCGCTTTAGAGATAGCGACAATAGGACAAGGAGAATGTCATGACCATTGCCGAATCAAAATCCAAAGACCTCTCATATCAGGAACTCCTTGATCTAGACACACATGATGTAAACCCGACTCTNCGCCTCACCAGCGATGTAGATTTTGGAACAATTAACATCCCTACCGAACGCTATACATCCCAAGAGTTCTTTGACCTCGAAGTAGAAAAGATTTGGAAGAAAGCTTGGCAAATGGTCTGTCGAGAAGAGCATATACCCAACGTCGGAGATACCTANGTGTATGACATTGTGGGCACTTCAATCCTAGTTGTNCGTTCCGCACCTGATGAGATAAAAGCATTNTACAACGCATGTCTTCACAGNGGCCGCCAGCTTCGTGACTGCAGTGGTCACGCAGGGGACGTTATCCGCTGCCCTTTTCATGCCTTAGCCTGGCATCTCGATGGANCGCTANANAATNTAACTGCTGCTTGGGATTTCCCTCAGGTTCAACCGGAAAATTTCTCTCTNCCTGAAGTNANGGTTGCCTCATGGGANGGCTGGGTTTTTATAAANATGGACCCCNCCTGCGAAGATTTCAACGAGTACATAGGTGACCTGCCAAAGCACTTTGAGAAATGGGCACCTCACAAAAAATTNGTTTCAGCGCACGTTGCCAAGCGGTATCCAGTGAACTGGAAGGTCGCTCAAGAGGCCTTTATGGAAGCATTTCATGTGATTGCCACCCATCCTCAAATACTGGCTGGGACAGGCGACTGTAATAGCCAATACGACGTCTTTGGAAACTTTTCAAGAGCTATCACGCCTAATGGCACCCCCAGTCCACATCTACCGTGGAGNCCTACCGAACAAGAAATTTTTGATGCAATTACGGACAAACGCCTNGACGAANANTCCNTGGCACANGTTCCTGAGGGAATTACAGCACGCGCCTTTGCGGCCAAAGTAGCCAGAGATCGGCTTCGCCCTGCTGTGCCTGATGTCGATGAGTACTGTGATGCCGAAGTAAATGACAGTATGTACTTCACACTCTTTCCNAATTTCCANCCATGGGGTGCCTTTAACCGCATTAANTACCGATTTCGGCCAGTCGGAACAAANGTTGATGAGTGCTTGATGGAATGTATCTACACCGAAGACTTNGAAGGNGATGATCGACCNCCNCCAGCTGAGTATATAGAACTNGGGATAGATCAAGAATGGACAGANNTAATTCCAGTTATCGGAAATCTCGCAAGGGTTTTCCAACAAGACAGTTTCAATTTACCTAAGGTCCAAAAGGGGCTTGAAACCTTTAAAGCCGANGGNTTGACNNTAACGAAATACCAAGAAGTAAAAATCCGNCATTGGCACGCAATGGCCGAGCGATTTATCGCGAACTAGTGCCCATTCGNCAGCAATAGTTAATCTGCTATCCAACTTCCNTGAAAACCTGTTGGCACCCGTCGAGGCAAGTGAATTTCAGCTACAGGATCTCCCCCTACGTTGCTAGCATCCAAAANAACCAGATACGAGGTATCCGTATCACCGGCGTATACGTATGTCATTAGGTAACCGTCGTCTTCATTGACGGCACCTTCAGCCTGAACAAACGATGGCTCTCCAGGGAAGTGACCAGCGGGGAAAACGTGCTCTGTTCGAGTTCCTCCGTTGGAAAGGTCGTATTTAAATATCGAACCGCCGGTTCCGTCAGATGCAGGGCCCATTGTGACGGTATAGCCGTATCGGTTCGTCAGGCCAACAAGGTGATCGGGGACCCTTGGGAATTCACTTCCTTGGTCATCGATTTGCTTTTCCGATACTCNTCCGGNGNCTAAGTTGAAACGCCACTCCCACATCATTGGAGCATCGGCAGGATCTGGAGCATCTGACACCCCAATTTCTGAGTTCTCTCTCCATATTTCTCGGAGGCGGCAACCATTGACTACNACTTCGTCTCCATCTTCATAGGAGTTGAGNGTATGAAAGACATAGCACGGGTCAACATCGAACCATTNCACATCGTTATTGGAACCTTCTCTAGGCATAATCCCAAATCTTGANGGGTAGTCGTCGCTCCATCTGATGGGCATCCCACCCTGCATAGCNAGCTCCATGTCGAAAATAGCAGGCAAGTCCATAAAGATTGAATGGTTTCTCGTAACCGTAAAATCGTGCATCATTGTCGGGCCGTTAACGGTAATCTCTTCGCTTTGAACAAGGTCACCATCTGCGCTTATACGGTGGTATACGAGGTAGGGGGGAAGGGAACTGTAGCCGAACATCAGTAGCTCGCCAGTTTCGCCACAGATCTTCGGGTGAGCTGTCATAGCAGTCGTTANTTTCCCACCAAAGTCGTGGGCTCCTATAGTTTCGNCTTGTTCAGTCANTTCATACGGGAAAGAACCTTCTTCTAATGCAAGTATTTTCCCGCCATGCCCGATGACAGACGTATTTGCAACAGAAACATTGTAATCAAACCCGCCCNTTTCCATATCTAGGTANAGTTCCATCCTGTCTGTATTCGGATTCGCATACATTGGGGTNCGAACATANCGGTTTCGGTACCAGTTAGCCTTTCCTCCGTTCAATTCAATGCCNTGAATCATTCCATCACCTACAAACCAATGNGGTGAAGTTCCTGTTTGCGGGTTAGCNCCATTACGNAAGTATCTTCCATTTAGTTCAGGGGGGANTGAGCCTTTAACGTCAAGTTCTGTAACGGTAANTTCATCAAATACCGGAGCATTGTTGCCAGAAAGATGCCATGGCGTTTCTTCGCTCGTTTNTTCCTCTANTGTAGTCATTCTTCCCCCTGAGTCTTTACCTTTTTATGTTCGAAACTCCATTACCTGATACTGTGTCACAAATCGTAAAACTACGCACGTTGTNATTTAAAAAGCGTCAGACAACCAAAGTCTGATTATGGGGGAATCCTAGCATGGATATTTACATCCAGACTTTACTAACAGGTCTTGGCGATGGGGCCGTAATAGCGGGTGTAGCTTTAGGCCTGGTTCTGGCATACCAGGGATCTGGAGTAGTGAATTTCGCTCATGGCGCAATGATGATGTATTCAACGTACATTTACGATGAGCTTCGAGATACTGGCGATCTTGTTTTTCCTATCTCAATCTCCGGCACGGACCGAGTTAATCTGCTCGGGATACCCGCTAGTGGCGACTTAACAGCATTCTGGCCAGCTTTCCTTATCGCCCTTGGCGTTGCGGCAATATTAGGACTTCTAGTCCACCTGCTAGTTTTTCGACCTTTGCGAGGAGCTCCACTTCTTGCCAAAATCGTCGCAACGGTAGGTGTTTTTATTGTCCTTCAGTCGGTGGTTCTACTCCGATTCGGTACCCAAAACGAGACAGTCCGCGCCATTCTCCCGACAGATATGGTAGAAATTCTCGGAACCCGGATTCCAGAAGATCGCCTATGGCTCGCTGCCATAGTAGTGATATCAGCACTATTTCTTGCCGCCATCTACCGCTTCACGATATTTGGTATTGCAACACGGGCAGCTGCTGAGGAGGAGAAGGGGGCCTCCCTCATCGGATTTTCTCCCGACATGCTTGCCGCCGGCAATTGGATGCTAGCTTCTATGGTCGCAGCAGTCTTTGGAATCCTTGCAGCGTCACTATCCAACGGCGTGAACACGGTAAATTATACCTTGCTGGTTGTTCCAGCACTCGCTGGAGCCCTTGTCGGGTCATTGCGCTCCTTCGGAGTCACAGCAGCAACTTGTCTGGCGCTAGGAATGTTTCGCTCCGAACTCTCACTCCTCCAAATGAAGTCATGGTGGCCAGATTTCGCTGGAAACGGAATGCGAGATGTCCTGCCCTTTCTCATTATCATCGTAATACTATTTTTCAGAGGTGACCGCCTGCCCAATCGAGCTAGTCACATGACATCCCGCCTCGCTTTTGCTCCTGCCCCCAGAAATATTCTGCCGGGGTCCATAATCCTCTCCGCCGCCACTGTCTTAGGCGTCCTTTTCTTTGGAAGAGCCTTGCGGCTAAGCCTTTATCTATCAATGACTTCAGTTATTATCGTTCTTTCAATCGTCGTCCTAACTGGATATGTAGGCCAAGTTTCTTTAGCTCAAGCAGTATTTGCAGGAGTATCAGGATTCATCTTAGGAAAAATAGGACTAGAGACCGGTATCCCATTCCCGATACCAGTCATCCTCGGCGCCCTCGGCGCAGTAATCTTAGGACTACTGGTTGGCATACCTGCGTTGCGCATACGCGGACTACAACTAGCAGCTGTGACAATGGCATTGGGGGTTGCAATTGGAACTCTTCTATTTAACAACCGATGGTTCGTAGGTCAAACTGGTGCTCTCCCAATTGAACCTCCAGACCTCTTCGGAATAAACCTAGCGGCAAACATTGGATCTGACTTCAATAGATGGGAATACGGGCTAATGCTTCTTTTCGTCACCCTACTTTGTTGCCTCCTTGTGGTGAATATTCGAAGAACAACAACCGGACGCCAATTTCTTTCCATTCGAGCGAATGAGCGAGCAGCAGCCGCATGCGGAGTAAACGGGGCGCTTACAAAACTTCAAGCTTTCGCCTTCTCCTCNTTCTTGGCNGGNCTCGGAGGTGCCATGCTCGCATACCTNCGAGGACAAATNAGTGGAACNTCCTTTAGTGTTTTTGAGAGNCTNGCGCTTCTTGCATTCGCCTACCTTGGAGGTATTGGATCAGTCAGNGGGGCTCTTGTAGCCGGCGTTCTTGCACCNGGTGGCCTCATGATTGGCCTTATAGCAAAATCATTNTCAGGAGATAGTCTTTCAACGTATGCCAATCTGGTAGGTGGCCTTGGATTAATCCTTACTGCGATTCTGAACACAGATGGNATAGCGGGGAAAATTGCACGAGACCGACATAGAAAAGCGAATTTTAAGGCATTGGAAAGAAACACAAAGTAAGCTTCAAGAAACCTTAGGGGGGGGAAATGAAAANAATTCTTATAGGAATTTTCGCTTTGCTNGCATTANTTNTAGGTGCGTGTGGCGGGAGNNACAGTGAAGATGGAGNTCAGTCATCTACATCTCCATCTGCATCGGAGCAGCAGAGTAGCTCGGANAGCTCTTCGAGTGCATCGGAAGAAACCGCTGTTGAAGAGGAAGAGTCTGAAGAAATTGCAGTTGAAGAGGAAGAGTCTGAAGAAACGACTGTTGAAGAAGAAGTGGCAGGGCCAGTTGCAGCTGATGAATCACTTCCCCCTGTCCGGATAGGCCTACTGAACCAAGAAAATGACCCAGTNGGGTCGTTCCCAGAAATCAGGCTAGGTATTGAAGGGGCGGTCGCCTACATAAATGCTGAGCTAGGTGGCATAGGCGGACACCCAGTTGAACTCGAGANTTGCATTCAAAATAGTATTCCTTCAGCTCAGGAATGTGCCCAAGATCTTGCAACAAATGATCTCGTTTCAGTCATCAATGGGGTCAATATATGGACGTTTGCGTTTGACTTCTACGGAACTATGGGAGAAACCCCTATTATCGGCGGCCTACCGCTATTTGCTGCTGATTACAATCAGCCAAACGCTAGATACTTCAATGGCGGAAGCGTACAAGTATATTCTGCTGCAGCTCGCTTTGTCGCAGAAGAACTAGGAGCAAAGAAAGTAGCAGTACTTGTCAACCAGAACCCTGCAGCCACAGCTGCTCTTGACTCTGGACTTGCTCCAATCTTTGAGTCATATGGAATCGAGTACGAAGCCATTGATGTCCCTATCCCACTAACGGATGCNATTCCTCCTGTCAGCCAAGCAGAGGCATCAGACGCTGATATTGTGATGCTTCTAGCCGCAGGAAATGAATGCGTGCCTGTAATTAGAGCTGCAAATCAACTNGGGATANCANCTGAAGAGATGTTCCTCAGCGCTACGTGTGATGCAGAAG
Organism: Acidimicrobiaceae bacterium; assembly: GCA_002703045.1. GTDB lineage: Bacteria > Actinomycetota > Acidimicrobiia > Acidimicrobiales > UBA8592 > UBA8592. Next base: position 15,221 of record PAEG01000093.1, read on the forward strand.
ATATATACGCAGAAGTAGGTGAACTAATGGTCGGAAGTCATATCCACAAAGGTGGTTATACAATCCGAGAAACCTGGGCCCCTGATGAAGTCTTGGCTGAATTCGATGGAAGAGACGGATTGCTCGAGCAATACGCGCCAGATGCTCCTGAAGCNTCATTNACCGGTCTTGGNTGGGCGACAATGCTAGATATCTACGACCTCTACGAAGAAATTGGGTATGAGAATCTGTCTGCTGACACCATCATTGCCACGATGGATGATGGTCAAACTCGAGGAAGAGTAGGTTCTTTTGGCTGGTCATGTGTGTACGCAGATATCGGACTCTCATCACTCTGTCAGGGGTCAGCGCTATTCGTTGAGATAGGAGACCCTTCAGGAATATCTCTGCCTCCTGCGGTCATAGGCCCAGAAGGGTATGTAAACGGACTCGACCTCTTNGGATAAACAAGAATTATAGAATCAGCGAAGCNCCGGCNGAAGCTCTNACAGGGAATACCCTTGTTGGGCTTTCTGCCGGTTGCAAAGCAGGCGATCGGTAGTTTTCAAGTATTTCAGTACAGAATTGGTCTATCTTGTCACCCTTAACTAGAGCAATCGCACATCCGGCGAAACCTCCACCGGTCATTCTGGCACCTAAACAGTGCTGAGATGTAAGNGCAGTATGTACNATCTCATCAAGGGCAGGACTTGAAACTTCGAAGTCGTACTGGAGACTTTGGTGGCTTTCAGTCATTAATTGACCNAGTTCAGNAATGTTTTGGGTCTGAATCGCTTCNACTGCCTTTCTAGTTCGCNTGTTTTCATTTATAACGTGTCNNGCANGTTTTAATTTTGNTGCATGGCTTGAGTCAAGTTGNGTAAGNCCTGAATGTGTTGCATAGCGTANAGAGGGAANTCCTANTGCTCNGGCGATTNTTTCACATGTTTNGCGCCGGTTGGCGAANTCTGAGTCTANAAGTTCNCTNCTCGTCCCNGTGTCCATNACAACTANGGCAGCACTTTCAGGAAGTTTCACTTGGCTCATGGTGAGATCTTCGCAGTCTATTAGTAAGGCGTTATCGTGTTCAGCGAAAGCGCAGACCATCTGGTCCATAATGCCGCTGGGTAGCCCGAGCATAGTGTTTTCTACGAATTGACCAGCGTAAGCTAGCTGTTGCATATCGGCTTCAATATTGTTGACAGCGCAAAAAATCAACCCTGCTGCGATTTCGAGTGCTGCAGATGATGATAGGTTTGCGCCGATTGGTATATCTGAAGAAATATATCCCGTCCAGCCTTTTATTGGATGGACAGTTTGTTTGAGGTAAGTACCCATTCCATGCACATAGCGCGCCCACTGTGGTAGAGAGGAAGGGTCCTCGTTAAGGTCAAATACTACTTCGCCAAAACCCTCAGATATAACTCTTATAATNGGGCTGAGTTCGGGGCTGGCGGCGATAGCGGTATCAAAAGGGACTGCAATCGGTAAGACGAATCCTTCGTTGTAGTCGGTGTGCTCACCGATCAGATTAACCCTTCCTGGAGACCTTGCAGTTACAGATGGCGTATGCCCATATTTCGCAGAAAACAATTCTTGGACTCTATCTTTTGCTAGAAGCGGGCTATCTTTCATCATCTTTGTTTTCCTAGGAAACGTTCCATAAAAATCATGCTGTACTATATGGCATTATGCCCAGAAGAAGACTCCAAAGACGAAATTTTGCGCGCTGGACAGCTATAGGACTTATTTTTTCTGTTGCTGTAGGGTTTGCCTTCGTCGTTCTTGCTGATGACGATCGTTTAGAAACTCCCTTAGATCTGGAAGAAGTAAATTCAACATCAAAAGCATCCGAGTCATCAATACCTGAACTTGATAATGAACAAGTTCAGCCGGAACCAACATTGCCATTTGAAGTGACCGAAGTGCAGAATCAAGCTCCGAAGATATCCCTAGAGGACCTTGACTGTTGGAGTGAAATGCCAGAAATTTCTGACTTGGTTACGGTTCAATTAGTTGTAGAGGATCCTGATAGTGAAATAATAAGTCTTGATCTCGGGGTCATAATCGATGAGAGAGTCGTGGATATAAGTGAGTCGATATCACCATCGACTGAAATAGANGGTTCCGGAAAAGTGCAAGCAACATTTTCNCTTCCCGNAGGTGTGAAAAATTATGTACACCTAATCGCACATGCAACTGATAGCTCAGGTGCACAATCTGAGGCGGCGCTCATACTCCCGCAAAATAATGAGAATTGTGATTCTGAGTGAGGAGAATTTATGAGTAAGGATTTAGGTTTTACAATCACTCAGATGATGATTCGTTCTGGCCTAAGCCTTCCAAGTCAATTATTCCGACAGGCGCATTGATCGAAGCTTTTCGGGTTCTGAAAGGCGATATTGCAACAAGGCGTGCTTGGAAGTTCATCTCTGCGGATGGTTCAATCTGCACGGTTTCTTCTCCGATCTCTTCGATCGCTACCCACTCTTCTGCTACTCGAAGTTCAAGGGAAAACCTAGTTCTAAGAGGCTTTTTGGCATTGATCGTCCAGATAATTTCAGATACTAGTCCTGAAATACTGATGACATTTGGTAGTGCTTCAAGTTCGAGACTGTGAGCAGGAATGTTTTGCGTATCACTGTATGAGGCCGTTAAGGTTCCAAACTGCATATCACCAGAGTCTGTCCGCAAGGTAAATTTGATATCTGTGATTCCAGGTTCATCTGAAAGGAAATCTATTTCCGCATCAGATGGAACTATAAATGCTTGTGGATCCATAATGGATGAATTTTCAAATAGCTCAGATGCATCATCTATATTTTCTGCAAACTCTGAGATTGCGATATGAGACAGGATCGGGTCTCGGTTTCGTAAATAAGCAAGTAGTAGTAAGCGAGAGAAAGCTAAGAATAGTAGCGCCCCAGCAGCAGCTGTGATCGGTATCCAAACGTTTTGCGAGCTATCACCATCAGGGCTACCGGTAGCAGTTCCCTTTATCAGGGGGGTAGGGGTCGGTGTCTCGACGTCTTCTTCCTCTGTGTCAGTAAGGTCAAGGGTTTCAGGTTCTTCAATGTCGGTTCCGCAGTTTGGATCTGGATCAGTTATACACTCTGGTGCTGCTTCGTCTGGGTCTGGGATGGTGTCATCGTCGCAGTCAGCGTCAGTTATACACTCTGGTGCTGCTTCGTCTGGGTCTGGGATGGTGTCATCGTCGCAGTCAGCGTC
>PAEG01000094.1 GCA_002703045.1 Acidimicrobiaceae bacterium
CTGCAGGTTGGATAGGTGCTGAGAGTGGTGACCGGTTTGGTTCGGTGACTGATACTGGCGATTTTGATGGTGATGGAAGGATGGATCTTCTTGTTGGCGCCCCTGAGGAANGTGTGGGNTCTANCGCTGACGCTGGTTTAGTGCANGTGATTTATGGTTCCGGCGGGTGGAGNAATAATGANGGTTTCTATCAGAATACGTCTGGGTGGCCGGATGCTTCAGAATCGGGNGANCGGTTTGGNTCAGCGCTCACGACNGGNGATTTNAANAATGACGGGTATGACGANATGGTNGTCGGNGTTCCCNGNGAGGACCTCGGCAGTTCAAANCAGCTGATTGACGCTGGNATTATCACNNTCGCGTACGGTTCNGCTTCAGGGTTNNCNAGCCCTGTGAANATGCANCANTACAGTCCNGGTGTNGGAACNAATTCGGAATCAGGGGACCTTTTCGGAGCTNCNCTNGCTTCCGGCGATNTTAACGGCGATGGCTANGATGACGTGATNGTGGGTGTTCCCGGTGAGGGCATATCGAAACGTGACCGNGCTGGAGCGGTCCATGTCATTTACGGGTCCGCTTCNGGATTNACCGGAGTGGATAGTGATTTATTNCATCAGGATGCCCGCGGGGTGAAAAGCAGGGCTGAAGTTGATGACGCGTTCGGGGAAGCTGTCGAAGCGGCAGATATTAACGGCGATGGCTACGATGACGTGATCGTGGGTGCCCCCGGAGAAGGTGTNGGCTGGGGGGCGCGGGCCCAATCNAATGCTGGGGNGGTCCANGTNATTTACGGTTCAGCGTCGGGAGCGTCGGGGACGGGAAGCCAATGGTTCTATCAGAACTCTNCCGGGTGGCCTGGACGNTCAGAGACTAACGACCGGTTCGGTTCATCGNTCGCTGTGAGCGATATCGATGGNGATGGCATCGGGGATCTTGTCGTGGGNGTTCCCGGTGAGAAGCTCGGNAGCCANACTGAAGCTGGACAGGTCCAGATCCGCTATAACCCNGGCNATTGGTCGCAGACACCGGCGAGTGTCCAAACCCTGTATCAGAACCTTGCCGGAGTTCNNAATAAGGTCGAGACCGGTGACCGGTTCGGCGCNCANCTTGAAATGGNNGACGTGACCGGNGATNGNAANNTTGATCTNATNNTNGGNGTNCCCGGTGAATCTATCGCTNNTCGNNNAAACGCGGGAGCTGTCGCTATCTTCAAAANNNNCGGAGGNNNNATNACNACCGCCGAAGATCAGCTCTTCTANGCGAACCAGAGCNTATTCACCGGAGNTTCAGAAGCTAANGCAGAATTCGGCGCATGGTTCAGCGTCCTNNANGGAAACCTNATNATAGGNTCACCCGGCCGCACCGTTTCAGGACTCGCAAACGCCGGAGCCTTCTACNACCTCGNCCTCTANACTCCTACGATCCTAGTAATGGGGCTGCTTGGCAATGACCGTCGAGGTCAATAATCTGAATTTTGTCTCGATTCTCCCATTTAATTTCGAGATTAGGATCTCGATGAAGTTTAAATTCACGAAATGTCATTTCNAACGCGTCGAATGTTAGCAAACGGCCTACAAGTGAATCGCCAAGATCAAGAAGAAGCTTTATTGCTTCNAGCCCCTGNAAACTTCCAATAACTCCNGGAAGAACNCCAAGAACTCCNGCTTCGGCACAGCTNGGNGCTAATTCNGGTGGTGGAGGTTCTGGNACCATNTCTCTATAGGTCGGACCAATCTTCGGATCGAATACAGTTACTTGGCCTTCGAAACGGAAGATAGATCCATGAACCACAGGTATTCCTGTTTTTGCCGACGCATCATTCAGAATATAGCGAATTGGAAAATTATCTGTGCCATCTACAACAACGTCGTATCCAGAAATAATCTCTTCGATGTTCTCAGCTGAAAGACGNACATTNTATGTGACGACTTTAATATCTCGGTTAAGNGCTGTAAGTGTCTTTTTCGCCGAGTCAACTTTTAGCTCTCCTACTCGATCCTGATTATGGAGAATTTGTCTCTGTAAATTTGATTCGTCTACAACATCCATGTCTACGATTCCTAGAGTTCCCACTCCTGCAGCGGCAAGGTACAGGCTGGCTGGNGANCCAAGGCCCCCTGCGCCAATGCAAAGCACTTTCGAGTCAAGTAGCTTCATTTGACCCTCTTCTCCAATTTCTGGCAACAGCAAGTGGCGCTGGTACCGATTTCTCTTATCTGAATTCAACGTTTGTGGAATGATCCAAGGTCTGTTTTCATCTTTCCACTGGTTAAATCCCCCTTTCATCGAAACTATGTTTTGAAAGTCGAGATTTTGAAGGGTTTGGGCAGCAAAGGCAGATCTGGCGCCGCCAGCACACATCGCTACAACTTTTGTCTCTTTGTTGGGTAAAGCCCCCTCAATGGCGCTTTCGAGATTACCTCTTGGAATGTGAAGAGAAGTAGCTATAGCTCCTTGTTCGTACTCGTCAGGTTCTCGGACATCAAGGAGTAGCCATCCTTCTGCAATTAATTTTTCAGCTTCTTCCGTTGTAACTTCTTCTATTTCACTTTTTGCTAGTTGAAGTAGTTCTCGAAAGTTCGGCATCTCTCCCCCTTGGAACAGCTACGAGAATTCTACCTAAAGATGGAGCGAATTCTTCTTATCTTAGGGACCTCTGTCGATATGTTTAGCCACACACGAAACTGAGTGTAGTGCTTATATCAGCATTAATTACAAAGGTGGAGAGGTGGTCATACTCTGTTTTTTCGCCATTAATAATGATTACTGGGAGACCGATTTGATAAGCCAAAGGAACGACTTGATTTATAGGGCCGACAGCTAATGAGGTCCCTATCGCAATCAATAAGTCGCAATTCCTCACTGCGATTTCTGATTTCTGAAGATCCTCAGGGATTAAAGACTGACCGAATGAAATAGTTGCAGATTTTAGAATCCCTGAGCATGCCGGGCAATCTGGGTCCGGTTCCCCTGCTCTAACCCTTTCGAGGACGGTTTCCATTTCGGCTCGATAGTCGCAGGAAAGGCAAGCTACCTTTCGGGTGGTGCCATGGATCTCAATAACTCTATTTAAATCAATCCCTGATTTTTGATGCAACTCATCGACATTCTGGGTGATTACAGTGTCAAGAATTCCTCTCTTTTGAAGCTGGACAAGNGCATAATGGCCATTATTCGGCTCTACGTCAGCCCAGAGTTTTCCCTCCGCTCGAAGGGCCCAATTCTTCTTACGAATCTTCTGGTCACTAGTGTAATATTTGATATTGGATGCCTTCTCCGCTTCAGGGTTTTTGGTCCAAATACCATCTGGTCCCCGAAAATCAGGAATCCCAGATTCTGTGCTAATTCCTGCACCTGTTAGGATCACAATTCGTTTTGACTGCCCTATTAGGGATTTGACTTGGTTCAGTAATTNAAAGGATTCAGGGTTGTTATACATGACTTATTTGTTGAAGAAAACAATCTCCGGTTGAGAAATACGAACTTTCCTGTATGTTACTCGAATGGTNGCTGGAATTTATTTTGTTATCTGCGAAGTGCTNGTTATTAGCGGNATTNCNAAAATTCTCTNCCCGTTNCCAACNAAGTNAGCNCTNTCGACNATNGGNCTTCCTTCCAGATCNNCTTTAGTTAGACTTCTTGGACTCACAGAAATTCTTATNGGGATACTAGGAATACTGGTGGGTGGAAGATACTTACCGCTAATCACCGGCGCCCTCTTTGCTTTTTTTTCAGTTTTTATCCTCTTTGCNCTTCGCAANGGCCANGTANCNTCATGCGGNTGTTTCGGAGCTACNACATCTCCTCCTTCTTTGATTCATCTATTTGCAAATCTGATATTTATGGCTATTGCGCTATTGGCAGTAGGAGTTGATGGCCTTAGTAGTGTCTTAGATGATCAACCTGGAAAGGGCATTCCTTTTGTGATCGCAGTCCTTCTGGGTGCTCTTGGAACGTACCTCATTATGGCCTTTACGCCAAGGATTTGGGGCAATAGAGAAGTTACTGGAAGTCCTCGATAAATCGGAGCAAAAGCCTGACCCCAAACCCTGTTCCNCCCTTTGGATGAATACCCCACGGGGCATCAGCAAAAGCAGGGCCAGCTATATCAAGGTGAGCCCAAGGGATATCTTCAGCNACNAATTCTTNAAGAAACAGCCCTGCNGTAATAGCTCCGCCNTATGGGCCGGANCCGATGTTNTTCATATCAGCTACTTCAGAGTCAAGTTGTGATCTATACGANCTNGGTAGNGGNAACTGCCAGATATCTTCTCCNGTTTCTTCGCTAGCTTGNAGCAGTTGATNAGCGAGATCTGCATCAGTGCCCATCAATCCAGCNTATTCATTTCCTAAAGCGACCATGCAAGCACCGGTTAAGGTNGCAAGATCAANGATGGCATCTGGTTTCGCTTCAGAGGCAAGAGACAGAGCATCNGCAAGNACGAGTCGGCCCTCTGCATCAGTATTGAGAACTTCAACTGTTTTCCCATTTCGTATCTTGAGAACATCACCAGGACGAGTTGCATCCCCTCCGAGCATATTGTCTGTAAGGGGGATATAACCTGTAACTCTGACAGGGAAAGACAAATCCACTAGTGCAGACATCGTTCCGAGAACAGCTGCCGCCCCACCCATATCGCATTTCATGGTTGACATTCCTTGTGATGTTTTGATGGATAAACCACCCGCATCAAATGTGATTCCTTTACCGACTAAAGCTACGTGCTTTTTCGAAGGTTTTGAAGGTCGATATGCTATTTGGACAAATCGTGGTTGCTGGGTAGAACCTCTGTTAACACCTAAAAGACCACCCATTTTCGCTTTCTTTATTTCCGATAGTCCAAGAATCTTTATTGAAAGTCCACCCTCTTTAGCAGTCTTTGAAGCAACCCTTGCAAAGGCAGTTGGAGTTAAATCCCCCCCTGGCCTGTTAACAAGATTTCGGGCGAGGTTAACCCCACGTGAAATAGCTCTAGCTCGCTCTATACCCCTACTGATCTTTCGACCACTTCCCACTATTGATACCGTGGAGAGCTTTCTGGGTTTTGTGTCAGATTTCAGCTCAATATATTCATAGGCTCCCATAAGTAGACCTTCTGAAAAGGCTTGGGCTCTTTCTTCAATATCATTTTCATCAAGAATCACTGACTGAATTTCAGTGGAGATCTGTTTGAAACCCTTTGCAGCTTTTGCTAGAACATTTCCAGCCTTCCTGTAAATGTCGTTATTTTCCTTAGAGGACTCCCCCAACCCAAGCAGCGCAGATGGGCCTAAAAAGGGTTCCGAACCAGTTGCAGGTAGAAATATGATCTGCCCTGAATCTGCATCAAACCCACTTGCTCTTAGTGTTTGTGTATCTAATCCCAGATCATCAGAGCTGAAGCGATCTGAATGGATTAACGTCACATGCAATTCGGAACGAACAGGCTTTTTAGCTGTGAGCTTTATTTCTAACGACATATTTACACCTCTTTATTAATTTCAATTTCTCGCGCTGAAAGCGAACCTTGNTCCTGCCAACGAGCCAGCATCCACATGAGGTCTGAGAGGCGATTTAGATAAGGTCCGGCGAAAGAATCATCGATTTGGATTTTTAGTGTTGACCGCTCAGCTCTACGAACTACAGTTCTGGCTATATCTAGAGCTGCAGCAGTTTGGTTTTGTCCGGGTATGACAAATTCTGTGGGAGCAGAAAATTTATCTGACGTTTTGTCAATGTAATTTTCCAGATCTTCAACCATCGTATTGGTCACAAGACTCACACCATCTTCAAGCTTGTCTCTATTCTCGGGAAGGGTAGCTAACTCAGCCATAAGCACCCATAGGTCTCTCAATACATGGACCAGAATACTGTCAATCTCACTACCACGCTCAACTTGAGATCTCGCATGCCCTATTGCAGCTTGTGCTTCATCAACATCTCCATATGCGGAAGGGTGATCTGAGTCTTTACGAACTCGGCCGCCGTAGAACAATCCTGTTGTCCCGTCGTCGCCATTACGAGTATAGATTTTCATACCATTGACCATACCGGAAGTATCTTTGCATCGTCTGTTTCCTAGGGGCAGTTCGTGAGATAAAAAAGAATGGGCCGTCAGTCAATTTTTTTAAAGAATAACTGAAATTCCATTAGTGCATTATCCTCTACGGAAAGAACGACAGCTGATCTGGGTTTTTCGATTTCGTAGTCTGAAAGCAGTATTGGTCCTAAATTCCCAAAGACCAAAATACGGCTGCCATCAAATGATGCAGTTACNTCTATCGTTTCTTNTTGCGTAACTCCNTGGATGGTTAGATCAACAAGNATCTCTGTTGTGAATCCAGCTTCTANGTCTGTCGCTGAACTGAAATCTATNGATTCGGTNATCANCAGGGATGCTTCAGGGAATTTGCTCGTTTCNATCGCTTGCCGNTTNATTGCNTTATTTCTGCTGGCGTCGTCNGTTANGAGGGTNGTCATATCTACCGTAACGGTTGGGCGATCNCCTTCAGAAGAAGAAACNNTTTCACTCCCATTTATTGTAAATTNAGCGCTGACATCAGGAGTTCTTCCTACAACAGTTTTCCCACCGATTCCTACTAGCTCTTCATCTATACGAAATCCGGCAAATGATGAACCGCATACTTCGGTTAGGCATGCGTCATTGAATTCACCGATTTCTGTATCGACTATCCATACACCGTCTAAACTTTGGACATCTGATGTTCCAGCTTCGGACAAAGCTTCATCTCTTGCTTCTTTGGCTGCTTGACTATTAACATCTGCAGGAGATGTATCACGAAAGACAAAGTACCAAAGCAGGACAACTATGACGACAATTAATAGCAGTAAAATTGCGGCCCACTTTGCTACAGGTCTTCTTGATTTTGGGGGTTGCTCAGTTTCCATTTAGCTTTACTATCCTTTTTGATACCCCGTCGTAATTCAAATTTTGATTTTCTTGGGTTTAGGTATCTAGAAGAATTCTAGCTACGAGATCCATCCCGAAGCTAGTTAAAATCGCAAGGTACATTAGCCCGGTAGCTGCCATCACTGCTGAGTATTGTTTTTCGCGAAGTGCTAGCTTCGTAACAAACACTAAGACAATTGTGCCTATGGCGCACGCAATCCAAAACCAGCCTAAGAGACCGTTGTAATTGTCGTCAATTGTTCCATTGAGGACTGAGATCATTCCTGTTGGTATGAGTAAGAAAATCAGCTCAGGGAGCCACAGAAGTCCAGTCCAATTAATCAGAGTATGTATCGGTTTTCGCGAGAGCCCTGGCTGAACTAGATACCAGTGGCCGAGAAGCATTGAGTTAGAAACTGCACCAAGAAATGCTGATCCTGTGAGAATCCGGCAAATGGCAAGCCACGTGGATCCACCAGCTTCCACAGAACCAGCTACTAAGCCAACTACCCCGCATGCTGGGGCGAGTAGGTCAAGAAATGGTGGGAACTCTTTTGAAGTTAAAACTCCCTCAGACCCAGGCTCTGATTGATCCCGCTTGAGCATTTCTGCGACTCGTCGGGATCTATGCTGTGCTGCAATTTTTTGACCGACGACTCCTGCATTTTTTCTTTTTATTGATATCGCCATGCTGATCAAAGCTGCAACAAGAAATAAAGCCGTTGAGATTTCCCTGACCCATAATGAATTTAGGTTTAACCCGATGATTAAACTCGATGCGGCTATTGCAATATAGACAATCCTTGTTGTCCAACCATAGCCGAGCCCCACCAACCGTTCTCGTGTGGTTACCCAGAGGAAAAGCATCCCGCCAGTAGCCCACTGAAGAAAGAAGGTCGATGCCTCGATTTTCATACGAGTACCTAGCTGAGAACAGCTAAATCATGGTCCACGTTGTTGAGAGAATGCGGTTCGTGATCTGTAACTGCTACGATATCTTCAATCCTTGCCCCCCATTTATCCGGTATGTAGATTCCTGGTTCGACGCTGAAAACATTTCCTGAAGTAACGGGAATTTTATTTCCTTCTACTATGTAAGGCTCCTCATGCGCTTCAACGCCTATTCCATGGCCAGTTCGGTGGATGAAATACTGCCCGTATCCTTCTCGCGTTATAATTTCTCTTCCGATCCGGTCTATGTCTTCAGCAGGTGTTCCAGACAAGCAAGCGTTTACCTGTTCATGTTGAGCTCGCTGAAGTACATCGTAAAGGTGGAGGAACTCATCGGGAGGAGTGCCAGTCCAGATACATCTTGTGACGTCTGAACAATATCCAACACCGTCCTCTCCGATCCATGTACCCCCGAAGTCGCAGAGGACAATTTCATCTTCTTGGATTACTCTGTGACCGGCTTCATGATGAGGACTTGCAGCGTTTTCACCTGCGGCAACAATGGCAAAATTAACCCTATGATGTCCTTCTTCCAGAATTTGAGCTCCAAGTTCATTCGACACTTGACTCTCAGACTTTCCGATCAATTGAATTTCGCCACTTTGCAATCTAGCAGCGATTCGATCTACAGCCGCAGCTGCTTCCTTAAGCCGTTCTATCTCGTCGGGCGATTTCTTTGACCTTATGATGCTGGTAATCGAATTTGCTCTCGACAGCCTGAGATTAGGTAACTGATTGAGAAGTTCGATTGTGAAACGGCTCCATGTAGTGTCCCCCACAGCAACCGATCTTGACGCTCCTAATTCTTCCACAAGCATTGCGATGGGGTCTTCGGACTCTTTCCATGGACGAAGTGAGAATATTTCTGGTTGCTCTTGTACTCTTGGGGCCTCTAGGGCGGGAACAATTAATTTTGCTTGTCCTTCTCTTGGCAGAACAAGCATTGTTAGTCTTTCAAGTCGCATAGCTTCATACCCCGTAAAGTAAGGTAAGTCGGCTCCTACTGATAATAAAAG
>PAEG01000095.1 GCA_002703045.1 Acidimicrobiaceae bacterium
TAGATTTAGCAACAATTTCAATCTTTACCCAAGGTAGTGACGGATTCAGTACAGATCCAGAAACCGGAGATAAATTTGGATCTTCACTCACTTCAGGAGACTTCAATAACGATGGGTTTGACGACCTGATTATTGGAACGCCATATGAGGACTTAGGTGGAAGTAATCAGCTCGTTGATGCTGGAATGATCACTATCCTTTATGGAAGCGCCGCAGGCCTTACAGAGCCCTCAACACTGCACCAATACAGTCCTGGAGTGGGAACTCATTCTGAAGTAGGTGACCTGTTCGGTTACTCACTAGCTGTTGGTGATATAAATGGTGACACTTACGATGATTTAGTCGTAGGCGTACCGGGTGAAGGCGTAGCAAAGCAGGAACGTGCTGGTTTAGTTCATGTCATCTTCGGATCCGAAACAGGCTTAAGCGGTATTGATAGTACTATGCTTCACCAGTACACCAGGAAAATTCGAAGTAAGCCTGAACTCGATGACGCGTTCGGTGAAGCAATCGCAGTAGGCAATCTTAATGGGGATCAATACGACGACATTGTCATCGGTGTCCCAGGCGAAACTGTTGGTTGGGGGAGCCGAACCAAATATGAGGCAGGAGCTTTGCATATTGTTTACGGATCTGCTGAAGGGGTATCCGGAGAAGGAAGTCATTGGTATTTCCAGAATTCACCTGAATGGCCAGGAAGAGCAGAGACTGGAGACCGATTTGCATCAGCTTTAGCATTGGGGGACCTTGACGGTGACGGTCTAGATGATCTGGTCGTAGGAATCCCTGGAGAGGATCTAGGAAATCATCAAAATGCTGGACAGGTCCAAATACGCTATAACCCAGGTGGTTGGTCCCAGTCAGATACCTCAGTCCAAACTTTGTACCAAAATGCTCGTGGCGTAAAGAATCGAGTCGAAAGCGGAGATCAATTTGGCTACTCCCTTGAAGTCGTGGATCTTATAGAAGACGATTCTCTAGATCTGGTCATTGGCATACCGGGGGAATCAATTTCCAAAAAAATGAATGCTGGGGCAGTCGCCATTCTTCCAGGACTTAATGGACAAATATCGACTGGGAATGATCAGATACTCTATCCCTACCAATCATCTATAAGTGGCAATTCTCAAGCTGAAGCTCTTTTTGGACTGGCATTGACTTCATTAAATGGTGACTTAATTATTGGTGCACCTGGAAGAAATATCTCAGGAAACTCAGCCGCTGGAGCATTCTACTTCCTGTCCTACGCCGGCTAAAACCTAATAAGTAACGCATAGGTATTTCTGAAGTAGTTGGAGTTCTGCTATTTTAGTTAAACCATGACATTGCATTGGCGAAAACGTCTCGAATATAGACTCTTAAAATGGCAGGCCCGCTTTGAGAGCGCTGCTTTTGACAGATTTTTCCCGTGGTGCTGTGTCGTGGTCCTATGGACCATTTTCGCTTTATTAGCGCTGGCAAGATCACGTGAGCTAAGTCAGGATGCGGGGCTTGCAGCTATTATGCAGTCTGTTTGGCTTATTGGCGAAGGATTTACTCCGGATGCATCCTTACTTGGTCAGAATTACCTTTCTTTGCAAGGAGGGTACTTAATTTACCCTATAGCGGGCCTCACGAAGCTTTTTCCAACCGCAATTACACTGATAATTATTCAGGCAGGCGCTTTAGCCTTGGCAGTAGTACCACTCTGGCGAATGAGCCGAAATATGGCTCAATTAAGGACAGGGGCTAGTACCGCCATCATTATTGTTTACAGCCTCTATAGCGCTGTTCATGCAGTAAATATCGCTGGATTCCATTTAGAATCACTAGCCATACCTCTTCTCTTCTCTGCTGTACATTCTGGTTTTTCTGAAAAAACATTGAGATATTGGATTCTTATTACGATTGCACTCCTAACAAGGGCAGACTTGGGACTTGCCATCGCAGGGCTGGGGATTCTGTGGCTCTTAGAAGGTAAGAAAAAGATCGGATACCAGACACTAAGCCTCGGCGTTGCATGGGCAACCATATTCATACTTGGAGTTCAACCGCTTTACAACGCTGGGCACTATCCGCACGTAGGGGTCTTCTCTGATTATGGGAGTGGTAACCCATTTTCGGTTGTATGGGGAATCGTTATCAGCCCTTTGGTATTTCTATCAGAACTCTTGTCAGAAGCTAATTTCTTAGTCGGAGTTTCACTCCTTGCTCCGGTTTTGTTCCTACCTGTTGTTGCTCCAAGATACCTGATTCCTGCCCTTCCACTTTTCGCGATGTATCTAACTGCTGATGTGCAAAAAGGGGAACTAAATGAAGCAAGTCAAACTATTCCTATAACTGTGTTTATCTTCGTTGCTTTGATTTTTGCCCTTGCTAAAACCGGAAGCATTATCGTGCAAAGAGTCAACGTAGATAGAGCAATTATCGGCGCATTACTTTTCACTTCTGTAGTGTTCTTTACTGCGAATTCAGTTACGTCTCCTTATGAAGAGCCATGGGCATGGGGCAGGCAAAATCCAGTTGACATTGCCCGACTTGAATTGGCTGAGCTAGTACCAGATGATGCAGTAGTTCGTGCCTCGGAGAAGATGTTACCTCTGTTAAGCGAGCGGATTGCTCTTCTAGAGTTTTTACCACCTAGTGAATACGATGACAGGCTAGGCGGTGACGCCGTCCGAAATGTTAACTGGTTTATTTTTGATAGAAGCGAAGTTCCAGCTGGTTGGATTGGAGTAGATATTCTTGACTTCCAAGCGGATATTCGTGTGGGGCAAAGATTCGTGCAGGTATATAGTAATGCTGGAATTGAAGCCTACGTGACCCCTGCCGAAGCGGAAAGGCAAGGCCTAGTATCCCTTACACAAGAGTGAGTGATCAGACCCCAGTTGAATGTCCCTTGGACTCCAAAGCATTTTTTAGTAAGAGTGCATTAGCGGCAAGTGCTGATTGGTCAGCTGTAGTACTTGCTCTGGAAAAATCTAGATCCTGCATCCCTTCCATGGGAATAATATGAAGGTGGGTATGAGGGACTTCTAAACCAGCGATTATCATGCCGATCCTAAGCGGGCGAAACGCGTCCATCTGACCTTGGCCAACTATTTGGGCCACTTGAATCAGGTGGGTGTTCACCTCAGGGGGTAAATCTAACCAATGGTCCACTTCTAATCTAGGGATCACTAGAGTGTGCCCAGAAGCGATAGGGTTTATGGACAGGAAAGCAACAGAATGCTCATCTTTCCACACAAAGTGCCCAGGTAGATCGCCTGCGATAATTTTAGTGAATACAGAAGACATTCATTACTCCAATGATCCATAATAGACTAAGGAACTCTAATGGAAGTAAATGGTGATTCAGAACTAGATCCAAGCTGGAGAGACAACATTTATACTATTCCAAATGTTATTTCGATCGCCCGGCTTGGAACGGTGCCAATATTTGTTTGGCTCCTTTTAGGNGAAGAGCGCAGGTTAGCTGCTGCACTATTACTTGGAATACTGGGTGCTACAGACTGGGTCGATGGTTGGATAGCGCGAAGATTTGATCAGGTCTCAGATCTNGGGAAAATCCTTGACCCCACTGCTGATAGGGTGATGTTTTTGGTCGCAGTNTTNTCAATGCTTATAGATGGNTCAGTGCCAATCTGGTTTGGAGTTCTAACACTGGTACGAGANTCAATTGTTGCTATTGCAGCATTGATNTTGGCTGGTCTAGGNGCAAANGCAATAGAAGTNACGTGGCTAGGAAAGACGAGTAGTTTTGGATTAATGTTCGTGTTCCCATTTTTNCTCATATCNGCTGGAACAGTCGGCACACATTCTGAAGTATGGGAAATTATCGCNTACTGCATAGGGNTTCCGTCGCTCCTTCTTCACTACTACGCTGCCTTCGGCTACATTCCACTAGCCCGTAATGCNCTGAAGGAACATAGAGAATCGCTTCAGTAAATTCCANNAGGAAATTTNNATAAGTAGNGTGTACAGTCAGANTATGAATATTCCTGAGAACTTGCTGTATTCCTCAGATCATGAGTGGGTGCGAATAGANAGCGGCAAAGCTGTAATTGGAATCACTGATTATGCTCAGGATGCNCTTGGTGATGTTGTGTTCGTTGATCTTCCAAATATNGGAGGNGTTGTAAGTTCTGGNCAAAGNATTACAGAGGTTGAATCCACCAAGTCTGTNTCCGANATATACGCACCTATCCCTGGAACGATCATTGAAGTCAACNACGACCTAGTNGAATCACCAGAGCTCTTAAATGAAGACCCCTACGGTGATGGCTGGATTTGTACAATTCAATTGCCAGATGATTCCATGCCGGANTTATTATCACCTGAGCANTACGGAGAATTGATAGCGAGCTGATTATGGAAGCTGACGAGCCAACAGAGACCTATTTTCTTTCAGATGGGCATAACGACGTCGCTTCATCCTCAGGAACAGGTACAGGATTCGTGGTCACTGAAGGCCCACTGGCCGGTTCTCGGTTCCTTCTTGACAGAGAGATATCAACACTTGGTAGACACCCTAAAAGCGATCTCTTCTTTGATGATATTACGGTCTCTCGAAGACATGCTGAAGTNAAAGTATCTGCGAATACAGCAAGTGTCCGAGATGTCGGTTCTTTAAATGGTACTTATGTAAACATGTCCCAAATCGATGAAGAAACNGAAATCTCACCAGGAGACACATTGCAAATAGGCAAATTTAAACTGGTCTTCTTTCAGGAAACTACTAGTGAATGAAAAATCCGATTACACCATCGGAGAAGTGGTTGATGTCCTTTCTAGCGAATTCTCAGATTTAACCATTTCAAAGGTCCGATATTTGGAATCTAGAGGTCTTCTAACCCCTCAACGAACAGCATCTGGATATAGGAAATACTCGGAAAGTGACTTGGTACAACTTCGATGGGTACTGAGGCAACAACGAGAACACTTTCTGCCTTTAAGAGTAATCCGTGAGCGGTTAAGTTCTGGAACTCGTCAATTAGAATCAGGGCCTCAAGATGAACGTAATTTCCATGACGTTGACCCTGCTTTACCTCCAGATGATTCTCTAGAAATATCCAAGTCCGAAATTCTCCAACGAAGTGGGTTAACGGAAACTGACTTTAGTGCGATGGAGCAATTCGGTTTACTCCCTAAAAAAAATGCCTCTAGCGGTGAAACTTATACTGTAGATGACCTTTTAATCGCTCAGATTGTTTCTCGTTTTTTAGGATTTGGAATCGAGCCAAGACATCTTCGGTCATATCGACGGGCAGCNGAAAGNGAAGCNGCTCTTCTTGATCAAAGATTAGTNGGCCTAGCTGGNGAAGAGGCGAAGTATGCTGTCACNGAGATATCCCATCTCGGNTACGAGTTAAAATCGNTACTCNTNCGACGNTTCATTCATTAGNCAGTNTNNNTANTACAAAAAATATCTGTACTTGAGTTATTTTCTTAAAAGACAGTTATGTTCTACATATGATCGAAATGGAGCTTGTAGGCGTCAGGGTTGAACTTCCAGCTTCAGCACCAATTGTCTTACTTCGTGAGTCCACTGACAGAGGTCTTTTCCTACCGATCTTTGTCGGAAGTGCTGAAGCTACTTCAATTGCTCTAGCCATGGACCAAGTTGAACCACCGAGGCCGATTACTCACGACCTATTGGCCTTAGTTATACAAAACCTCGATGCAGAATTGCAACGCGTTGTAGTAACCGAGATTAAAGATAAAACTTTTTTNGCTGAATTGCATATCAGANATGGAAATGGAACTAAAAAAATCTCTTGCAGACCTAGTGACGCTATAGCAGTCGCTTTAAGGATGGGAACACCTATTTGTGTGGTTGATGAAGTGCTTCAACAAGCTGGATACCACATTCCAGATGATGATGACGATCAAGAAGAGCATGTTTTAGCAGAGTTTCGGGATTTTCTTGATGACGTAACACCTGATGACTTCATAGGTGAGGCACAATAGAAAATCCCNTGNATTTAAGGGGTTTTTCCTACCAAATACGCTCAAAGTTGTGGATGAGCATTTGTTCACATACCCTTAAAATGGTTACATGAACGTAATTCCTTATGTGTACTTTGCGCATGGAAGGGGGAGTTAGAAATGAAGAGAAATAATCCGACTGGATCATTTAGTGGAACCAGAGCATCCGAGATTGTTGGAATCACGTATCGTCAGCTCGATTATTGGACGCGAACTGGTCTAATTGTTCCATCATTAGAAACAGCCAAGGGAAGCGGGAGCCGAAGAGCCTACTCATACAAAGATCTCCTTGAATTAAGAGTGGTTAAAGATCTACTCGACGCTGGGATAAAATTAGAACTTGTTCGAGAAGTATTCACGTTTCTTAAAGAAAACCTGGGTGAGGATGTTACGTCTGCAAATCTCGTTATTTCTGGTAATAAATCCGTACTAGTAAAAAGCGGTGAAGAAATAATTGATCTCTTACAAAAGGGTCAAGGAGTCCTCAATATATTGCCTTTGTCTAACGTTAAAGANGAGATTGACGCGGCGATCGTCGACCTGCATCCAGAACTCGATGATCAAGACATCAATATGAACTTGGGAACTCAAACAGCATTAGGTAATTAAATCTTTTACTCTGATGGCTTTAAAACGTTCACCTCTTCTTGAAGAACATCAAAAGCTTTCAGCGAAACTAGTTGAGTTCGCTGGATGGGAGATGCCGATATCGTATCCCACTGGAACTTTAAGTGAACACGATGAATGTCGTAACGCTTGTGTGATGTTTGACGTTTCTCATCTCGGGTCTGTTCTGTTAGAAGGTGAAGGGGTATTTGAAGAGTTGCAATACGCGTTTACTAACGATCTCTCAAAAATTTCTGCTGGACGTGCACAATACTCTCATCTACTAAACCAAAAAGGTTATGTTGTTGATGATGTGATTATTTGGTGGCTTGGAGAACATAAGTTTGAAGTTATGCCCAATGCGTCAAATACTCAAAGAGTTGAAGAAGCTATAGTTCGTCGCGGGAACAAACTAACTATCAACAACATTACTGAAGATAGAGCGGTTATAGCAGTCCAAGGCCCCACTTCTAGGAAGATCCTGAGTTCTTTATCTGTCGAAGCGGCAAGCGTGAAAAAATTTCATGTTGAAGAAATAGATATCAACGGACTAGCAGCAACGGTCGCTGGAACAGGATATACGGGAGAAGATGGAGTAGAAATAAGCATCCCAAAAAATTCTGCTCCAACCTTGTGGACAGCATTACTTGAAGCCGGGTGCAAACCTGCGGGACTGGGGGCGAGAGACACCTTGCGTCTAGAAGCTGGATTGCCATTGCATGGACAAGAACTAGGGGAGGGGATAAGCCCCTTACAAGCCAATATGCAATGGGTTGTTTCTATGAGTAAAGGGGCCTTCTTCGGTAAAGAAGCTCTACAAGAAGAACTAGATAACGGCCCTACTCGCTCTTTACGNGGATTTATCTCNGAAAGTCGANGNCCNCTNCGCCATGGTCAAGACATACTGNTAAATGANGATGTAATTGGTCAAGTAACAAGNGGAAACTACTCCCCAACACTCGGCACCGGGATAGCTATGGGCTTTATTCCGGCTGAGGTAGAAGATGGAGCAGAGGTTCGTATACGAGGAAAGCGAAATGATAGTGAAGCAAAAGTTGTTAGATTGCCTTTCTACCGTTCGGCGTAATTCACTATTCGTTATGAATCAAAAATGTTAATAGTTCGCTGACGAAGTAGTGCGTCGCAAAGAACAAGACAGGTCATAGCTTCGACCATAGGGACAGCTCTAGGTAGCACACAAGGATCATGGCGTCCTCTTGCCGAAAGTTCGACTTGATTTCCATCTGTGTCTATTGTTTCCTGAGAGGAAGCGATTGTTGCCGTAGGTTTAAAGGCTATTTGGACCATCACGTTTTCACCATTTGAAATCCCTCCCTGAACACCCCCCGAATTATTAGTTCTAGTTTGCGGATTTCCATCANCNCCAATTTCGAATAAATCATTGTGNTCTCTTCCAGTCATTTCTGTTCCTTTGAAACCACTGCCGATCTCGAACCCTTTTGAAGCCGGTAAACTCATTAAACCTTTAGCCAAATCAGCTTCAAGTTTGTCAAACACAGGATCGCCAAGTCCGGCTGGAACGTTACGCGCTACGCACTGGACTACGCCTCCCAAGCTATTCCCATCTTTTCGAGCTTTTTTGATTGCCTCGGCAATGTCCGCTGCTGCCTTAGGGTCAGGACAGCGGGTAGGATCAGCCTCAACCGCTTCATAACTAACTTGTGAGGGGTCTATGTTTGCTGAAATTGAATGAACCTTCTGAACCCAGGCAAGCACTTCTATGTCACAAGTCTCTTTCAATATTTTCCGAGCTATAGCTCCCGCCGCTACTCTCCCAATTGTTTCACGTGCGCTAGACCGACCTCCACCTTCGTGGGCTCTTATTCCGTATTTAGCGTCAGTCGTGAAGTCAGCATGAGAGGGCCGATATACATTTTTTAAGTGATCGTAGGCGCCACTTTTTTGATCTTTGTTTTGGACAGTTAATGCAATTGGAGTACCTAGCGTTCTTCCTTCATGTAAGCCACTAAGTATTTCAACTATGTCAGCTTCATCTCGTTGGGTTACTAAGGAGCTTTGGCCTGGTCGGCGCCTATCTAAATCTTTTTGAATATCCGCGATTGAGAGGTTAAGTCTCGGTGGGCAACCGTCAATCACTACTCCCACAGATGGGCCGTGAGACTCTCCAAATGTATGTATGCGGAATATTGAACCGAATGAACTACTCATACACCTGAGGATAGATCAGATATACCTTCAGGGTGTGGGAATTTTTCTATCAGGGGCAATAAGTGATTCAATGCAGTGCACCTTTGGCTTTCAATAGGGCAACTTCCACGACCTCGTTTAAGGCTGGATGGATGTAGAGCATACCCCTTGAGAGTTCTTTAACACCTTGGCCGAACTTCATACCTTGGATCAGTTGGTGAATCAGCGTTGAAGCTTGAGGTCCCATGATATGCGATCCTAGTATTCTTCCAGTATGAGGACATGCTAGGACTTTGCAGAACCCATCTGTGTTCTCCATGGCCCACCCGTAAGCTACTTCAGAAAAGTCAGCAACCCCCTTAACATACTCTGTGTGGCTTTCTAGAAGATCCTCTTCTGTGGCACCTACCGAAGCTATCTGTGGATTGCTAAAGATTGCATATGGCATAGGGTCAAGATCTACCGATATTGGATTGTCTGGATTTATAAGGTTGTGCGAGACTACCCGTGCTTCAGCATTAGCCGAATGCTTTAATTGATGCGGATTTGTAACATCACCCAGAGCAAAAACATCCTCGACGTTTGTTCGCATAGTCTCATCCGTTACTACGTACCCGCAATCAGTCGTTATGTCAGTTGAATCCAAATTCAACTCATCTGCTGTAGGCGTTCTTCCAGTTGCTACAAGCAACATTTCGCTAGAGTGCGAAACATCACCAAGGGGAGTCACACATGAAATAGATACGCCACCAGATTTATCCTCAAAAATATTTTGAATATCTACGTTGAGATGAACGTTTACCCTGTTTCTAAAGGACTCCGTAAACCGAAGACTGATTTCTTTGTCTTGATCTCTTAATAGTCGAGGACCTCTAGCTAAAATATTTACTCGGCACCCGAAGGATGAAAAGATATGCGCTATTTCAGTAGAAATGTAACCTCCACCGATAATCGATAATGATTTCGGTAGAGAGTCAATTCTCATAATCGAATCGGAAGTTTGATATGAGGTTTCACTCAATCCAGGAATCGGTGGAATAAATGGTCTAGCTCCAGTTGCGATCACTATTTTGTCGCTACTTACTTGCACGCCGTTAACCTCAATGACCTTGTTATCGACAAACTTTGCGTGGCCATTGTAGACAGTTACATTGGGCAAATTCTCTCTGTATTCTTTGCCGCCTTCTGCTATGGGGTCAATGCGTCCATAAATACGATTTACAATATCTTTCCATCTGAGGTCGTTAACTGACGCGTCCACTCCGATAAGCTCACTTCTTTCAATTTCACAAATGGTGTTCGCTACATGAACTAACATTTTTGATGGGATACACCCGCGATTGAGACATGTTCCTCCAAATATCCCTTTTTCGATTATTGCTATTTTCCAAGAGTCAAACTCTGGGGTAATTATCGNGTTNCCACTTCCAGTTCCGATAATAATTAAGTCGTAATCTTCNCGGTCCACAGTGATTCAGTTTTCTCGCTCATTGATACCTGTTGTGATGTGATCTATCAGATCTCCATCTAATGACGGGTTGCTCCCGGACTCTATTCGTTGGTGGCGAATGCGCATATGATCATGGTGCGCGTTGTCGGTAAATATATAGAATTTTTTTGATTCGACAGCTTCGAAGACTAGGTCTGCAACAACGTCGGGAGACAAAGAGTTCGCATATATTTCTTCAATGAGTTCCTTACGGTCATCATCTGGCTCCACTTGCTGTAGGGCTGGAACTCTGAACTTCTCCTGACGGTTTCTATCACTCTCTAGAATTCCTGTTCTTACTAGCCCTGGACATAGTGCGCTCACCCCTACATTGGAGTTCATCTGCTCCAATTCGAAATAGAGTGTTTCAGCTATTGTCAGAACAGCGTGCTTACTTGCGTTATATGGCCCCATGCCAGGATAGGANAGATGCCCAGCTATCGANGAAGTNAATACAATGTGTCCATCGTTCTNGTCTTTCAATATTGGTAAAAAGTTTTTNACTCCAAAGATAACCCCCCATANGTTCACTGCAAGAATCCATTCCCANTCTTTAANTTNCGTAGCATCAATTGGNCCNCCAGCTCCGACACCTGCGTTCAGGCATATAATTCCTGGAGTTCCTACATCTTCTAGGATAGATTCGGTGAAGTTCTCCATGGATGGACCGTTGGATACATCCAAAGTATATCCATATGCAACAATTCCTTCTTTGTCTAGATCGTCAACTGTTTTAGTCAGGGCTGGCTCTTCTATGTCACCGATACATATCTTGTAACCGGCTCGGCCGTATCGATAACACAACGATTTCCCTATGCCGCTCGCACCACCTGTAATCACTGCTACTTTATTCTTCAACGCGTACTCCTCGTTAATTCTCCTTAGCGCAGAATACCCTTAAGATGGGCATGATGCTAAGGGGCAAGATGGTTACTGAAAAAATGAAGATAGGAATGTTGTTTCCTTTAAGGAAAGAGCACGAGTCTCTCAATAAGTTGTGCCAAGACTATCCGATTGAGATTGTTAACACCCCATATATTGAAACAAATGAACTCAGGTCAGCTCGCGGATTGAATAACGGGAAGAATTCAGGATTGCATACAGAGCCAGATATCGATGATGCTACGAAACTTGAGTGGCAGAACTGTGATGTTATCGTGTCTATGGACTTGCCGAGTGATCCACGGTCACTGTTTCCTAATTTAGAATGGTTTCAAGGAGTTTCTGCAGGCTATGACCATATAGATTCTTCTATTTTAGCAGAAATGGGTGTAGTGCAAACAAGCGCTCGAGGTATAGCATCCGCATCAATTGCTGAATTCGTTTTCGCTAGATTATTACAGGTTTATAAAGATCTAAGAATAATTGACCAGCAGCAACGTGAAAAAACTTGGAAGGTTAAATTTGGGTCTCAAGCTTACGGTAAAACTATAGCAATAGTGGGCTTAGGATCGATAGGGCGAGAAGTAGCAATTCGAGCAAGAGCATTTGGGATGACAGTTCTGGCATCGAAAAAAAATCCTAATATTGGTAGTCCAGACGTAGACGTTGATGAACTTTTCTCAGTGGGTGAGATAGATACAATGATTGGGATGTCGGATGTAGTTGTAATGGCTGCTCCAGCTAATGACGAGACGCGCGACATGTTCAATCGTGACCGGTTCTCGCTGATGAAACCTGGATCTGTCTTTTGCAATATCGCTAGGGGAATGCATGTGGTGGAGGATGACCTAGTTGAAGCGTTAAATTCAAATCATCTTGGAGCAGCAATTTTGGATGTTACCCGTAATGAGCCATTGCCTTCAGATAGCCCGATTTGGTCCGCGAAAAATATGTATCTATCACCACACTGTTCGGTTTCCTTTGACCGTTACGAGGAGAATGCTGTGGCGTTATTAGTAGAGAACTCGCAATTGTTTATAGAAGGTAAAATACTAATCAATGTTGTGTCTGGTGATTGATAATTACTTTTTTCTAAAATTTGGTATCCGTTTTTCAGAGAAAGCTCGAGGGCCTTCTTTAGCATCTTCACTTGAAAATACTGCCCATCCGTATGTGAATTCGTGAGCTAAAGCTTCCTCTTCTGTCATGCCGTCTGTTTCATGCAAGGTCTTGAGTATCGCTTCTACAGCAAGTGGCCCATTTTCGCATATCCTCTGAGCTATCTCTGTTGCTTTGGTTAAAGCTTGACCATCAGGAACAACATGGCCGATCAGGCCGATCTCTTTAGCTTCTTCAGCATTGATATGTCTTCCAGTAAGGAGAAGGTCTGCAGCGACGGTATATGGAACTTGACGTCGCAAACGAACAGCTGAGCCACCCATTGGGTATAGGCTCCATCGTGCTTCAGATATACCAAATTTTGCACTTTCCCCAGCAACACGAATATCCATTGCCTGAAGTATCTCAGTTCCGCCCGCAATAGCGACTCCTTCGACTGCTGCAATCATCGGTTTCGTAGGCCGATATGACCGAAGCAAACCTTTCCAGTGTATGTTCGGGTCCTCAGCTGACCGTTTTTTCATGTCTATTCCTGTATCCGCATCATCAGCATTGCCAGACATCGCCTTCAAGTCAGCGCCAGATGAAAAGTTTCCATCAGATCCAGTTACGATGATGCATCGGATTTCATCATCTTCAGAAGCTTCAACGAACGCATCATACATCCGAACGATCATTGGCCCAGAGATCGCGTTCATACTTTTGGGACGATTTAATGTGATAGTCATAACATGTCCATCGCGTTCTACTAATGCATCAGGCATATTTTCCTCTTTTCTTCACAAACTGGTTGCCATAGAAGATTAACGGTATTCATTTATATCAGGACAGCTACACATTAAGTTTTTGTCTCCATGGGCCCCGTCTATTCTCCCCACTGGAGGCCAGTATTTATTTTTTTTAAGAAAGTCGACAGGATATGCTGCTTGGGCTCTGGTGTATTGCATGTCCCATGTATCGCTAGTTACGTGAAATGCAGTATGTGGAGCGTTGTGGAGCATTGAATCTGAATACTTGATAACTCCGTTTTCAATATCGGTTATTTCTTTTCGGATAATGATCATCGCTTCACAAAATCTATCTATCTCACTTAAAGATTCAGATTCAGTTGGTTCTATCATTAATGTTCCAGCAACTGGGAACGACATTGTAGGTGCATGAAAGCCGAAGTCCATTAGGCGTTTAGCAATATCATCTGAATTCACACCTGTACTTTGGGTTATAGGCCGTATATCAATAATGCATTCGTGAGCTACAAAGCCTTCTTCGCCTGAAAAGAGAACTGGATAATAGTGTCCTAATTTTTTTGCTACATAGTTTGCACTTAAGATTGCAATCTTTGTTGCATATAGTAAATCCTTGTCACCCATCATCGCAATGTATGCCCATGAAATCGGAAGAATACTTGCCGACCCCCAAGGGCTTGCACTGATGGGGCCTATCCCAGATGAAGGTCCGGAGTCTTCAATAAGCGGATGATTAGGAAGATACGACTTGAGATGATCTGCAACAGCAACAGGTCCTACGCCTGGGCCTCCACCACCATGCGGGATGCAAAAAGTCTTATGAAGATTAAGGTGAGATACATCGGCACCAAACTTTCCAGGTTGTGCGATTCCTACTAAAGCATTGAGATTTGCTCCATCTAGATAACCCTGCCCGCCATGATCATGAACTAATTTACATATTTCGGTTATGGATTCTTCAAACACTCCGTGAGTTGATGGGTAAGTAACCATTACTGAACTTAACGACTCATGATTATCTTTACATTTGGCCTTAAGATCCTCTAAATCAACATTCCCGTTTTCATCGCACTCTACGACTAGTACTTTCATGCCTGCCATCGCAGCACTCGCTGCATTCGTCCCATGAGCAGAAGCAGGTATGAGGCAGATGTTTCTTTCAGGTTCACCTCTTGATTGATGATATTTCTGAATCGCCAGTAAACCCGCGAGTTCACCCTGAGACCCAGCATTCGGTTGGAGGCTAATTGCAGAATATCC
>PAEG01000096.1 GCA_002703045.1 Acidimicrobiaceae bacterium
GCGCCTCTTGTTTTCATGGAAGCACCCATAGCTTTGAAAGCTTCTTCGCCATCACCAACACCAGTCTGGACAACAAACGTAGCTTTCGTTAGCGCTGCCAACGTCCCAACTTGTTCTGCCACCAGAACTGGATTCCAAAGAGGAAGAAGGAATAAGCAACCGACAGGTCCAGCCTGCCATTCCGCTAAGAGCCGGCCGAGCATAGGGACATTCTGGAAGTAGTTGATTGGAGTTAAATGATGATCACCAAGTGAAAGTAAATCTAGTCCCACTTGATTAGCTTCTCTGGCACGCTCAATAATCGATTGTGCTCCTGTATAAGGGTCTGATTCAAATGAAGCAGATGCTATAGAAAGTCCTACCCTCATGAAATTTCCTAAGGATGGCGAGAAGGAAGGACTTCTCTCGCAGGCGGTAACTCTATAGGGTGATTTAGCCAGATACCTATATTCTCTCCTGTACGGCCTTGAGGACCTTCCTCGTATAGCTGAAGCATAAGATCGGCAATCTGGTGGGGTTTCATCCACGTATTTATAACTTCTTCAGACATATCGCGGTTGAACTTGCTTGAGGCAAATCTAATCATTGCCGAGTCCGTAGCATCCATACAGAACGCATTTACTCGTATGGCATTCCCAGCTAGCCGTTTGGCCCAACTCTGTGTCAAGCCATTTATCCCCCATTTGGAAGCATCGTAGACATCCATGCGCGTTCCCCCGCCCGTAGCGAATCCGGGAGGAGGGCAAATATGGTCGGTAGCGATATTAAGAATAAAACCTCCACCATTGGATACGAGGTGAGGGATAGACGCTCTTCCAGTCAAATAGACACCTTTAAGATTGGTATTTACCAATAAATCCCAATCCGCTACGGTCTTTTCTTTCGAATCTTCAACAGGATCAGTAGGGCGCCATACTCCGGCATTCGCTATCACTATGTCAAGACCAGAAAAGTGAGAATTCACTTCTCCGATAAACCCAAAAACCTGATCTGGGTCTCGAACATCCACAACATCAGCATGAATCTTTACTCCAGTATCGTTAGCTATTTTTTCTGCTACATCATGGACCGTCTCTTGAAGGTCACAAATGGCTAGGTTAGCTCCTGTTTCGGCGAGCTTCACCGCCATTCCCTCTCCGATTCCTGATGCTGCACCAGTTACTAAAGCCGTCTTCCCTAATAGCGCAACCATATCTTTCCTCCAGTTCCTCTATAGCATTTATAGCGCGGATAGGAATAAATTTCTTTTTCGCAACGACGAAGTCTTTTAGGTTTCTGCGATCTATCATCACAACATGATCGAGCAACACACCAAAATTAAAACTGAAGAAGGCCAAATGGAAACCTTTATCACGTTTCCAGATGAAGGCGGTCCGTTCCCAACCATTTTTTTCTTCATGGACGCACCAGGGAAACGTGAAGAGCTCCATGACATGGCTCGGAGAATTGCAACAACGGGATATTACGTTATGTTGCCAAACCTCTATTACCGGACTAAAGAACACTTTGAATTAGATTTTGAAACAGGAAACAATTGGGATGAAATGTTTGAGTTAATGTCGAGCATCGGAAACCGGATGATTGTTCGTGATGCTCTGGCAATGATTCAAGTAGCGGAGTCTGATACTAATGCAGATACGGAGAAGGTCGGCTGTATTGGATACTGTATGAGCGGACCTTTCGCTTTGTCAGTGGCTGCTGCATATCCAGAGAGAGTTAAGGCCGCAGCTTCGATTTACGGTGTGCGCCTCGTTATTGATTCATCCGATTCACCCCATCTTGGTTTTAATCAAACAAATGGAGAGATTTATATTGCTTGCGCTGAATTTGATGACTACGTACCACCTGAGATGGTCACGAAAGTTTCAGAGGAGCTAAGTAATTCTTCTGCGAATGGCCGCGTTGAACTCTATCGGGGCGTTCACCATGGATTTGCCTTCCCCGATAGGGGCAATACTTACAACAAAGAAGCGGCGGAGAGGCATTGGGAGCGCGTCCATGCACTGTTCGATCGGAATCTAAAATGAGTTCAGATATTCAAGTTTCAGTCGGGAGTGACTATGTTGCTACTGTAGAAATTTGCAGACCTCCGAATAATTTTTTCAGCACAAACTTGATTAGTGGCCTTGCCGAGACCTTCGAGCAACTNGATCAAGATGACAGAGTGAGAGCGTCAGTTCTTTGTTCTCAAGGAAAGCATTTCTGTGCCGGAGCTGACTTCTCAGGTCATTCTGAGGGGAACGACACCTTGGGGCTTTATGCAGGTGCAGTCAGAATCTTTCGATGTGTTAAACCAATCGTCGCTGCTGTCCAAGGTGCTGCTATTGGAGGAGGTTTGGGATTGGCTCTTACCGCCGATTTTAGGATTGCAGCTCCTGAGGCAAGATTTGGGGCAAACTTTGCAAGACTTGGGTTTCATCAGGGTTTTGGTTTAAGTGTGACATTACCTGAATTAGTCGGCCAGCAAGCAAGTAGCGATATGCTATTTACCGGTAGAAGGGTTAAGGGTGAAGAAGCGTTAGGGATGGGCTTGTGCGACCGACTGGTTTCCCTAGGAGAGCTTCGCGAAATAGCATCTTCCTTTACGCGAGAAATTGCGAAATCGGCACCTTTAGCGGTCGAGTCAATTCGAAAAACGCTNCGAGGTGATCTAGCTGACAGAGTCGAAGCAGCGACACTNCATGAAGCNGCGGAACAAGCGCGTTTAAGNCAAACCGAAGATTGGAAAGAAGGGATCAAAGCTTCAGCAGAACGAAGAGATCCATTGTTTCGAAGGAAATAGTTAGAGCACCGAGGAGTCAGGTATCCAACTTCCATGAGCGCCGTAGGGCACTCTTCTAGGAAGGTGTACGACAGCTACGGGGTCTGCGCCGAAGTCTTGCGCATCAATAATTACCAACTTAGAAGAATTTTTCTCTTCATTATGAACAATTGTTATTACCCATCCTTCATCTTCTCCATCAGAATTAGGATCTGAGGCAAATACTGGCTCTCCGCCCCTTACAGCATCTCCTAGGTGGTGCTCCCAACATGCACCAGTGTGGAGGTCATATTTCCACAAAGAGGAGCCGTATACAGGCTCCTCACTGTTTCCTTCTCCGGCCATTGCCATCAAATACCCATATTGCGCGTCTAACCCGACAACTTTGTCTGCAACTCGTCCAAAGTCTCCAGGCCTATCATCAATCTGTTCTTCAGTTACTGTTCCTNATGNCAGATCAATGGTCCATCTCCATAGGCGCCCGACTTCTGCATAGTCATCTGAGCTTGAACCAAANGCTTCAGGTTGCCGTGAAACATGTATAACNATCTTTCCATCACCGTCGTANGCATTTACGGGATGGAAGACATAACAAGGATCAATTTCAAACCAACGAATATCAGCATTNCTACCATTTCTTGGCATNACTCCAAGGCGTGCTCCAGCAGATGGGTCAAAGCCNAAAGGCACACCCGTTTCAAGTAGTGAAAGGTTCAGCACTAATGGTAAATCCATAAAAATGACATAGTTTCGAGTTACGTTGAAATCGTGCATCATTACCATGTTGGGGATTTCTATTCCCTCNGATTGGATCAATTGCCCGTCAGAATTAATACGATGATATGTCAAAAATGGCTGCTCGAATGAAAAGTAACTGAATGAAAGAAGCTCTCCTGTTTCAGGACATATTTTGGGATGAGCTGTCATAGACGTTTTTAAATTTCCAGAAAAATTTTCATACCCTACGGTATTGAGATTGGAGTCAATCTCCCATGGCCAATGACCTTCTTCGAGGCAGAGGATTTTCCCTGCGTGTGCTACCACATGTGTATTCGCACTTCCTCGAGATAAGTCACCTACATCGACTGCTTGGGAAGAAGCTTCATCGGTGATATTTGGTGTCTGGACAAACCGATTACGATACCATGCAGCATTCCCTTGGAATAACCGCACACCATGAACCATCCCATCGCCCATAAACCAATGCGGAGAAAGCCCTGATTTCGGATTGGGGCCAGTGCGAATGTATACGCCTTCTAACTGTGGCGGAATCACTCCTTCAACTCTGAGTTCAGTTTCTGTTAATTCATCTTGAACAGGCGCCCAATTCCCACGCAAATGCCACGGAGGTTTCGATTCAGTTATTGACATACACTCTCCTTCTTTCTCATTGGCTTGGATCACCCATCAACTTAGTTGAAGTTTAAGACTTTTCACTGAGGTTAGGTGATTGTTAGGGTTGATTTTGAAAATTATTGGACAAGGGACATGAACAAATCCGCAAAATCGAAACTTGTCGAAGATTCTAGAATCGCTTTAGTTGGGGCTGCTCTAGCGGTAACTGCTTGGGGTGCTTCAGGCGTAATAGTGAAATATATTTCGGTCAGTTCAACTGAAATAGCAGTGTACAGGTTCACTTTTTATGCAGTTCTTATGGTGTTGTTTCTGAAAGCAAGAGGAACACCGCTCACATTTAAANCNCTTCGNACTTCTCTATGGGGGGGAATAGCCCTTGGACTGAATGTCGCTTTTTTCTTTGAATCTATTAAGAGAACNACTGTNGTTAACGCNACCATTATTGGGTCGCTTCAACCTGTGCTTATTTCTATTTACAGTTATAAAGCTTTCGGAGAGAAGGTTCGACGCAAGGATGTCATTGTCGGCGTTATTGCTTTATTAGGGACATTTGGTGTGGTTGCAGGTTCATCTGGAACTGCTGAATGGGATATTACTGGTGACCTTTTAGCTGCGGCAGCGCTTTTCACTTGGACTGCTTACTTTATCGTGTCAAAGAAAACACAAGATCTTGTAACTCCCTTAGAGTTCACTGCTGCCTCCGGAGTTATTACCGGTGTACTTAACTTTGGCATAGCTTTAATCTTTGGTATCTCGTTTACAGTGCCTTCGAATAAGGATATTATTTGGATTGTCGTCTTAGCAACTGCCGCTGGTTTGATCGGACACTCGCTTATGAACTGGTCACTTGTCCGAATTCCTCTCTGGGTAGGATCTACTCTTACTCTCTTTGTTCCGGTGGTATCTTCTTTTCTTGCATGGATATTCTTGGATGAGTCGTTGAATTACATCCAAATTCTTTCAACTTTTGTTGTAGTTATCTCTCTTGCAATAATCATGGTTGATCAGGATTGAGGACAATCCTGATTGAATTTCTTTTTGATTTAATCGATTTCAGTGCCAAGAATTGAAACGAAGCTCACCATTTCACCTGGGTAACCACCTAAATTATGGACTAATCCTAAATTTCTCGCAGTTTGAGGGATGCTACGTTCTTTCGGGGCCTCATTTCGTAATTGAAGCCAGCATTCATAATGCATTCGTATTCCGGAGGCTCCAACAGGATGGCCGAAACTCTTTAGTCCTCCGTCAGTATTCACGGGTAGAGCGCCGTCAAGGGCGAAATTTCCGTTAAGCACATCTTTCCAGCCTTGTCCCCTTTCAGAGAATTTAAGGTCCTCCATCAGAATTAACTCTGTCGGGGTGAAACAGTCATGAACTTCCGCTAAGGCCAATTCTTCTCTTGGATTTGTAATCCCAGCCTGCAAATATGCATCTTGCGCGGCCGAAGCGCATTCAGGGAAAGTTGTGTAATCGTATTCTGGATCTATGAGTCCACTTCCNTTACCGGAGACGAGCGAAAGTGCCTTTATAAACATTGGTTTGTCAGTATATTCATATGCTTTTTCTGCTGACACCACTATGGCAGCAGCCGCACCATCGGCGACACCTGCACAATCAAAGACACTTAACTTCCCTGCGACTGCGGCCATATCGCAAATTGCTTCAGCACTCATTTCTCGGCGAAATTGTGCAAGTGGGTTTCTCGCTCCATTGAAATGGTTTTTTTCTGCTATTTTTGCAACTACCATTCGAAGCTCATCTTCATCTACCCCAAACTTCTTGGCGTAGGCGGGTAGGACGAGACTGTACATTGCTGCAGCTGTCAAAGTTCGATTGGTTCCTGCTGTGGGCATGGGAAAGGCGTTGAGACCTTGGTATCCGCTGTCTTTGACTTTCTCTACTCCTACAGCCATTGCGGTATCGTATGCACCACTTGCCACTGCATAGCAAGCCTGTCGAAGAGCTTCTGATCCGGTTGCGCAGAAGTTTTCTACACGGGTTACGGGCTTTCCTTCAAGCTTTAGCGGCATAGATAACGTCAGGCCGCTCATCCCACTTTGTGCTGTCCCTATCCAATAAGCGTCAATATCTTTACTAGCAAGGTTTACCCCGTCTAGTGTCTGCTTAGTTGCATCGATAACCAAATCATCTCTGCTCTTGTCCCAGTGTTCACGAAATGGTGTACATCCAATAGAAATTATTGCCACTTTGTCTTTTATTCCGTTTGAAGCCATTTATATTTCCCCTCTATTGACGCGCAGGGCGAACTTTCCAAAAGTAGTTATGGATTCCGTCAGCAGTGAATACCTTCCGGAATGTCGGTATAACTTCCATACCAATGAAAACATCCTCTGCTTCTATATCAGTGAGCTCGATAGGTATACGGCCACCACCGACGAAGTCAACGACTGCAAATACCACAGGAGGACTCTCAGAATAGACAAGACGATCAACGGTGTAGGTAACGACATGTCCAGAAGTGTTCGCCATGGAAATTGGATCCATCGTATCTATCCGGTCTTCAGGGTTAGTAGAGATTCGAGATGGAGGCATATGAATCATGCCGCTCTTTTCAGCTTTTGACGCAATAAAACCATGCTTCCATTCCGATTCTCTTGCTGCTGCAGACGCTGATATACGTGAAGGCGCAGGCCGATTAGGAGGTTGAACTTCGAGATTTCCTTTCCATTGTAAGAAACGTTGGTATGTTATTTCATTACGAAAATTAATCTGTGAGGAGATTGTGTCCTTAAATTGGTTTTTCTGATTTCCCGCTTCAAAAAGCAATACTTCGATGCCATCTGATAAAACAACCAGCGCTATGATCTCTCCAGATTCGGAAGTCTCCAACGCATGTGTTAGTAACAAAGTTGCGTCTGCTGTTCCTGCAATACCAACATCTTCAAAAAGATCTATACGCTTTTCTTCAGCACCTAGAATTTTTGATATTTGATTTTTTGCCCTGTTGTTTGACCCTGAAATAACTACAGAGCTTATGTCCCCAGAAGATAATTCAGTTACAGATAAAGCTTCTTGCCAAGCCGAATCAATTAACTGGAGATACTTCGTTACTACGAAACGTTCTTCCCAGCTTTTAGAATTACGCTCATGAGGGTCCCTCCAGCGACCTAGAAATTCTTCATTAGCCGAGGATCCTCCGAGGTAACGAGCAATAAGATCTCCGTCNNCCTCACCGCCAATGAGGAGCGCCGAGGCCGCATCACCTCCGTGTCCTTCGTCTTCACTAGAGGGCAGACCTGTTCGAATGTCGGATTGAACTAGCAAAAGGGTCTTTGAAGAATCGAGAGCTGCTTTCAGGGCTCCGATCCCTGATTTCTCTGCCCCGCCAAAGTCATATGCCGCAGCATTCGTATCAAGCTGAAGCGCAGCATGAATAACATTTGCATTTGTCTTATCCATGTATGGAGGATTAGAAGAGGAGAACCAGACAGCTGCCGGATTCATACTGCCCGATAACGAGGAAAGGGTGATACGCGCTGCTTCAACGCCCATGGTCGCTGTGTCCTCATCATGAGAACAGACTGCCCGCACTCCTGAAGGTGTGGTTCCGCCCATGAACTCCTGTATTGATGACCTTCTAAGGAATTTCTTCGGGATATATCCTGCGCTGTTAAGTATTCCTCTCACGTGCCCATTCTAGTGAGAATATCTGGTGCAATATGCGTGAAATCAGAAAGGGATTACCCTCGCATACCCTGTTTCCCCGATAATTGGGGACTTTTCTCTTACCATCGTGAAGAAAATTAGCCGACACCACTCTTATATAGTTCTAAAAGATCCTGATCATTATCAGCTGCTAATAGGGCGTCTGTCCAACGATGAAAGCGTTGAGGGCCCCCTTCATTGCGACCAAAGACGAAATGAGACTTCGCTCCGGTCTTTACAGTCTTCTGAATACGGTTCCCAGTGTAGTAATCTTCCTCAGCCACAACATACCGGAGAAATTCCATCTGCTTTTCTATTTGTAATTTCTGTTCATCATCAGGTTCGAACGTAGCGAGGAAATTCTGATGTGTAACAGAAGTATCTGGATCAGAGCCTGGAAACAGTTGAGAAATCATAAATATATGGCCTCCAGCTTCAAATGAGGCGACAGAGATATGAGGGAAGATAGTCCACACGCCACTTACCAGTCTTGTTTGGGACCATTCTTCTTCAGGAATATCCATTAGGTCCATAATCCGGTGATCAGGTCCTTGTACTCGTTGGTGTGGACCCCAATGGTCGAACAGTGACTTATTGTTATATTCAGGTCCGAAGGTATCTTTGTGGAGTATCGGGAGATGGTAGAAATCGAGGTAGCCGTCGTACGCTACTTTCCAATTCGGACCTTCAATCGTTTGCTGCCCCACGAGCACACAATCAGCTAACCCATGGTTATCAAGCAAATCATCATACCCAGCCAAAAACTCATCAAGATGAAGCTCCACCCCAGGTGTAACAGAACCCCAAACAATCCCAACACGCTCTTCCACATTCAACGGCGTCAACCCCATACAAGAAGTATCGACCTCACCGAAATCCTGATCATCCAGAATAGCTACAAGATCACCTGTGAGATTATACGTCCACGCATGATACGGGCATGAAAAACTCCTCGTGTTCCTATTTCCAACATCTACCAACTGCGCTCCACGATGGCTACACATATTGACAAACCCGCGAACAACACCATCACGACCCCGAACAAGAATCAACGGCACCCCAGCGACCTCCATCGCCTTGTAATCACCCGCTTTGGGAATCTCCACACTAAACCCAAGCACAAGAGGGAGCCGCTTAAAGATGAGATCCATCTCCGCTTCCCAACGATCAGGATCGAAGTAATTTGTCACCGGAATACGAAAAACATCATCAGCAAGCGGCAATTCCCCGCTTTTCATTATTTCAACATGAGATCTCGTTAATTCAATGATTTTTTCTCTGCTCATCCCCACTCCATCAATTGTTTGTATTTTACATGGTTCCTGAGTCTTCGCCATTTCTTCATTTGGTAAAGACTCCTAGTTACCTCCGCAAGCATTCGCCATTGTTAGCTCCGTTAGGTAAAATCTCTCTGGTTACAAGAGAAAACTCCTCGCTTGAAACTGCATACGAGACACCGTCCGTATTATTGGAACGGGAAAAGATAAGACCAACTACGCTCCCAGAGCTATCGATAATAGCCCCACCGGAATCGCCCGGAGAAATATCGGCTTCTAATTGCATTCCTTTTCGTCGGTATTCACCCTCTCCATAAATATCTGCAATATTTATATCTACTACTCGGTCGATATTTGCGGGAATTGCTTTAACCTGACCGCCTCCACCGACCAGAGCAACCCCATATGCGCCTCTCTCAGGTAGGGCAATTGGAAGTGCGGGTGCATATAAACCGTCAACATGCAATAAGGCAAGATCTGACTGGGGGTCAAATGCGACTATTTTTGCCAGATGTTGATCGCCATTTCTATCTATTACATGCAACTCATCTGTTCCAGCAACCACATGTGCATTGGTAAGAATACCTGCTTCAACAGCAATACCAGATCCAATTGCTTTTCTCTGACAAGCAAGACCTTCAACCACAAACGCAGATGAAAGTAGGTCTTCAATAGCTTCTGAAGAGATGCTAGGCGCAGGTACCTCTTCGGGCTTAGACATTTGTCCACAACTTGAAACCCAGAAAAGCGGAAGAACGGCTAGCGCCACTATAGAAGATTCTTTAGTTCGCATACCTGAAGAGTAGCCGTAGCAAATAGATGAACCACGTTAGGCTACATAAAGCACACTTTTAGAGACATACTGATTGACGATACCCACTACTTCGGAAATGAGAGTGAAAGAGAATGGTTAACGAGATGAACCGTGGAATATGGTTCGGATTAACTGGATACATTCTCTGGGGCCTCTCCCCTATTTTCTGGAAAGCTCTCACGGAAATTGACGCGATAGATGTTCTTTCTTGGCGAATACTTTGCACATTCCTCTTCACTCTTTTTGCAATCAAACTATTTAGGAAAAGTAATGAGCTTCGTGATGTGGTTTTTTCTAGAAGCGGGCTTCTTGCGGGGATGACTTGTGGCCTTCTAATTGGCTTTAACTGGGGGATGT
Source organism: Acidimicrobiaceae bacterium (assembly GCA_002703045.1). Classification (GTDB taxonomy): domain Bacteria; phylum Actinomycetota; class Acidimicrobiia; order Acidimicrobiales; family UBA8592; genus UBA8592. The sequence continues at coordinate 10,235 of PAEG01000096.1, forward strand.
TCGTATGGGCAGTTGACAGTAACCATGTTGTCGATGCCTCTCTAGGTTATTTCATGAATCCATTGATGAATGTTCTTCTAGGGGTGGTCATTCTTAGAGAGAAGCTTAGGTCAACAGTATGGATCTCTGTCGGCCTCGCCTTCCTTGGAGTTCTGTGGCTTACGATTGCCCTCGGCTCTTTCCCTTGGATTTCTGTTTCACTGGCATGCTCATTCGCTCTCTATGGGTTAATACGCAAAATTGCACCCGCTGGACCACTGACAGGATTAACTATCGAAACATCTACTGTCGTAATCCCAGCACTAATATTTCTCCTCGTAAGAGGGAATGCTACCGATAATCTGAGCATAAGTACTAGTGTGACAGTGCTGGTATTCCTCTCAGGCCTAGCAACTGGGATTCCTCTGTTGCTATTTG
>PAEG01000097.1 GCA_002703045.1 Acidimicrobiaceae bacterium
GCTATTGGTTTTACTCCAGTAGCAAGTCACATGTATACCGATACAAGTATTACCTTGGGGTATGCCAATACTGAGGGACAAATTACTCGGTTCAACAGTGCTCCTCTTTTATCAGTGGTTGCGCCACTTGAGAGAAACCCTCAAATGATCATGTGGGATCCGGATACGTACCCAGATGTTGAGTCCATTGCTGACTTAGGAGAGAGAGATATTACAATTAGCGTATTTGGGCCGGAAGTATTTTCAGAGGTCTTTATTGCTCAAGGAATATGGTCTGCAGGTCAGGTAGATCCCTCTTATGACGGATCTCCAGCTAACTTTATTGCCAGTCAGGGGTCGATAGCCCAGCAAGGGTTCGCTTCCGCAGAGCCATTCAATTACAGAAATACCTACGAAGACTGGGGTAAAGATGTTAAATACCAGCTTCTCCACGACGCTGGGTTCCCTGTTTATTCGCAGACCTTAGCGATTAGATCTGACGATAAAGTCTCTCTTGATGCCTGTTTGAGAGATTTGGTTCCGATAATCCAACGAGCTGTCATCAATTTCAGTTCCAACCCTGACAATACAAACGCCCTAATTGTCGATGTGGTTGAATCCTTTAATAGTTTTTGGGTTTACGGCGAGGAAATCGCTGATTATTCGGTGAAAACACAATCGGAGTTAGGTCTTGTAGGCAATGGAACAAATGACGTTGTTGGAGATATGGATCAAAATCGGGTCCAAGAGGTAATTCACCTAATGGATGAAGCTGGAATCGATACAAATGAGATAGGCCCTTCAGATATTTTTACAAATGAGTATATTGATGAGAGCATCGGGTTTGATTAAACAGAAGACTAGAAATCTCTAGTGAAGAGAAAGCTAAGTCCTATATATGGTTCTATTTCAAAAATTCTTCCTTGGTGACTTCAGATCGATAAGAATTTCCCCTACTATCAGCTAGTGCCGAATTCTTCCAATTCTCTTCGAGATGAAAAAAAAACTATCCTAGTTTGGTTTGCGCTTCTCATGACAGCCATGGCTCTTCTGCTGTCAGCGTGCGGAGGGGATAGTAATCCTGTTGAAGAAGCCGCTGAAGAAGCGACCACCGAGCCAACCCCAACAGTTCCGCCGACACCAACGCAAACACCAACAGAAAGCCCCGACGATCCATCCCCCACTCCTACACCAACCCCTGTTTTGTCTGAGTTTGAACAGGACGAGAAAGATGGGATTATTCGGTCTCCTCTAAATGGGACCGCAGTTTCTGAAGAAAGTCTGACACGAAGAATTCTAGGTGTAAAGGTAGACAACCATCTAGAGGCCCGCCCCCAATCTGGTATCGAAAAAGCTGATCTTATCTTTGAGATATGGGTGGAAGGCCTGACGCGATATCTTGCGTTCTTTCAGGCTTCCGATGTTGATTACCTAGGACCGATACGTTCGATGCGCCCAACCGATGTCGCCCTTCAAAATCCTTTTGGAGCAAGTTTTGTTAATTCGGGTGGGCAAGACTGGGTCTACGAGTTGGCTTGGAGCTCGTCAGTTCGCTACTTCTTAGAACCAGAAGGAACATTTCGAATAAACGACCGTTACGCTCCTCATAATCTGTATGGAGATACGGCTGCATTACGAGCACTAGACGATAGGGGTGACTACGACGAACCCCTACAAGCTCTGTGGAATTTTGGGGAAATGCCGCAAGATGCAACTCCAGCAACGCAAATATCGATGACCTACCCGTACGAGTTTTCTTCTAGTTGGTATTGGAATCCTGTTCTAAATCATTACGAGAAAAATACGACAGGTAATCCCCATTACTATCTAGATTCTGAAGGGAACGCCCAGCGGGTTTCAGCTGACACGCTTATAGTTTTTGAAATGGACGTGTACATGACATGTTATGGGTGCACATCTGGNNNCGTCGTCCCTGTAACGNNAACAACGGGAAGCGGGCCNGCATGGATNNTAGCTGATGGGAAAGTTGTCTCNGGAACNTGGTCACGAGANNCAGACACAGAATGGTTTTCTCTNCAAGATGNGGATGGNAGNGATCTGAAGGTCCCCCCTGGACGTATTTGGGTCACGCTAGCTCGAAATGATCGAACAACAATTCAGTGATATACACCATTTCTGATTAACGAAGAACTCCAGTTAATAGAACCCCCACTCGATCTGATCGCTCAAGATAACCTGCTTTTAGTGCGGATATAACCCCAGCCACTCCGGCGGATCCAGTGGGCTCAGCATTTANACCCTGTNNATTCACTAAATCGTAAGCCATNGCTATTTCTTTTTCTGAAGCTACGATACTTTCTCCTCCTGTATGAGCGAGTGCCGTTACGACGCCAATCCAGTCATAGGTGATATCGTCGAGGATCCCAGTTGCAAGACTTTCTGGTTTCTCCCAAGGAGACATTAACGTTGCAGCATTAGAAATTGCATAATCGATCTTTTCTTGATCTGTCGTTTCCCGAGGAAGTCCTTTCCAGGCCTTATCGAACGGCGCACACCCTTCAGCTTGGACGGCACANACCTTAGGNACGTTNTCGAGAATCCCGAACTCTTTAGCTTCTAATAGGCCTATAGTGCAGCTCGTAAGTAGGGCCCCACCTCCGACTTGTATAAAGAGGTGATCTATCGAATTAGATGCGATTACCTCTGCTAGTTCCCATCCCAAAGTTCTTCCACCATCTAGGGCGAAAATATTTTCAGAAGCTTGGACGCTAAATGGAAGTGAACCTTTTTTGATAGCTTCTTGNAACCGNTTCATACATGGATCNCCGAGTTCNCCCACTTTTCGATCGCATACATGTATGGTCGCATCTAGGTTCTCAAGCTGGTCCACTATTTTTGGGCTTGCCCAAGTAGGTATAAAAACATCTATNGGCCTATTGACAGCCCGAGCAACTGTTGCTGCGCCTATTGCTGCATTTCCGCATGAAGATATAGCTAATCTTTGGTCTNNATCANTAGCATTAANGGCTAAATGAAGTAGAACNCCCATTAANTGCCTTGCTTTATGTGATCCNGCAACATTGTTGGTTTCGTCCTTCCAGAGACAGAAGTTTGGAAGCGCATCTGAAGCGCCTATCCATGTTCCTGTTGGTGTTGTTCGGAATCCGGAACCATCTATAGCTGAAATTGCTNTATCGATTTCGGTCACTAATGAAACATAANCCTNATCGGTCCAGCCTTTANCGNTGGCATAATGCCATGACCANANGAACNTTCTCCATTTNATNNANGGGTTCGNTGNANNTTCTTNAGATNNGGGCCAAGTTGCNCTAGGAGGTGTAGGNAGCCAAGATTGGCNTGANGCATTTGTTGGCTCAAGCACCTANACCGTCACACCTGTNTGATCATTAAACTCTTCGACCATGGTGTCCCANGCCGGCGTCATGGTGTGNAGGTAGTCCCAGAATTTTTGATCCCGACGGGCGTCGAANTCTTCNACNCTAACTCCTTGTTGCTCTACCCATGTGTAATAACCTAAGTTAAAGATTCTTTCCCGACCTANTTCATCNAATTGCAANAGNTGTTCGGTNTTAATTTCCTTAAGAAAAGTAGATGCTATCTCNCTNGCNTGGCCCATANTGAAATCACTATTAAATTTGCTTTGCAACAGTTGTTGTTTTTCGCTNTCGTAAAGCTCNGAACCGTCTGTTGCAACAGTTATAACAACATCGTTTTCGCCNAGGTTGAGAGCTTTNGCGGTCTTTATNGCAGCTGTCATATTGCAGATTGAAGAAAANCCGAAATGGCAGAGATCCATNACAATTTCTGNATCTACCCCCATTTCTTCAANAAGGAACTTTNTCCCNTCCTCAGTTGTAAAAACGAGGTTCAAGTTATCAGTTGCTTGATCGCTAACTCCTACGACTATGTCCGTATTCATGACGTTGTGGATTAGAGGTATATGTTTATCTCCGATCCCCTGGATATTNTGCTCCCCGTATCCGTTGTAGAGCATGGTAGGACATTCTAATGCTTCAACGGCAACGATCTTTGCTCCGAANTCATCCTTTAANCTGTCTCCTGCTCCTAGNGTGCCAGCAGAACCAGAAGCAGATACGAATGCTTTCAATTCAAGATCAGGATTAGCCATTCGCATTGTCTCGAAGACATGACCTAGAGCTTGCCCAGTCACCTTGTAATGACCTATGTGATTCGCGTACTCTGAAAACTGATTAAAGATGAAATTAGTTTCGTCCTTCTGTAGTTCATTACAGGCATCATAAATCTCTTTGACATTGCTTTCTGAACCTGGTGTTCGTATCACGTCCTCTGGATCTAGAACCCACTTATCTAACCAGTCAAAGCGCTCTTTGCTCATGTTCTCTGGCAGCACCGCGACACCTCGACTTTGTAAGAGAGTCGATATTGCTATTCCTCCACGAGCATAATTCCCAGTGGATGGCCACACTGCACGATGCATATCAGGGTTGAACTGCCCACTGACTACTCGTGGCAAAAAACACGAATATGCTGCAAGTACCTTATGTGCGGTAATCATTGGAAACCGATTTCCGAACAAAAGAACAATTTGAGCATCGACTCCGGTTAGTTCTTTCGGAAGGACNATATGTTCTGGCAAAGTTGTTTGGCGAGCACTCTGAAACGAATTGTACCAATGCACTCGAAATAGATTAAGTGGATGNGCTTCGTTTGGGTCAATTTCTTCTAATTTAGTAAGGATTTTTTCAGGGATTGAAGAAGGGTCAGAAAGCTGTTCAAANGTAGGTAATAGAATTTCTGCCTCTCGAAATCTGCTGATAGACCTCTCATAGTTTTTCTGATCCACAACTGACTGCAAGAGCCCATATTTCGCTATATCGATATCTAAAGTCATATATTCACGGTATCGCGTTCTAGTTCTTCGGAGACCGCACNAATGCTGTTTATTGAACTATCTGTTAACACNCTATGAATATCACNGACCGAAGAGCATAGGCCNCTTAGAAAAGCTACGGTGAGAAATATGGCTGATACGACAATTGATCTNTTAGATGGNGATTTCTACGTAAATGATCCTTATACGGCATATCAGTGGATGAGATCTGAGTGCCCAGTGTATTGGGATGCAACAAATGAGCTTTGGGGAATTTCAAGATATGACGACATAGTTGAAATTGAGAAGAATAAAACGGTATTCATTAATTCGGATGGAGACAAGGGGGGGTACCGACCAAACATGCCCGCTGATCAATCGATTATCGGTCTTGATGACCCAGAGCATAGTGTGCGGAGATTACTTGTTTCTCGACGGTTCACACCTAGATCAGTTGATTCTTGGACTCCACATATTGAAGGTGCAGTCCACCGATTATTAGAAGATGCTACTTCAGAAGATCGACCTGTCGATATTGTCGGGGAGTTGGCTGCCCCGCTGCCAGCAATGATGATAGGCCACCTACTTGGCTTCCCAGATGCACTTTGGCCTGCACTACAACGGTGGTCGGAAGAAACGATTGCTCTTGGTGGTGGCCCGAGATATGCCAATGAAGCTGGGACAACCGCTGTGTTTGAATTCGTTCAAGCTTGTTCGGATTTGTATGAAGAAAAAAGCAAAACTCCTAGCGATGACATCATGAGTACTTGGATCGAAGCTGAAAGAAATGGCTTGAGAGACAAGGCAAACTTTGGGCTAGACCAAATCATAAGCGATTGCCTTCTATTGCTTGATGGCGGTGCAGAAACGACAAGGACAGTTATAGCTCGGACTCTTTTAGANCTAACTAAAAACCCTGANCAATGGGATCTTTTNAAGAATGGGGCAAATCTAGATTTAGCGGTNGAAGANTTTATTCGATTTGTTACNCCTATNCACAATATGTGCCGCGTCGCCACAGAAGACTATGAAATTGGTGGAGAGNNAATTCGAAAAGGGCAACAGGTTGTCCTTATGTATTCTTCGGCAAACCGAGACACATCTCANTTTGATAATCCTGAAAGATTAAATATCGCTAGAGACCCTAATCATCATATTGCTTTTGGGTTTGGAACCCATTTTTGCTTAGGGGCATCATTAGCGCGATTGGAAATAAAGCTTTTCTTTGAAATTTTCCTCGAACGAATAGCCAGCATTAAGTTACTCTCTGANCCTNTNGAAATGCCGAATTCATTTGTTTACGGNCTGGCTTCATGCCTTATGCAGCTCGAAAAAGAAATTTGAGNAGTTNCTTTTTTNAATAGATTGATAGATAAATTANCTGCGATGAAATAGGATCTGAAATTTAAAAAATAATTGTTAGTCTTTACNTTTTAGATCTCCGTGGATTTCCTCGTCTGTTAGACCGATTAAGAATTCAGTGAATTGAGGGCCTCTACGAAGCGAATGCCCTCCATCAACGTTAATGCATTGACCGGTGATCCAACGTGAATCTGAACTGATNAAGAATTCCACCAANGAGGCAACATCTTCAGGAGTTCCAATATCTCCCAAGGGCGTATTATCTATATAGGACTTAAAAGTTTCGCTGTCTCTAGGCACTCCCTGCATTATTTCGGTAGCGATAAAGCCCGGCCGAACCGCGTTGAAACGGATGTTCGACTGCCCAAATTCATCTGCAGCATTCCTAATCATCGCTTCTATCCCAGCTTTTGCTGCAGGGTACGCTCCGAACCAAAGATGAGTCAAATGCCCAGCAATTGACGACATCCCTACGAATGAACCTCCTCCGGATTCTTTTAAATAGGGAACCGAATGTTTTATGCATAGCATCGTCCCTAAAACATTGAGGTGAAGGACCCTAGTGAACTCCTCAAGACTTTGAAGGTGATATGGGGCTAGTGCTCCACCTCCTCCAGCATTGGCAACAACTCCTTTAAGTNCGCTTCCAAAACGGGAAGCTGCNGCCATAGCTTCCTCTACCTGNNCTTCNTCAGTCACATCACAAACCNAATATTGAATNNTGCCTTCCCCGCNAGTGACTTTTGCGATTTCTTCTTGTGCTTGTTGNAGTCGCCCCTCGGTCCGTCCGCAGATAGTAACTGAAGCACCATTGCGNACTAANGAAGCAGCACACGCTTTACCTATCCCAGTACCGCCACCAGTTACNAGAANTCCATATCCGCTTAAATCATCCNNAACCATCTAGTTTCTCCTCAAGTCTNATTTAAGTATTGTCTCAATTCTCNTTCGTGTTTCGTTTTCGCTTTTTACCTGACTCATCATTCGCTAGNCTTTCTTCCATAATGCTTGCNATGCCAGGAAAGCCTTGNATCTGNCTCAAACGTCGATTCAAGTANAAGAACGATCCAAGTATTACAAGTGTGGTGAAGGGCCAATTCACAAAAAACCGGATGATCAAATACCCATCAACCGAAGNATTNTTGAATAACCATATGTCGAATGCAGAGCTGGCAAATTGTGCGAAAGCTATAAACACTGATATGTGGTTCATAGCCTTTTTATAAGCCGGTTGAGACGTAATGCTTCTCTTAAAACCCANAATAAGAGGTGCATATTTCATCAGCAGGTTTTTTTTCAGAAAAACAGAAATAATGAGTACGAAGCCGACCGAAGCCTTTATCCCGATACCGATTCCAAAATATACCGCTTCACTGTCTGTAATGATTCCAACGACTCCNCTTGCGATAATCCCGATAGTTACTATTGGCAAAAACCGCCCGATAGGGTGCCCCTGTCGGTATCTCTGGAATGTNATTTTTAGCGACCAAACTGTGGCTACAACAATCGCCCATAGCAAACTGAACAAGCGATTAACGACAATAAAAGCGAACAAGGGGAACAAGGCTTCCCATATATTTCTATCCCCTGTCGGAGTGATTGGGTTATTTGGGAATTCTGATGAAGATCCCTGTTCTTTGTCTTTAGCCATTTTCCCAGTTTGGCCTACTTGAGACAAAAATCCTCTTTCCGCCGTATTTGTTTATTTAGTGACGAATAGTCTAAAACCTTTATATGTCTTCCAACAAAGAAATAACGATCGCCATTACTGGAAGTGCATCTGGCATTGGAGCATTCTTAAGAAATTCTTTAGAGTTGGATGGCGCCAATGTGATAGGGATCGACCTTCATAACGCGGACGTGATAGCGGATTTGAGCAACATTGATGGCAG
>PAEG01000098.1 GCA_002703045.1 Acidimicrobiaceae bacterium
ATCTTCTGGCCTAGGGGTGTGCGTGACACCAAAGGTATGCCAAGTGACTAGATCACATTCACTTATATCGCGATCATTTGAAGTTATATCATCCAAGCCGCCTTCCCCGGAGTGCATTACTGAATACTCACCTCCGGCTGCTTGTTCGTCTTGATGAAATGGGGTTGCCCATAGATTATGTTTTGCAAATGAAGCCCTTTTTCCTGGAGGAGAATCTGGGTGAGCGAGTAAGGCTGGAGTATTACCAGGCAGCAGTTTATAACCCACGGGGAGTCCAAAGGAGCTTGTTTTATTAGCATTAATTACTTTCCACACTCTACTTGAAGAAGATGAGACATTTCTTTTAGCTTCACTTTCTGTTTTCAAATGTGTAGCCACTGCACTAAGTTGCATTCCGTGTGGATTTTCATCGCTGATTGGCAAAGCCTCAACATTAGACTCAAATAATTGATTATTACCACCTTCTAAGTCCCAGTCTAATCTCACACAAAATAAATGTTGATGAATGGGAGAAACGAGCTCGTCTGTAATACGAAAATCCTGATCTTTTCTATGTATCTTTTCGTCATAAGCACTGATGCCTACTATACCTGTCAATTTAACTTCACATTGGATAGTGCCATCAAGATACAAATACCAGAAAAGCCCGTAGTCATAATTTCCTATGGTCGCAATAGAGCTGATAACCAATCTTCTTGAGCGCCTAACTTCATTAGCACCAAGCATATTCATATCCATATGTTTCCATTGGATTCCATAATCCTCTTCATGGATGCATATGGCACTTTCAATAGTATTCACAGAGCCATCAAACATAAGCATATTTGCGTCCATGTAATGAATTTCGCCTAAACAATCGCATCCCAAGGTTAGAGAGTTTACTAAAGTTCCAAAACCATATTCTGTGCCATCATGAACTGCCTTCCAGCTATGCATAGGATCGGCTGTTCCATAAGGTACTACCATATCTGAAAGAGCTACTCTATGAAGTATTGGCCTACCATCCAAAGATAACTGATGAAGTACGGGACCTTCATCAGGGTTAACAGATGCTCTAACCTGCCACCCTTCCCAACTGATAAGATTTCCTTCAACTTCAAATCCAGGTCCGTCAGGTTGAGTAATATCTATCTTTTTAGGTTGTTCTCTTAGTTCAGCTTGAGAATCTGCATCGTACCTTGCGTGTGCTTTAGGCATTTCTACAACGCCATGATCTTCTATGTGAGTAACCTTCTGCAAAGTCAAATCGACATGGGAGATAACTCCTGTAATAGGTTTGGCATAAGCGTTGTCAGTCTCATTTTCTCTTAAAAACGATATGGCTTTTAGTGCTCTGTGTCCTGGCTCAACAGTTTCATGGACAATACCTCCAGCGGGCCAAGGGTCTATTTGAACCAAATCCAGGTCAGTAATTCCTCTTTTCTTTAAAGCCTCTTGATATCGCTCATCAGACTTAGTTAGCTCTTGAGTCATAAAAACTTCAGCCATACTGTAAGTGACTTGAGCGTTCTGAGGAACTCTATCAAGACTTGTTATCTTATTGGCTTTAATATCTATAATAGCTACAAACCCACCATCTTCATTAGAATCTATTCCTCGAATCTTGAGATTCCTGGGACAATCACCACCTTGCTTATAGTTCCTAACAAATTCTTTCTCGGGCTCAACCAAACTAATATTTACGAACAAAGCATTCTCATCAAATCCTTCGAATGATCGACATAATTTCACTGCATTATCTATTTCTTCAGCACTTATCTGCTCTAAAGGATGTTCCATGTATTCTCCAACACTTGTCTTGATTTTAGATTGTATAAAAATTGACAGTATAAAAATAGCAAGATATTTTGAGCTGACTGATAAATTTTGATTATTACTGTTTTGTTTTCTATCTTAATACTTAAAAGTGATTTCTCTTTATTTCATCAAAATATTTGATTGATGTTTTTATATACAACTCATGGGTATTTTTAGAAAAATTAAAAATATTTGAGGCGCTCATTAATTCAGTATAAATATCTACTATTTTTCTGCCTTTAAGTATTTCTTTTAAGGCGTTTGCATACATCCAAAAAAGATAAGTTCGCACTTTCATATAATGATTAGCATTTTTTTTGGTAAACAAAGGCAGTTTTGGATCCTTTATAGCTTCTTGTATCCATTCTTCACTTATTGGTTGTGTATCGAGAAAAGCTTTATTAATTTTTCCGGGATGGTCCAACAACCAGGTTGCAGTATTTTTGTCTTTATAAAAATCAATAACTATATACCACGCTACATAGACTCTTAGGGGGGCAGGATAAATACTATTTAACTCAGGCCCAAGTTTTAGAGCAAGATCAAATAATAATTCTTCGATAGCCTCGTAGTAAATTTCATCTAAGTCTTTGAAATATCTATAAAAAGTGCCATAAGCAAGGTTAGCTTTTTTTGTAATTGAACTTACTGAGGCCTTCTCTCCCCTGGTAATAATCAAGCGGACTGCTTTTAAAAGCTTTGCCTTAGTTTTCTCTCTTTTTTTTGTGTTCATTATGATGAATTATGGAGGTAGAACATTATTCGATTTTTTTTACAAAACATGGTCACTTAAATTGCAAAAGGATTCTGGCACAATTAGAGACTCAACATTAGCTCAAGATAACAAATCTCAGATTGAGAGAGATCATTATTAGAAATGCTTGAATAGTCAGATAAGTAGCTAGATCTTCCTTGCCATCTGCAACCGAGATTAGTGGTCATATCAGTAGAAATTTCGAGTATCAATCCTAAGTCGACTTCCCAGTTATGAGCTTTCACTCCGTTATCCAGCTTTAATATGTAATTCATATTCGGCCCTTCTAAAGTGTAATACATATTCTGGCTAGAAGTTTCCGAGTAATCTAAGCCGTATTCTAGTGTCATATATGGCATTGCATTGTATTTTGATCCTACAAATAGATAGCTGATGTCTGTTCCAATTGATGCCTTAACATTTGATAGTGTTAGTTCATCAAAAGTTAATGCAGTCTCACCGCCTATTTCATTAAATTTATCAAACTCTGTGTATGAGGCATCAATTCTAAGATAGGGAGAAATTTGCCAGTTGCTAGACTCACTGCTTAATGAACGAATGAACGCAAGGGATCCAAATATCTGATTCGCTTCTCGTTGGCCTTTTAGAAACTCTTTTCCATCCAATCGGTCTGAGTCAAATTCTAATTTACTGATCCCAAAAATAAATTGAAACGTATTACTTCTATCATCGAATTTTCCATATGTTGAGAAGCTATAGTTCCTAGATTCTACATGAGAGTCATTATTTCTGTTTATTGGTTTAGCTTCTCCTAGGCCCAAGGCAAAACCAAATAAATTTCCTTCATTATTCAGCCTATCAATTCCTATATGAAAAGACCTTTCGTCCAGAATTCTTGTACTGTGCTTATTTTTACGAAGGGTAAATTCTCCAAATTCGCCATCGATCCATACTGACCAATCGCCAAGCAGTTCCTTGAGTTCTCCATCAGCCGTTACTTTCACAGGATCTGAAGCCCATTCTTTGACCGTCGACTTTAATTGTTCTAAACCTTGAGCACTCTCAGCTTCTTCTCGATCATCATTTATATTCGAAATTTGGATATCAGGATTAGTATCTGCAAAGCCTATATCTTGATTATAGTATTGAGGGTTAGTAACTAGTGAGTAGGAATGATAAGAGGATTTTGTAATGATAGGTACTGATGATTTANGANTATCAAATTCTGTTATACAGAAATAATTTACGTTAGGATCAGTCCATACTTTTAGATCATCTGTTAGTGTATGGGTATAAACCAAATTGTCGCCTAATAATGCATTTGAAGACTCTAAAAGAGTCACCATAATTTTCCTATCNCCTGGGGTAAAACCAAATCTTTCTTGNGCAATGCCATCGATGATAATGATGGCAGATTTGAGNCCAGCCTCTATATTCAATATTCCTTCCCCAAATGAAAAGTTTTCTTTGTCTGATGAGCCAGTAATATTAAAACCTACGACGATATCTTCAGTTGCAATTTTAGATAAATGGACCTTTATGTTCAGAGATGGATCGGTTTTGGGTCCACTAGAATTGATAGTACATAACTCCAAGATTGGCAGTTCAACAAAATTATTATTATTCTCACTCACGCCAATGTTCTTCATTGAATCAATAATCTTATTATTAAAATTAACCTTCAACCCACTCAAACCTTGTTGCGATGAATTCTTCATCCGTTTGGAAATTACATTAACATTTTGATCAACCCAGCGAGTTGCAATCTGTAGCATGGCTTTTGCATTATCAATTACAGGCTGCTTTAGAGTAGGATCTGTCAATATAATAGGAGTTTTAAAATTAAACTCTTGTTTGTCACTAATGCCTTTATAGGAATTTCCTAAAATGTCTTCAAATACAGTGTTTTCAATTAATANGAAATATTCTGTTTCGTACTCAAGATCTGCGGGTAAATTAATCGTGATAATCTCAGTCCCGCAACCGGTCAGAGCTTCATTTGGTAAACTGATAGCAAAAGAAGAAGAATTACCCTCTGATTCAATATTAATGCTGCCTGATTCACAATTCACAGCTTTGTCAAACGTCAAAATGATATCGCTATTTACTGGGACCCTTGTGCTGTTATCTTCAGGGCTTGTTGCTATTAAGATTGGTCTCTTGTCATCATCATTTGCCAATATTGTGTGAGTATAAATATGATCATCACCCAGGGTTGCATTGGTTGGATTGGACAAAGTTACAATAATCGTTTCATCATCCTCTGCTAGATCATCATCAATAATGCTAGGAATTGTTATGATGCCGGTATTTTCACCAGCATCTATTATTAAAGTACCATTCTCTAAATTATAGTCCTTACCTGAGCCAGTTGCTGTGCCTGTCAATGCATAATCCACTGATATTTCCTTGCCAGATATCTCAGATATGTCAACCGAGATACTTATCGATGGAGAGGGCTCATCACTTTTAGAGCTTTTAATATTAAAATCTACGGCAGGAAGACTATCATTATCATTAATAGTGTAAGTGTGAACAGAATCAGTCCCTAGGGTTGCATTGCTTGGACTTGATAAAGTGACTATCACCGTCTCATTCTCTTCATCCAAAGTGTCATCAACAATATCAGTGATTGTAATAGTACCAGTTGTTTCACCAGCACTTATTGTTAGCGTTCCATCGGCTAGAGTGTAATCGGTACCTGATCCGATTGCTGTGCCTGTAACTGCATAATTAACTGAGACATTTTGACTGGGCGCAACAGATAAATCTAAAGTTAAAGCTGCAGAAGTTATAGATTCGTCACCATTAGAAGTTGGAGTGCTAAAGTTAACATTTGGAGTAAAATCATTGTCATTAATCGTAAAAGTATGAGTAGTATCAGCACCCAGAGTTGCATTTACCGGATTAGATAAAGTAATAATTACTGTTTCATCAGGCTCGTCAAATGGNTCGTCAATAATGCTCGCAATGGTAATGGTGCCAGTTGTTTCACCCGCATTAATAGTTAGTTTTCCAGCGCCAAGTGTGTAATCTTCTCCTGATCCAGTGGCAGTTCCTGTAACTGCATAATCAATAGTCACGTTTTGACTCGACGCGGTAGATAAATCAACAGTTAAACCTGCAGAAGAAACTGACTCAGCTCCACTTGAACTGATGGTATTAAAATCAATCACTGGAGGGTTATCATTGTCATTAATAATGGCAGTGTGAACAATATCACTCCCAAGGGTAGCGCCAGTTGGATCAGACAAAGTGATGATTATTGTTTCATCAGCTTCATCTGCTAAATCATCAATAATTGACGGTATAGTTATTGTTCCGCTTGTTGCTCCCATCTCGATAATCACGCTGCCAGATGACAATGAGTAGTCTGTGCCTGATCCAGCAGTGCCTCCAGTAACTCCGTAATAAACTTCAATCTCTGTAGAGGCTGCAAAGGGAATACCAATAAATATTGATCTCGTAGAAACTGATTCTGAATCAGCTGAACTTGAAGTAGAAAATTCTACTGCTGGAGTGCCGTCATTATCACTGATGGTGTAGGTGTGGACACTATCATTCCCAAGAATGGCATTGTTTGGGTTCGATAAAGTAACTATTACTGTCTCATTGGCTTCATCTAGGTCATCATCAACAATCCCTGCTATTGTAATAGTTCCGGATGTTGCACCAGCGTTTATGGTTAATGTGCCATTAGCCAAAGTATAATCAGCACCAGAACCCGTAGCTGTGCCTGTCACGGCGTAATTCAATGTAACGTTATTACTCGAAGCTGCAGATAAATCTACAGTTAAGGCAACTGATGATATATCTTCAGCACCAGTTGTACTGGTGGAATTAAAATCGACTGTAGGCAAACCATCATCATCAGCAATCGTATAAGAGTGAACATCATTACTACCTAAAGTTGCATTGTTGGGACTTGATAAAGTAATAATTACCGTCTCGTCTGCTTCGTCCTCAGTGTCATCAACAATATTTGCAATCGTGATAGTGCTTGTTGTAGTACCTGCAGCAATGCTTAAAGTCCCGTTAACCAGCGTATAATCTGTGCCTGATCCGGTAGCCGTTCCTGTGACTGCGTAATCGACCGTTACGGATTCGCTAGAAGGACCAGATAAATCGACCGTGATAGATTTAGAAGATACAGATTCGGCTCCACTTGAGCTATTAGTATTAAAGTCAATAGTTGGGGTATTCTCATTGTCAGTGATAGTGTAAGTGTGAACCCTGTCACTGCCTAAAGTTGCATTGCTGGGGTTAGATAGTGTTAAAACAACAGTTTCATCTGCTTCATCTATAGAATCATCAACAATACTGGCAATGGTTATCGTACCAGTTGAAAACCCCTCGTTAATAGTAAGAGTCCCACTTCCAAGAGTGTAATCATTACCGGATCCGCTTGCCGTTCCAGTAATAGCGTAATTAACCATAATAGTTTTTGCTGAAACTGAAGATAAATCTACCGTGATGGCTTTGGAAGATGTAGATTCGGCACCACTTGAACTGGTGGTATTAAAATCAACCACTGGTGCATCGTCATTATCAGCGATGGTATAAGTATAGACGCTGTCACTGCCCAACGTTGCGTTGCTGGGGTTTGATAGAGTCAGAATGACGGTCTCATTGGATTCATCTAATGAGTCATTAACAATACTACCGATCGTAATAGTCCCGCTTGTTTCACCGGCATTAATGGTTAAGGTACCATTGGCTAGAGTGTAATCAGTACCCGACCCTGTTGCTGTTCCTGTGACAGCGTAATCAACTGTCACATTTTGTCCTGAGGCTGCTGATAAATCTACAGTCAAACCTGCAGAAGAAACTGATTCAGCTCCACTCGAACTGGTGGCATTAAAATCAACCACTGGCGCGCTGTCATTATCAGTGATGGTGTATGTGTGAGCATCATCACTACCCAAAGTTGCATTACTGGGGTTTGACAAAGTAACGATTACTGTCTCATTAGCCTCGTGAATTGAGTCATCGATAATACTTGATATATTAATGGTTCCAGACGTTGCACCAGCGTTGATAGTTAAGGTGCCATTAGCCAAAGTGTAATCAGTACCCGACCCTGTTGCTGTTCCCGTGACAGCATAATCAACTGTTACGTTTTGTCCTGAGGCTGCTGATAAATCTACTGTGAGAGCTTTAGATGATACAGATTCGGCACCACTCGAACTGGTGGTATTGAAGTCAACCACTGGCGCATTATCGTTATCGGTGATGGTATAAGTATGAACAAGAGTGGTGCCCGGATCTGCGTTTGACGGATTAGATAAGGTGATAATAACAGTTTCATTTGCCTCATCTAAAGAGTCATCAACAATTCCAGCAATAGTAATCGTCGTAGATGTTGAACCAGCTGAAATAGTTGCAGTACCATTAGCCAAAGTGTAATCAGTGCCTGATCCAGTTGCAGTTCCAGTCACCGCATAATTAACTGTCACATCTTCTCCCGAGGTTGCCGATAGATTGACCGTGATGGCTTTGGAAGATGAAGACTCAGCTCCGCTTGAAGTGGCATCAGCAAAAGATATATCCCTGTCTCCTTCTGGCTCCAGGATTGTAAATGTGTGAACATCATCGCTACCGAGCGAAGCATTGCTGGGACTTGATAGAGTAAGAATGACGGTCTCACTTCCTTCGGTAACTCCATCATTGACAATCCCAGCTATTGTAATAGTTCCGGTTGTTGACCCAGCATTTATTGTGAGCGTTCCGTTGGCCAAAGTGTAATCAGTACCCGATCCTGTTGCAGTTCCAGTCACCGTATAACTAACCGTAACATTTTGTCCTGAGACTGCAGATAAATCCACTGTTACAGCTTTAGTAGATACGGATTCTACTCCACTCGAACTGGTGGTATTGAAGTCAACCACTGGCGAATTATCGTTATCGGTGATGGTGTATGTGTGAGCATCATCGCTACCGAGCGAAGCATTGCTGGGACTTGATAGAGTAACGATGACTGTCTCATTGGCTTCATCTAATGAGTCATTAACGATACTAGCAATTGTGATGGCTCCAGATGTTGACCCAGCATTTATTGTGAGCGTTCCGTTGGCCAGAGTGTAATCGGTACCGGAACCAGTTGCAGTACCAGTTATCGCATAATTGACCGTTACGTCTTGTGCTGATGCAGCCGATAAATCTACCGTAATGGCTTTGGCAGATACAGATTCGGCACCACTCGAACTGGGGGTATTAAAATCAACCACTGGCGAATTATCGTTATCGGTGATGGTGTATGTGTGAGCATCATCGCTACCGAGCGAAGCATT
>PAEG01000099.1 GCA_002703045.1 Acidimicrobiaceae bacterium
GAACTGCTTTTATAACTGGCATGTTCGGCATCCGCAATTGCGTGGTCAATCATGGTGGACTTGCGGCTGACTTAAGGCCAGAAGGACCCAGTCGGAATTTCTTCGGACGGTTTTCTCTCGGGTCGTGGGCGTCAGTATTTTTCCTCTCCGGTTGGCGTACAGCCTCAATTTCATCATTTCCTTTTCGCCATGGGGCAAGTTGGTGGAATAGCGGATTCATGGAAGCTATGAATCTGATGCGCGGATTTGGAGGAGAACGCGCCGATGAGGTTCTACCGAGCGCAATCGATTGGCTTGATAGGAAAGGAAAAGATGAAGACTGGCTCCTTCACGTGCACCTTTGGGACCCCCATACTCCCTATACGACTCCGGAGGATTATGGAAACCCTTTTGCGGGTGACCCTATCCCTGAATGGCATACCGAAGATGTCCGTTTGAGGAACTGGGAGCTTTCAGGTCCGCACTCGGCTCAAGAGCCGTGGGGATTCCGCCCGGACGAATGGGGTGATCCTCCTCCACGGCAACCATGGGATGCGTCATCAATGGACGCCCTGAAGCAGATTTTCGATGGCTACGACGTGGGCGTTAAGTACGCTGATGACGCTGTCGGAGTGTTGCTGAACAAATTGGACGATCTCGGGATCCGTGATGAAACCGCTGTGTTGATAAGTTCAGATCACGGAGAGGCTTTCGGCGAGCTCGGCGTCTACGCAGATCATCAAGCTGCTGATGAAGCTACCTGCCATATCCCCGCTGTCCTATTCTGGCCCGGCCTCGAACCTCAAATAAATTCGGGACTCCACTATCACTTAGATATTGCAACAACAGTTGCTGATCTTGCAGGCGTCAAAATTCCGAAGCATTGGGATGGGAAGTCATTGGCGGATGACCTTAACCAGAAAACTGATGGGGGAAGAGATCATCTGGTGCTTTCGCAGGGTGCGTGGTCTTGTCAACGTTCGGTCAGGTGGAAAGATCATCTCTATTTACGGACGTGGCATGATGGCTACCATGGCCATTGGAATGAAGAAATGCTTTTCAACATTTCAGAGGACCCACATGAGCAGCATGACCTCGCTGGCTCAGCGACAAAGCTAACGAGTGAGGGGTCTTCGATCCTAGAAGACTGGACTGATGAACAATTGTCAAGAAGCTATAGCCCTGAAGATCCTATGGAAATCGTTTTGGATGAGGGGGGACCTTTTCATGTTCGGGGACACCTTCCGACATACCTCGAACGGCTAAGAGCTACTGGGCGTTCCCACTGGGCTGATATTCTAAATGAAAGACACCCAGAAGCAGCATCGGAGAAGTAAAAACCGAGATGTGCACCTCGGGAAATCTCTGGTTCTAGAACTTTATTTGTCCGCCACCGTCGAGCACTATGGCTTGGCCGGTGATCCAACTTCCAGAATCAGCGGCGAGATATAAAGCGGCGGCGGCAATATCTTCAACTTCACCCAGACGTTTCAACGGATATTGTTGCGCCACCATATCTCCACCGTCGCCTTCCCATAGCATTCGGGCAAAATCCGTCTTGATTAGCCCCGGACATATTGCATTCACCCGCACCTGAGGAGCTAGTTCAGCGGCGAATTGTTTTGTCATATGGATTAAGCCTGCTTTAGTGACATCGTAAACGCCCAGCATTGGATTCGTTTCTAATCCCCCTACCGAAGCGATATTTAAAATAACTCCGCCGTTATCCTTCTGATATTTCTGCCACACCATCTGTGTCCAGAGAAAGGGCGCTGTCATATTGACATCAATAGTTTTTTCCCATCGGGGTAAATCAGCATCAATCATTGGCCCCGCATAAGGATTCGTCGCAGCGTTATTGACCAAAATATCGACCCCACCAAATAATTCGATCGTGCGATCAATGGCTTGTTCCATATGTTCAGGATCTCCAACATTCCCTGCTTCCCATTCGCATCCACCACCAATTTCGTCTGCAGCGCTCTCACATACCTCTGCTTTTCGGCTGGTTATCATCACCTTCGCCCCAGCATCTGCAAAGCTCTTTGCGATAGCTTTACCGATCCCTTTTGATCCGCCGGTTATGAGTGCAGTTTTTCGATCTAAAGCTAGTTCCATATCTGAAGCTTAGAAGATCACCTGAGATAATGCTCGTTTGATCGTTCGGGTTGGACCAGATACTTTTTGAATGATCTAATACCTATAGATCCAATTTTCTATCTAGATGTAGGAGCACCCCGTGGCTATAGACTTCTCCCTAACACCCGAACTCGAGGAAATACGGCTACGAATCCGTACTTTTGTTGATGATGTGATCAAACCGGCAGAAGCAAAGCTCGAAGGTGGGGAAAGTGGCGAACCACTTGAAGGTAAAGAAC
Source organism: Acidimicrobiaceae bacterium (assembly GCA_002703045.1). Lineage (GTDB taxonomy): Bacteria > Actinomycetota > Acidimicrobiia > Acidimicrobiales > UBA8592 > UBA8592. The sequence goes on from PAEG01000099.1 coordinate 2,358, forward strand.
GAACCGAGATTTTAATCCAGCTTCGCAAGCAGGCGCATAAGGAAGGGATCTGGCTACCCCATATGCCCGAAGAATGGGGCGGTATGGGCCTTGGACATGTTGAATTAGCAATGGTCCAAGCTGAGGCAGCTAAATCCTATTACGGGCCATGGGTTTTTAATTGCCAAGCTCCTGATGAGGGAAACATGCACACGCTCCTCCACTGGGCCACTCCAGAACAAGCGGAGAAGTATCTCAAACCTCTCTGCCATGGGACCACATGGTCGTGTTTCGCTATGACTGAACCTGAGGTCGCTGGTTCGGATCCAACGCTGATTCAGACCAGTGCCTATGAGGATGGCGATGAATGGGTCATCAACGGGCACAAATGGTTCATCTCAAACGCTCACCGTGCGAACTTCGCTATCCTTGTCTGCCGAACCGAAGAGAACCCCGATATTCCTCAAGCAGCAAACTCAGCATTCATTATCGACCTTCCCACCGAAGGCTGGAACGAGATTCGCCAGATTGAAACAATGCACGGAGGTACCGGCCATAGTGAAATAATCATTGAAGACCTCAGGGTACACAAGGACCAAATGCTCGGCGGTCGAGGACAGGGGCACCTTCTTGGACAATACCGTTTGGGCCCGGCTCGACTTGCCCACTGCATGCGGTGGATCGCTCAGGCAGAAATGGCGTTAGATATGATGGTCGACAGGTCATTGAACCGGTTTTCCCACGGGTCGCTTCTCGCTGAGAAACAAGGCATCCAATGGATGATCGCGGATTCGGCAATGGAACTGTATCAAGCGAAACTGATGGTCCTCCATGCCGCCCATAAGATCGACAAGAAAGAAGACTTCAAAGCTGAGGTTTCCATGGCGAAGCACTTTGTGGCGAACATGCTCGGACGTGTCATTGACCGTTCTATCCAAGTACATGGAGCTCTCGGATACTCAACGGATACGCCGCTGGCGCACATGTACCAGCACGCCCGGTGGGCAAGATTCGCTGATGGAGCAGATGAAGTGCATCAAATGCGCATCGCGCAACGAACCATCGCCGCCTACACTGACGAAGGTTCCACAAGAAGAGCGACAGGAAACCTACCCATATAGGACCTGTAATTAGATCAGGTCATTGAATTCTTCTGGAAAGTCAAAAACGTCGCATGACTCTAATCCATGGCTAAGTCGCGCCAACGAATGATAGCGGCGTCCTGCAATCATCCATGAACCATCATGCTTCAAATACTGATCATGGTAAACGCCAAAAATAGTTGACCACATGCCTGTATCTTTCACACGGCGCATTTCGCTCATCCATAATCGTCCTCCAGCCGCCTCACCGGAATCGTCAATAGTGACGACCGAGTTGCGAATAACGAACTGGAAAAAATCAAAAGCTTCTAGTGACTCAGCGATAAAAGTGCCGATTTCATTAGGGCCGCGAAAAGACAATGTCGTTCCCCGTAGATCAAGAACAATATCGGCGTCTGGAAGAATCAGATCATGCAAATCCCTGAATGCTTTCCTGCTACAAACATCCGCGTATCGTGAATGAAGATCACGGATAAGAAACTGATCTTCAACGTTTCCCGTCGACATTAAGCTTCATTCACGAGAGGGACAACGGATTCATAAAAAGCATCGAGCTGCTCCAAGTATTCCGACAGGGTTCGCCCTCTGAACTTCATATGGAACGTATTCGCCCCAGCTTCTCGCGCCGCACGAATATCTGTAGCCAACGCCTCAGCTCCTATGATCCATGCTGGAGGTAACCCGTCAGGAGCCTCCTCTCCAGTGAGGTACGCCCATCCGGGCATGTACCCAATTGCAAATTCAGTCTCGCTGCGCCCAGCCTCAGCTGCCGCCGCCGTAATCGTGTCAACAATTTCTGGATACGAGTCCACTGGAGCGCCCATCGGAATGTACCCGTCTCCTTGACGGCCAGTGCGTTTCCATGAAGCTCGACCGGAACCACCAATCCAAATCGGCAGAGATCCATTCACCGGACCTGGAGCAATGGCGACATTTTCATACGAGTAGAAGTCTCCATCAAAGCTGGCATAATCATTTTGAAAGGCTCCACGAATTGCGTCAATGTTTTCATTGAGGATCTTCCCTCGTTGAGCATAGTCAACACCCAACGCTTCAAACTCAGCTTCGACATGGCCGGCGCCGACTCCCATGATGACACGACCCCCCGACAGGTGGTCTAACGTCCCAAACGATTTCGCAGTTTGAAGAGGATGCCGATATGCGGCAACCCACACCACTGAAAGTAGATTCACGGTTGTCGTATGTGCAGCCAGGTAAGACAGCGTCGCTACAGTGTCATACCAGGTGGTTCTCATATTCGCCGCATAGTCGTTATCAGGAATCGCAATATGATCACAGACCCCGACGAAACTGTGTCCGGTTGCCTCAGCTCTTTTTGCGATCGTTACAAGGTCTTCGACGGTTGCATCATCCTCCCACGGGTCAGCGAGGGTTCTCGTGAGGGTCTGAACCGGAAGCTGCATCCCATAACTCCAACCTTTAACGCTCATGTAACATCCTTTCGGTAATCGGTCATACAATTAGACCATGCCCTATTCCCTTACAGCAAAATTAGTTATACCAATCTGCATCTTGTGCACTGTTCTCGCAAGTTGCGGAGGAAGCAGCGACGAAACATCAACACCTCCTTCAGCGTCCGCTGGCGAAACAGCCGAAGAGCAAACCACCCCCGTCGAAGTCGACGACGCACCCAGCGACGAATCAACCGATAGTGGGCGAGATGCCTTAATCGCATTAGTAGAGTCCATTCAGAATTCTGAAAGTGACGATGGTGTTCCACTTGCTTTTAATGAATGTTGGATAGATGAAACACTTGAAATAAACGGATTTTCAGCTGCTGAACTTATGGTAATTCTTGAGACGGGTGATAACGACCAAGTTTTAGATACCCACATGGGGGACGTAGTGCAAACCTGCATAGGGCAGCTTTCAGCAGAGGATTTCGCAGCCGTCCTCGAATCCGGAATACTTGACGAAGACTCAGAAGACTCAGAAGACTCAGAAGACTCAGAAGACGCTAGAAGTGATGAGGACCTCGACATAAGTAACTTCAGCTTTCCTGCTATGGATGCACCCGATCTCGTCAACGACCTTGAATGGGCTGATCCAGGGCTAGAAATTACTATTAGCCCCGGTTTCACAAACGGGTATTTGTGGAGGGGAGAAATATCTGGGAGTGGACTACCGGCAAATCTCGGTGTTGCAATTATCGGATGTGAAACAGGAAATGAAATGGAAGTTATAACCCGTTTCTTTGAGCTATGCAATTTTACAGAACCTCTCATTGCATTCACAGATAACGAGGGAAGTTTCTCAGCCACCGTCAGTGACCCTGTTCCAATAGCACCCTCTGGAGCATGTCTTCTAATCACGACTGACCCTGATGATAATCCTGACACAGACGATGGTCCGGGAGCACTAATTTGTTCCGAAACCATCCAAATACTTCCTGAGTCAGATGAGCCAGCCCTAATAAGCAGCCCTTTGTATTCAGATCCCGGATTAGAAATCACTGTCAGCCCTGGAATCGTTGACGGTTCTTTGTGGCAGGGTGTCATTAAGGGAAGCGGATTTATTCCGGGTGAACTCGTTGGCGGCATCGGATGCGCAGCCACCTATGAAACGTTCGAAGAGCTCTTCCCATCTGCATGTGATTTTACGAACACACTTTTGATAGGGATTGCGGACGAAAATGGAGTCGTTGAATCCGACCTTTTCCCGCCAACTCCTACAGTGCCTTCCGGAACGTGTCTTCTAGTAGGAACAGACCCTGACGGAAATATCGATACCGATGATGGGCAAGGAGTTCTCATCTGTACCCGATAGGTGCATTCACCGGAATTACCCCTAGGCTTACGGGGTGGCTGACAGAGTAGACGCTGAACATTCTAAATTTCAACTCCTTGACTGGGGTCTCCTTCTCGGCGCAGCCGGTATTTGGGGAGCATCTTTTTTCTTTATCGATATTGGTTTGGAAGTATTCTCTCCGGGGCTTGTTACCTTTTTCCGGATCGGATTTGGATGCCTGACGTTATGGGCGATTCCCATACGGGCGCCACGGATCGAAGCCGAAGACCGAAAAATGATTATGTGGCTCGGGGTTACTTGGATGGCTTTCCCGTTAACAATGTTCCCTGTCGCCCAACAATGGATCAATTCATCTATGACCGGAATGCTCAATAGCGCCATGCCTATCCTCACTGTCGTCGTTGGGCTAACAATGTTCAAAATACCAACCGCATCGAAACAGCTTCTAGGAGTCGCGACAGGACTGGGGGGGCTTGTCCTGATCGGAATTCCTGAAGTAACCACAGACGGAACAAACGCTCTAGGTGTTCTACTTGTCGTACTTGCCGTCCTTTCCTACGCGGTTGCCGTCCATATTGCTGGACCTCTCCAGCGAAAGTATGGAGCCATTCCGGTNGTTCGNTGGGCGCTTCTATTCGCTGTTATNCTCTCCGCCCCTTATGGCATCATTGGAGCTACTGANAGCGGATTCGGGTGGGGNCCAATGATCGCCTGCCTNGCTCTCGGAGCNGGAGGGACCGGNATAGCGTATGCTCTCGCNGCTGANCTCAACGGCAGNGTAGGTGCCGTCCGTACATCAATTGTGACCTACCTCATCCCAATAGTGGCGATAGTCCTAGGTGTTGTTTTTCGCGATGATAATGTCACCGNATTGGCAATCATCGGGACCGCCATCGTCCTCGGCGGAGCCTATACAGCAAATTCAAACTAACCGGATCGTTACTCTGANCCGTGTTCCCAACGGGTGGTATCAAACCCAAAGGAAATAGTGGGTTCAAAGAACTGCTCAACGGCTGGAGCTACTTCAGCCATCGATTTCGTAAGATTAAGAAGTGACTTTGCTTCAGGCTCCATCTCATCCGACATAGGGACAGTCACGAGATACTTCAGAATATTTTCCATGCGGGGAAGCATCGCATCATAGAAAGACTGGATGTCGTCCATGGAAGATTCAGATCGTTGCAAGCTGCGCTCACTCATCAGATCAAGATCCCACATAGACCATACAGAAAGATCTTGAAAGTCTTCTGGTAGCGTTATGTCTCCCATCAGGACCCTTTCTGATTTTCGATAATCATTTCATTGCCTTGCCATAATGCTTGACGGATAAANAACTCTTCNTCTTTAAGAANGAAACTTTTCTTTGCCCCTGANTTCAGCATTGACTGGGTTTCTTCTATNTGTCTTCCATCTTCGTTCATAATGTCTCTGAACATGACACGCCCGTATTCTTGGCTAAAGCGCTCAGCGGCATTAGTCGATTTCGGNAAACATGTAGTGGAGAACCAATGTGTTTTATCTGCAGCTAATGGAATGAATTGATGCGTGAAGTAGCTTCCCTGCGTTACCGCTAAGAAGAAAGAGGGGAAAAATACCTGCAACTCGAAGGACCAGTCGCTACTTCCTGTCGGGTTAACTCCAGGCGGAGCGAGAGCTGAGGATACTTCGTCGCCGTCAACCATTGAAGCACTTGCAATAGTTGCCCCATACCCATAGGCCTGCATGGCAAGTGGGCTTGGCATATGTTCCATATTGCCAAANAGTGAAGCTCGNGCATGGCGGCCAACAATNGCCATGTCNATGAAACGCGTGTGTGGATTCGCTTCGCTGATGTATGCNTCTGGGAGTGAACGATTGTGTTGGAATGGCGTATGGCAAACTTCTTGGAAAGCATCTTTCACTAATTTCCAGTTTGCATTAACTACCGTTTCAAATGTGAAGACTTGACCCGATGTCTCCGCGAAAGGGTAACCGTGAAGCCCTTTACCTAAATCACCCATGTATTCTTCAAGAGTTTCTTTCGGAGAAGGGTCAACGTTGACGAATATGAATCCTTCCCAGGTATCGACACTCACCATGCTCAGACCCAAACACGATTTATCGAGGTTAAAGTAATTTTCTTCATCTGGAACGACTANGAGGNCCCCATCGTGATCATACGTCCAACCGTGAAAACGGCAATTAAAGGATCGGGCGTTCCCAGANTCTTCGTAGGCCATTTTATTTCCTCGATGAGAGCACACNTTATGAAAGGCANTGAGACCGCCATCTTTACGNCGGACNATCACAATGGATGTATCGCAAACAGGAACTTCTTTGACGACGTAATCNCCAGCTTTAGGGATGTCTTCGATTCTTCCNGCATTAAACCAGCACTTTTTGAAAATNTATTCCTTTTCTAGCTGGAAGTACTCTTCNGAATAGTACGGNTCGGTNGANATTTCGTCNGTTCCCATTTCTGGGTAGAGGTCATGGTACCGAGCCTCAGATGCGTATGGGTTGTCTTCTACTGCTGTCATAATTTCCCTTCCCNTGGAATTATTTGTGTTATTTAGTGATCTAGACCTGTCGCCTCATTCAGCTCATCAACGCCATCTTCAGGGACGATGTTGTGTTCTTTCGTAGTCTCAGCTTCAACTAGCTCTACGAGTTTGTCAACAACCGCCTGTGGGTCCATTTGATCTGTTGTAGCTGCGCTTCGCATCATGGTAAACATTTCCATATTCGGCGACTGCAACGAGTCTTCTCCGAACCATTCCCACATTGATTCTGCCATGGAGTCATTGAATCCCGTGTCATGAGGTCCAGGGTTAATTAAAGTGACATCCACCCCTTGTGGTTCAAGTTCTATACGCATGGCCTTGGCCATACCCTCGAGAGCGTGCTTGGTCATGTTGTATGGGCCAAAGGCGGGAAATGA
>PAEG01000100.1 GCA_002703045.1 Acidimicrobiaceae bacterium
GCTAAAGCTAGTTCTGATGCAACGGAGAGAGCGACAAGGCTACTGGGAGCGAAGAAAGCTGAATCTGGTCGAATGACTGTCATCCTAGATCCATACGTCACTGCCCAATTTCTTGGAATCATCGGATCAACATTAAGCGGAGAGGCTCTTCTTAAAGGGAGATCACTTTTCGCAGATCGGGAAGGTGATCAAGTAGCGCCGAATTTTCTTACTCTTATAGATGACCCAACTGATGTTAACGCCTTTACTGCAACTGAAGCTGATGGCGAGGGCCTAGCAAGCCGCAGGAATACTTTAATAGACCAAGGTGCTTTAAGCGGATTTCTTCATAACAGCTATACAGCGCGAGCATTAGGTACATTATCCACCGGTTCAGCTGTTCGAAGTTTTAATAGTTCGCCCGGCGCAGGGCCATTGGCTCTTATGCTGACTCCAGGAGTACACAGCCAGTCAGAATTAATTGAACAAGTTGGAGAAGGGATGCTTATCCAAGGAGTAGCAGGTTTGCATTCAGGAGTTAATCCTGTCAGTGGTGATTTCTCTGCTGGTGCTGAGGGCTTAATGATCCGCCAAGGTGACCTAGCTGAACCTGTTAGAGAAGTAACGGTAGCCTCTACCTTGCAAAGGATGCTTTTAGACATCCAGAATATAGGAAATGATTTGGAGAGGCTTCCAATGAAGTCATCGGGTGTTTCGATTGTCGTTAACGACATAATGGTTTCTGGAGTATGAAAGCAAACGTTGCTTCTTACTAAGGTTTAGGCGGTTTGTCTCTTATTGGGACTACGGTTTATTAGGGCATGATTAAAAAACGTCAACAAGTCACATTACTGTTTGGTTTTGCTGCTATCGCTCTAGTGTTATTTTTTGAATCCTTCGCTGGGCAAGCTTCCGCTAGTAGCCCGACAGCTATCGCTGAAGGACTGGTTTTATGGAAGGCGATAGTTCTAGGAGTAACAGAGGGGCTAACAGAATTTCTTCCGATTAGTTCAACTGGTCACCTTCTAGCGGCGAAAGAATTGATGCACCTCGATAGCAGTGAAATTTCTGAACAGGCCATAGATAGTTACATTATTTCTATTCAAATTGGGGCAATCTTGGCGATTGTTGTTCTTTACAAAAGCAGAATTCGCCAAATGTACGAAGGTTTGCGTGGGCAAAGCGAGGTCGGAAAGGTTGTCTTGAGAAATTTGGTTGTGGCGTTTGTTCCGACAGCGATTATCGGGCTCTTGCTAGCCGATTACGTAAAGGATCAGCTGTATGAATCACAGCTTGTAGCTTATGCGTGGATTGTTGGAGGTGTCTTTATTCTTTTAGCCCATGAGAAGAAATTCTTGAAACGAGATGGGTCGAGCATGGAGAGTCTAAGCCTTCAGGGCGCGGTTGTGGTTGGGTTTGTGCAAGCGCTGGCCCTATGGCCTGGTGTCAGTCGAAGCTTGATTACCATTTTTGCATTAGTCGCACTTGGATTATCTTTGGCAGCAGCTGTTGAATTTAGTTTCCTCTTAGGCCTAGTGACCTTAGCTGCAGCGACTTTCTACGAGCTTTCTCAAGATGGAGGACGGATAATAGACCTTTTTGGATACTGGACTCCACTGGTCGGTTTAGTTGCAGCATTTCTCTCTGCTGTGGCTTCGGTAAAATGGATGGTCAGTTGGCTTGAAAATAAAAGCTTCTCAGTTTTTGGTTTCTACCGTGTTGCAATAGGTATTCTAGCTATCTCTTTATTATCTACTGGCGTTCTTTAGCCGGTCTGACTGTTGGAAGGTGAAGAACTGGAAGAGGAAGGTGGATCCTTCTTGACTGAATCAGATTTAGAAGATTTTGAATCGTCAGAAGAGGTGTTCGAAGGTTTAGAGGTTTGTTTTTTAGTAGATGAGCTGCGACTGTCATTTTTATAAAACCCAGAGCCTTTGAAACTTATTCCCGGAGCTGAAAATATTTTTTTAACCATTCCTGTACATGATTTTTCCGGACACTCTGTCAAAGGGTCCTCTCTGAATGACTGAAAAACTTCAAAGGTCTTTCCGCAAGTTTCACATCTGTAGTCGTACGTTGGCATTTAACGCTCCATTCGCCAGCGAACGGTAGGGTAGCAGCACCTATGGAAATGAAGAACTCCTCTAAAGTGTTTTTTATTCAATTGCTTTTTCCTCCCCTTTGAAGAGGCGTTTAATATTCTCATGGTGGCGAGCTGTCACGACCGCTGAAGCCGCTCCTGTGACGATGACTTCATACCATCTAGTTTCTGGCATTATCAGAACTCCGAGGGGTAACAAAAGAACCGTGATGATCGATCCTAAAGAGGCCCGTTTGAAGAGCTTCATNAAAGGGATCCAGAGTATAAAGAGCCCAAGTGTGACGAAGGGGTAAAGAACTGAGCATAGGCCGGTAAGGGTTGCTACTCCTTTTCCTCCATTGAATTTTCTAGTTATTGGAGCTACATGTCCGATCATTGCAGCCATCCCAGCAGCAAGGGCTAACGTCCGGCCATCTATAAGAAAACACACGAGACTTGGGGCAACCCCTTTCAACAAGTCNCCAATCAGTACGATGGCACCCGCTTTCTTTCCGGCAACACGATANACATTTGTTGCTCCAGGGTTTCCGGAACCTTCTGCAGTNGGGTCATGGCCAACTAGTCCTGCAACAATATGTGCTGTGGGGAAGGTCCCGAGGACGTAACTGATTGGTATGAGAAGCCACCACAAATTCATTATTTCTATAATACGCCCAGATCATCGTGTTCTAGCGTCTGTCCTCGATTGAGCTTTGTTAGCATAAGACAATGATCCCACTAGGCGAAGCACAAGATTATATTCTGGAAAGAGTCTCCCAGCTTCCAGAAGAAACAGTTGACATAACTTCTGCTCGCGAGCAAGTTACAGCAGAAGTAGTTATTTCTGGAGAGCTAGTTCCCCCCTTCGACAACACTGCTGTAGATGGTTATGCGGTAAAAGCAGCAGATACAGATGGCGCTTCAGAAAGTAATGAGGTAACGCTAGAAGTTATTGGGGCGATCCCTGCTGGGACACAACCAGATTTCAGAATTGAAAATGGGCAAAGCGCAAAGATAATGACTGGCGCTCCTCTCCCAGAGGGTGCGGATTCGATTGTTATGGTTGAATGGACCAGAGAAGGTGAGACAAAAGATCTAGTACGTCTGAACCGCAGCGCCAAAAAAGGTGACCATATCCGCAGATCTGGTGAAGATCTTTGCCCAGGCGATCAAGTCATTGATACGGGAACAGCTTTAACTCCAGCGCATATAGGACTTTTAGCTGGCCTAGGCATATATCAAGTCAAAACTGTTCAACGCCCAACAGTAGGTATTTTTTCCACTGGGGATGAGCTAGTTGAGGGAAATGAACCTTTGCTTCCAGGTCAGATTCGCGATTCAAATCGATTTTCGTTGGTCGCACTACTGGAGAGCGGCGGATTTGAAACCGTTGACCTTGGATTAATTCCGGATAATGAAGAAGCGATCGAGACGACTGTTCGAGAAGGCGTCGCAAAGTGTGATGCGCTGATCACTACCGGTGGAGTGAGCATGGGCGATTATGACTATGTCAAAGTGGTACTGAATAAAATAGGGGATATGCGATGGATGCAGATTGCAATAAAGCCTGCGAAGCCATTCGCATTTGGAGTGGTTCAGGGGGTACCTATATTTGGTTTACCCGGAAATCCAGTTTCATCTATGGTCTCGTATCTACTTTTGGCAAAACCAGCGCTGAATAAGATGATGGGAAAGAAATCTATTCTTCCGAAAGTTTTTCATGGCATCGCAGCAGATGATTTCCGCCGTCGGGCAGACGGAAAAACACATTTTGTTCGTTCATTTCTCCATGAAGAGAAAGGTGCGACCTTGCTCAGCCCAATTGGCAAGCAAGGTTCTCATCAGCTCAGTGGGATGGCTGAAGCTAATACTTTATCGATTATCCCTGATGGAGACGGCGTGACTAATGGAAACCCTATTGAATACTTTCGCTTCTAAGGCAGATCAAGCGCTAGATTGATAGGGATGAAAGATCAACTTATCGATACCTACGGGCGCGTTCACCGTGACTTGCGTATATCAGTGACCGACCGATGCAACTTTCGCTGCCAATACTGTATGCCCGAAGAAGGAATGGACTGGACTCCTAGAGAAGAGTTGTTGACCTTTGAGGAGATTGAACGCCTAGCCAGCTTGCTTGTGAATAAATTCGGGATCGAGAGTATTCGTCTTACTGGTGGAGAGCCAACTGTTAGAGCCAATCTTAGTAAGCTAATTGAAAAACTCGCGAAGCTTGACGTTGACTTATCTCTAACGACAAATGGAGCCACTCTTCCATTAATTGCCGGTGATTTGTATAACGCTGGATTGGACCGAATCAATATTTCTTTAGACACTCTTGATCGTAAACGGTTCGAATCGCTGACTCGGCGAGACAACCTCAAACAGGTTCTTCACGGTATTGAAACAGCCAAATCTGTTGGGTTTGATCCGGTCAAAATAAACATGGTGGTGATGAAAGGTGTCAACGACGATGAAGTTTTGGACTTTGTTTCGTATGGGCGAGAGAACGGTCTTGTTGTTCGTTTTATTGAATTNATGCCGCTAGACGCTGANGAAACATGGGAAAANTCTAAAGTNATGCCACAGAATGAAATTCTNGANCTCATAAGTTCAAAGNATGANCTCGAGCCGCTCTCAAGGGGAAGTTCTCCAGCCGCTAGATGGAAATTTGTAGATGGCCCCGGTGAAATAGGAATTATTGCCACTGTCTCAGAAGCCTTTTGTGATGCATGCGACCGAATTCGCCTTACTGCAGATGGGAAATTTAGGAACTGTCTATTCGCTATAGAAGAATATGATGTTCGCAAACTACTGCGAGAAAATGCAGGAGATGAAAAGATCNTTGAGTTATTCTCGCATGCAGTTAAACAAAAATGGGCAGGGCANCAGATCGGGAAATCTGTATTTATTCGACCAAGTAAATCNATGTCTCAGATCGGCGGTTAGCAGTCGTGGGAAACGAAAATTTTTCACATTTAGGTCCAGATGGCAAAGCCCATATGGTCGACATTAGCGAAAAGCAAGATAGCAAAAGAACCGCTAGAGCTAGAGCAACTATTTCAATGGCTAAAGAGACTATCGTGGCGCTTCAGCAAGACGATGTTCCCAAAGGCGATGTTTTCGCTGTCGCTCGTGTCGCAGGAATTCAAGCAGCAAAACGTACTGGAGATATTATTCCTCTCTGTCACCCTTTGATGCTGAGCTCGGTGAAAGTCGAATTTGAGATTAGTGATGACAAAGTGGAAATTGAGGCAGAAGTTACAACTGTTGGACGTACCGGAGTTGAGATGGAAGCGCTCACCGCATGTTCAGTTTCTGCCCTCACAATCTACGATATGTGTAAAAGTCTGGACAAAAGAATGAAAATCACAGATCTAGCTCTCCTCCAAAAAACTGGAGGATCATCAGGTGATTTCATTAGATAAACACCTTTTCAACTTCCGAAAAGGCACACGATTTACCCTAAGACTTCAGGGTCAAATGGTAACCAATCGCATCAATCTCATGTTTAGTCAATAATTTGGCCGTCTATCCACCAAATATAAGACAAATAGTGCAAAAATTTTAATANGAGCAGCCTAGAGACTGGTGGAGTTTGTGCTGTTAGTTGCATTAGCAATTCTTTGGTTCGGAGCAGGTGTTTACTGGCTTCGTACGCGTGTAGGAACATCTTCTACGATGTTGGGGAGCCCATTAGGTCGAATGCGAATTCGGAAAACTCCTCGAGCGGTTGTAGTACCCATCCACCAGCCGTTTACATCATGGGACCATGCCTACCATCAACCTGGGCATTCCTTGGTTGAGCCACCACTCGACACAATAAAGAAGGGGTCGAATCCAATGGAAGTATCTAGTGAGCAAGCTCGTCTACGACGGCGCAAAGTTCTTTTGTCCTTAATCGGAATTGTGATGTTTACCTTACTCATGGCCATAGTCGTAGGTGGGGCGTTCATTGCAGTGAATCTATTCGTAGATTCCATTTTCTTGGGATATGTTCTTCTGCTCGTCCAATATCAAAGAGAAATTGAAGCATCTCGACAACAGAAACAAGTCTTTAAACCTGCAGGCGTAGACTTCGCAGCTACAGGNGCCGATAGCATAGCGCTCTAAAGAAAAATCTAAGATTTCACTATCGATGATTTAAAATCTAGACTGGAGTTCCTTTGGGGCTGTAGCTCAGCTGGCTAGAGCGCCTCGGTCGCATCGAGGAGGCCAGGGGTTCGACTCCCCTCAGCTCCACAACAGCCCTAACCGCGTTAGGTTCACGATTTGTCTACTGGGCTATGCTGAGAATGTGAATCAACTATGGAAGCCATCAAAGGAAAGAATCGGAAACTCTTGCTTAACGGATTTCGCTAAGAAGGCCGAACACCTCTTCGATATCGAACTTCCTGATTACGACGCAATCCACAAATGGAGTGTTGACAGGCCAGACCAGTTCTGGAGCCACGCACATAATCACCTTGGACTCATCAGTGAGATCGGTGAACAAGTTCTCACCACAGGGGCGAATCTTTACGACTCTGTGTTCTTCCCAGATAGTTCTATCAACATCGCACAGAACTTTCTTAAGAGAAACGATGACACTGATGCCATAGTTTGGAGAGATGAGCTTGGCAACGGATCTAAATTAACTTGGTCTGAATTGAATGACCTAGTCTCCAAATTGCAGCAAGCTCTTTTAGGCTTAGGGGTAGAAAGCGGAGATCGTATCGCAGCATGGTTACCTAACCGACCAGAAACAATTGCGGTCATGATTGCCTCTGCAAGCATTGGCGCAGTATTCACTTCTGCATCTCCGGACTTCGGAGCTAAAGGGCTGCTTGATCGATTTACTCAAGCAGCCCCAAAAGTACTTTTCGTAACTGATGGCTACTTCTATGGGGGTAAATGGTTTTCCTGCTTGGATAAGCTCCATGAAGTTGAAGCAGGGTTACCAAGCCTCGAACAAACCATCATCGTTCCATATGTGCATAAAGGACGCTCCAAAGAAGAAGCACAAGATCCTCATCAGCGGACCCTTTGGTCAGATTTTCTCAAAATCTACAATCCGAAAGTAATCGACTTTCCATCTCATAGCTTTGACCACCCCTGGTACATTCTGTACTCCTCTGGAACAACTGGAAAGCCTAAATGCATTGTCCACCGGTCCGGAGGTGTTCTCCTAAAGCATCTAGTTGAACACAGACTGCAAAGCGATATAAAAGCTGGAGATAGAGTCTTCTACTACACCACTACAGGGTGGATGATGTGGAATTGGTTAGTTTCCGCCTTAGCATCACAGGCTACTGTCATCCTGTACGACGGGTCACCATTTTATCCAAACCCAACAGCCCTATTTGACTTAGCCGATCAGCTTTCTATTACTTTGTTTGGCATTTCAGCAAAATACGTAGACGCATGCGCCAACGCTGGCATATCACCAATAGAAACTCACGATCTCTCAAGTGTCAGGACAATTTGTTCAACAGGTTCAACCCTTGTTGGCGAAGGATTTGATTATGTATACCAGAAAGTAAAAAAGGATGTTCATCTTCAATCAATGTCTGGCGGCACTGATCTCTGTGGATGCCTAGTGGGTGGTGACCCAACAGGTCCGGTAAACAGACGTGAAATTCAGAAACCAGCTTTAGGTTTAGAAATTGAGATCCTTAGTGATAACGGTGAAATATTAGGTTCGGGGGAACAGGGAGAGCTCGTATGTTCAAACCCGTTTCCATCAATGCCTATCGCATTTCTCAATGATGAGNCAGGGGAAAGNTACCGCTCNGCATATTTTGACCGGTATGCAGGGAATTGGCATCAAGGAGATTTTGCCGAGTGGACTCCANCCGGCGGAATCATCATCCATGGCAGGTCAGATGCCACTCTAAACCCTGGTGGNGTCCGGATAGGNACCGCTGAAATATATGCTGTCGTGGATTCACTATCTGAAATCACTGAAAGCTTAGTAATAAACCAAAGATGGAAAAGTGATGACCGAGTAGTCCTCTTCGTTGTTCTATCCGAAGGTAATAAGCTTGATGCGGAACTCAAGAAGAAAATTCAGCGNTCGCTTCGAGATCAAGCTTCACCAAGACACGTTCCTTCTTTAATTCAAGCAGTCTCTGATCTCCCTAAAACCCGAAGCGGAAAAATTTCAGAATTAGCCGTTAAAGCTGTCGTAGAAGGAAAGCCCGTTCGTAACGCTGAGGCACTCGCTAATCCAGAAGCGTTAGACTATTTCAGAGACATTAAGGAGCTTCAATGATGCAAAGATTCAGGAGTATGCTGTTCGCTCCAGGAAATAAATCTGAACTTCT
>PAEG01000101.1 GCA_002703045.1 Acidimicrobiaceae bacterium
AGCTGGCATCCCGTATGTAACATGGGGATCAAAAAAAGTGGCATGCTCGGCTGCAATAATAATGTCGCATTCGGCAAGAAAATAAAACGCTCCTCCACAGCACATTCCGTTAACAGCACAAATAACAGGTTTCCACAGGTCACATGATTTTGGACCTAGATCATCTCCTGGGTCGTCATACATGTAGTTGTTGGATGTTCCATACAGGTTCTCTTTGTCTTCAAGGGCAGACATGTCATCACCACGGTCAATCCCAACGGAAAATGATTTTTCTCCTGTGCCTGAAAGAACGACGGCATGCACATCGTCCATTTCTCTAAATGCTCGCCAAGTTGAACGTATCTCTTTTTGCATCTGAAGATTAAATGCATTGAGAACTTCTGGACGATTAAGAGTTATCCAGGCAACATTGCCATCAAAATTAATGGTAATTGTTTCAAAGTTATTCGCATCGAATTTATTTTCCATGTTTCTAGTTTGGCATGTAAATAGAAGAACACCACTAAACAAGCACAATTTGATATTTAAAGGCGAATAGGAAGAGAAAAAGCACTTAGCGAGGCTTACTGTCACGTATCAGGGTATTACCTTTCGACCATTTGATAGCGATTTTTCTCTCGGTTATACGCCATCCACTATCTGTAAGCACAAGTTGATCATCATAAACTCCACCCATTTCGTGAAGATCTCCGCCTGGCGTATCTATTAGGTGCTGAATCACATGCAAGTAACATCCAGCAGTAGCGTTATTGCCCTGAATTGATGCCCAATGATTACCATTAAGGTGCTGCACTGAAGTTAAGTAGTCGCAGCCATTAAACATAGCCTGCTTAATCTCTTCGATACCGCTGAAAGGGCGGCCATAAATACCAACAGCGTCAGGAGTGAAGACTTTATCGAGGATGTCGTAATCGCCAGAATCAATAGCGATCGAATAAAGAACTTGAAGTTCCTGTATCGCTGATTTATGTATGTATTCATTTTCAACACTGGTCATGCTGCCTCCGATTGGTAGCTATTTGTACCTATTTAACTACCAAGTTGGATGTTTCATGTCAATATGGGTATATGAAATGTAATTTTGATGGCAAGGTAGCAGTTGTAACAGGAGCTAGTAGAGGAATTGGTGAAGCCACTGTTCGTCTGCTTGACGAAGGTGGCGCAAACCTTGTTCTTGTATCTCGCAGCACGGACAAGCTCAAAGGCATTGCCGCTGAACTTAAAAACGATTCTTTGGTTGTTGACTGTGATCTAAGTGCTGATTTCTCTATAGATCTGATTAGGAACAGGACAATGGAGAAGTTTGAGAAGATCGAT
Source organism: Acidimicrobiaceae bacterium (assembly GCA_002703045.1). Taxonomy (GTDB): domain Bacteria; phylum Actinomycetota; class Acidimicrobiia; order Acidimicrobiales; family UBA8592; genus UBA8592. The sequence continues at coordinate 1,318 of PAEG01000101.1, forward strand.
ATTCTCGTCAACAATGCAGCTATAGAACGTAATGAACCAGCACACCGTGCAACTGCAGCAGCGATTGATGAAACGCTTCTTGTGAATCTACGTCAAGCGTTCATGCTGTGTTCAGCGTTTGCCAAAGACCTCTTTGCTACTCAAGGAAACATTGTGAACGTAAGTTCAACAGCAGCTGGTGGAGCTGGAGGAACTCAGGGAGCCTACGCTGCCTCAAAGGGAGGTCTTAACACGCTCTCAAAGAACCTCAGCAACGAATGGGGCAACAAAGGAGTGCGAGTGAACTCAGTTGCGCCAGGTTTATGCCTGACGGAGATGTGGGAACCTACCTTTGAACTTTTGGGTGAAGAAAACGTGCTAGAGAACTTCGTAAAGCGTGTCCCGCTGGGCAAGTGGGGGACACCTGAGGAGATAGCAAATGTGATTTGCTTCCTTGCATCTGACCTTGCTTCCTATGTAACAGGCCAAGTGGTCAGGGTCGATGGCGGCATGTTAAACCTCTAATCGCTAAATTGTGATTGAATTATTTGAACACTACGAAGAAAAAGATTTAAACTGGCTCGATTATGACTTCAACAGAAACTGAACAGAAACTAACGGCTCTTATTGATCGTGAGCAAGATGCTATAGGGTGCCCGTATCCTATTTTCTCAGCATTGCGAGATGAAAGCCCCATTCATTTCAGTGACAAACTCGGGACATGGGTCTGCACAAAATATGAAGACATTATGGAAATGTTGCATGATACGGACCGGTTCTCTTCGCTGATGCCGACTGGCCCACGGGATGGACGATCCGGGTTTGCCACGGCTATGGAAGAATTAGCGGCTGATCCAAGCATGGCGGAGTATTTTCAAAAGTTTTTAGCTAACGCAGCGAATGCAGCAGTTCTTCTCAATGCAGACCCGCCGGAACACCGTCGACAACGTAAAGCCGTCAATAGAGCATTCCGGCCAACGAGGCTTCGGGGCATGGAACCCATGATCGAAGAAGTAACAAGCGAACTTATTGAGGAAATTGTAGATAAGGGGGAGTGTGAATTTGTCTCAGAATTTGCAGTCGGTCTGCCTATGACAATCATCGCTGTAGCCCTTGGGGTTGAGACTGACGATCTTACAACATTCAAGAGATGGTCCGATGATTTAGTGATGCCAGTGGGTAATCCAGATCCGACGACTGAAAAAGTGCGCGACTACCTGATATCTTTGTCCGAATTTAACGAATTTTTTGGAAACCTACTTCAATTGAGAAGGCAAGATCCTCAAGAAGATATCATTTCTGACGTAGCAACTGCAGAAGTCAACGACGAAATGTTGAACGAAGCAGAAATGTTATCAATGCTCCAACAATTTCTTGTAGCGGGAAATGAAACGACTACAAAATTATTAACTAACTTGATGCATCACCTCGCTGAAGAAGATGGACTGGAAGAGCGACTTAGGGAAGACCCAAGCCTGATCGACAATTTCATTGAAGAAGGACTCAGGTTTGAAGCTCCAGTTGGTGGGCTTTTCCGAATGGCGAAAGAAGATACAACGGTCGGTGAAACGCAGCTACGTAAAGGTGATCACATTTGGTTAATATTCGCAGCGGCCAACAGAGACCCTGAAATGTTCAGCCAGCCTGACACGTTCTCTGTTGATCGAGAAAATGCGCGTGATCATTTAGCTTTTGGACACGGCGAACATTTCTGCATTGGCGCTATGCTCGCAAGACTTGAAGCCAGAATTGCAGTCGAGCAAATACTCGAGCGACTGCAAAATATTCGACTTATTGATGGAAGAAATAACTTTGAATATGAAGACACATTTGTTCTTCGCGGCTTGAAGGAACTCCACATTGCCTTTGACGCCCGATAACAAAGCAGAACTTTATTTAAGAGGGAAGAGCTGTGTCTGAATGTCCTGGTAATCCTCAAAGTATTAGTGACGTCGACGTTTTTTCGCCTGAGGCAATAGAGAACTGGTACCCGACTTACGATCTCCTTCGCAAAGAAGCTCCGATATACCAAGTCCCTGAGACTCAAACATATTTCCTAACACGTTATGAAGATATTTATCATGTGCTTCGAAATAATGACATCTTCCTCAGAGGGCCAGGAAAAACTAGTCCTTTAATGACAGACCCTGAAGCATTAGAAACCTTCAAAGAAGGGTGGCCAAAAANAACTGTACTTGGATCAAATCCNCCTGATCACCGACGTTATCGGGATATGGTTGACCATTTTTTTTCAGTATTAGGAGCTGAGAAGCAAACCGATTTGATTACGGGGATTGTAAATGACCTAATTGATAAGTGGATAGATAATGGTGAAGTAGAGTATGTAAAAAGTTTTGCAGAACCCTTACCTTCAATGGTTATTACAATCATGATGGGGTTCCCACTAGAAGATCTTCAAAGATTGAAAGTTTGGAGTGAAGCTTGGGTCGCCCCTTTCTCTCTACAGCTGACTCCTGAGCAAGAACGCCAAGCAGCTCGCCATATGGTTGAATTTCAACACTACATACACCAGCACATACAGCAAAGAAGAGAAAACCCCCGTGACGACGTCATCTCTTATCTAGTGCAAAATCCAGTAAAGCTTCATTCTGAAACGCGAATGCTGACCGATGCCGAGATCATCAATATGGTTGACCACCTTTATATTGGAGGAAATGAGACCACAACTTTTGCCTTAACCTCTGGTATGTGGTTACTAATTCAAAACCCGACTTTGCAAAATGAATTACGAGATGCACCTGAAAAAGCTAGATCTTTCGTGGAGGAAGTTCTTCGACTGGAATCTCCGACCCAAGGGATGGATAGACATGCATCAGAAGATACGGAAATTGCTGGCGTGGAGATTCCTAAAGGATCTCACATACACATAAGGTATGCTGCCGCGAACCGTGATGAACAGCAATTCAGTTGTCCAGTCGACATTGACATCAACCGTGCAAACGGCCATCGGCACCTTGCGTTCTCACTTGGCGAAACACATTGTCCAGGAGCAGGCCTAACCCGGCTAGAGCAGAAAATTGCTGTTCAAACGATTCTAGAGAGAATGAATAATTTTTCCTTTGCCCCTGAGAAGAACAGCTTTCAACATCATCTAAACTTCACTCTTCGATCCTTTACGGACCTTCATTTCACATTCGATAAAATTTAGATCAAAAATGGTAAGGGAATTCGTCCCAATTTGGTTCACGCTTCTCTAAAAATGCATCTCGTCCTTCTTCAGCCTCTTCAGTCATATATGCGAGTCGAGTAGCTTCTCCAGCAAACACCTGCTGACCAATAAGTCCGTCATCAACAAGGTTCATTGCGAACTTTGCCATGCGATTAGCCATTGGCGACTTTTTATTGATGAGTGATGCCCATTGCAATGCGACTTCTTCTAAAGATTCATGAGGAACAACAGCGTTTACCATACCCATTCGGTGAGCTTGATCTGCGGAATACTGATTGCCGAGAAAGAAGATTTCTCTTGCGAATTTTTGACCGATGTGTTTAGCGAGATAGGCAGATCCAAATCCGCCATCAAAACTTGCCACATCAGTGTCTGTTTGCATGAAAAGAGCGTTTTCTTTGCTGGCTATAGTTAAGTCGCACACTACGTGAAGACTATGCCCCCCACCAACCGCCCATCCAGGTACTACCGCGATAACTGGCTTTGGCATGTTACGTATTAATCGTTGGACTTCGAGAATATGAAGACGACCTACTCGCGCAGGATCGATGGTTTCGGAGGTCTCACCTTCGGCATACCTATATCCGTCTTTCCCCCGTATGCGTTGATCTCCTCCTGAACAGAATGCCCATCCGCCATCTTTATTCGAGGGCCCATTACCTGTCAGAAGTACGCAGCCAATATCTGTGCTCATCCTTGCATGATCCAAAGCTCTATATAGTTCATCTACAGTCTTTGGCCTGAATGCGTTTCGAACTTCTGGTCGGTTGAATGCAATGCGAACCGTTCCATGATCTTTTGCCCGATGATATGTAATATCTTCAAATTTAAAATCGGTAACTTCATCCCAGCTCTTGGGTTCAAATATCTCTGAAACGGTATACCCCATAGCGTTATCCTAGAAGGAGATAGCACCTCTCAGACATCTTCAGTAGCAAAACTCTCCATAGCGTAGTGAAGTCTTAAACCTAGGAGTTATTAGACCTTAGAGACAGCCACCATTTAGGGGTTGTCTCACTGTGATTTTTCACATAATTGTTCCAAAGGTCATCATGAGAAGGATCAACAGTGCCCTCTGTTTCTGACTCNACTAGTGGTGATGCACCATTAACAGGATCAAGCCATTCAAGCCGAAACTCTTCAAAGCAGTCCATAAAATCAACATTATGGTGGTAATCAGCAACCTGGTGAGACATAAACCCGTTAAAATTCTCAAACGACAATAAAACGTAGTAAGTACGCTCATCAGTTCCGCGGAAATATTCATACCTAACTACTGCTGATTCATTATCGTGAGTAGATCGAAAAACTTTTCGAGCAATATCTTCGAAGAAGTCTTCAAATTCTGGTTTTAATTTGGCTTTAGCAAGGAGTGTAGACATTTATCGATTATGGCAGAATTGTAAAGGATGTCAAAGTCTAGATATCGTCCACTCTTCGACTTTCTTCGAGAAGATTAATTTCCCAAAGTACCTGATCTAGACGGTCGGCAGCAGTAATTGGTGCAAACTTTTGGGGTCTTTCGGGAGAGATGCAACTGGGAAAAGGGCTCAGAATAGTCCACGGTGCGGGATGGCAAAATTGCACTATTGATAGCCTGTCTCCGACTTGATCGGAGTCTGCCACGACCCTATGAATTCCAGTAGGCACAACCCCGTTGCTTAAATGTTCAAGCATAATTCCGGTGTTAATAATTAGATGGTTGTCTGGTGGTGACGCATCAATCCAGCCATCTTCCGTCTTGATCTGAAGGCCTTTAGCGGTCGAACGAGGCAANGCGGTGATCAGATTGATATCACCATGNTNATCAGCCCATACGTGCGAGTCGCTAGGNGCCAANNTCATCTCAGGATAATGAATNGCNCGAGATAGNGTTGCCCCACCNGGCACACATGAATCAAAGAAATTTTCATNACACCCCAGTCCAAGNGCAATNATTCTCAAAAATCTCAGTTGTAANTTCAATAATTCATNNTGAAATTTCTCAAGNGTTTTTGTAATGCCAGGAACTAGATCTTCNGGNAAGACATTATCGTGAAACCNGTGAGGGTATTTCTTCCNNAGTGGATGGCCTTCTGGAGTATCCNTTCCCCAGTTCAGCATTTCTTTCCAGTCAGGTATATCGGATATNGCAGCCGTCTCAACTAGAAGGCCNGTGTAACCCCNCTGACCATTTGCTCCTTCGGCCNCTGCNGTTCTNTTNAAATCTGGGNCAATAGCAAAAAANTCNTCGAGTTTGCCATACACATCATCNAAGAAATTCTGAGAAATNTCATGTGCGCTATACACAAANCCAGTTTCTANGCTTCTCATAACTCCATNTACGATACTTTTTCTCTCGGNATCATTTCCTCGTTCAAATGCTAAGAGATCTACATCNAATACTTGGCTGCCCATNTGTNCACTTTATCGGGACANAACNCAGTATCTGANGTGATTTCTACCCGACGACAATATAGCCGCCTGATCGGTTATCATTGACCCGTGGGTTATAAGCGTAAATCACGTGTTGCCTTAGCACTTTTGTTAATACCAGCATTAGTTCCTTTGCTGTTTATCTCTAATGCTGCTTCACAAAGCCAAGATGATCAGGACACAATTGAACAAGCGAAAGACGAACGCGAAAGAGCTAGGGAGCGTGAATTATCTGCTGAGTCAGAAATTGCTCTTCTTGAAGCAGAAGACTTAGAGATAGTTAAAGCATTAGAAGCAGCCACCAGCTTGGTATACCTTCAAGAGGCAAAAGAGCAAGCAGCCCAACAAAGACTCAATTCGGCGCTTGAGGAAAAAATCTCTGCGCAAGAAGGGTATTTAGAAATTGCCCAAGAGATCCAGCTTCTCGAAGAGAGAGCAGTCGCCTACGCAGTAGAGTCTTACCTTGGGCTGAGCGATCAGCGTTCAGAAGCTTGGTTTGAAGCTGATGATGCAACAACAGCGGCCCATAAGATCGCCTTATTGGATTTTGTAACTAGCGACACAAATGACGTTCTTGATCGTCTGAAACTGATTCAAGAAGAGCGTGATTCTCTTCTAGGAACAGCTTCTGAAGCAGAAAAAGAAGCTGATCTCATCACAGCTGAACTTGAAGAAGTCCGAATAGAACTGGAAGCAAAAAGAGCTGTACAAGAAGAGCTAAAAAAAGAATTGGATGTCCGAAGAGCACATTGGGATAGTGTCCTTGAAACAGCTGTCCAAGAGCAAGAAGATATAACAGACTTCATAGTTGCAGAAGAAGAACGAATTGCGAGAGAGCTAGAAGAAGCCCGACGTCGAGCTGAGCAAGAAGCACGACTTGGCCAAATTAGCGAATCGGGATGGGTCTGGCCTGGGGGTGGGGCAGTCACTTCAACATTTGGTATGCGACTCCACCCAATCCTTGGATATTACCGAATGCATAACGGTGTAGATATGCCATGTTCAACAGGAGATCCAATTAGAGCAGCGACAGAAGGTATCGTGACTATCGCAGAGGCGTATGGTGGATATGGAAACACAGTCGTTGTCCAGCACGCTAACTCTATTTCTAGCCTGTACGCTCATATGACCGCATGGAGCGTCAATGTCGACCAATACGTATTTACTGGCGAACAAATCGGTACGTGTGGAACAACTGGACTCTCAACGGGTCCACATCTTCACTTCGAAATTAGAATTAGCGGTGTCCTTGTAGATCCGATGCCGTATTTGCCCTAACCAAAAACGGCAACAAAAGCTAGGATGCAAGTCCCTGCTAGCAGAAGAAAACCTACTATCAAAAGGTGAGGGACATACGGAGATGCAGTTCGAAGTGGGTTCCGTACACCAGTAATCGGTTCAACTGGTTTACCAAGGGATGATTGGTTAACTGGTCTAGGTGCTACACCCGGTGGGTCTATCTGAATCTCACTGTCTGACTTGACCTTCTGGCTCCATCTACTCCCGCTCCACCATCGCTGATCATGGCGATGATATGGATCCGGTTCCCAATTTCCAGATGGGTTTTTATTCTGGTTATGGTCTTTATTTGACATTCTTTCTCTGACTCTGCTCGAAGTAATACAATATTCTCACATAATCTATTTTATTTAAACCCTCGATTAACTTTGGTTTAAACGGAAGGTATGAGTTTGAATATTGACCTAGGTGAAATTGCTTCAATCTTCGGTGATCAAAACGCTAGGAACCTATCTGGGCTAGTAACTGGTTATTCTACGGATTCACGAACAACCGAAAAAGGAGACTTGTTTATCCCACTCATTGCTGAAAGAGACGGGCATGATTTTATTGAAGATGCAATATCCTCTGGGGCAATAGGCCATTTATATAGTCACGGAAGCGCAAAAAAAAATGGAATCAAAGTAACCAGCACTATAGAAGCTCTTCATACCTTGGCTAGCAAAGCCATTCGACAATTAGATCCAGTTGGAATTGGGATCACTGGATCAGTAGGAAAAACAACAACGAAAGATATGATTCGCGGATGCCTAAATCCTTCTTTCAAAGTGTGGGCCAGCGAGCGCTCGTTTAATAATGAAATTGGGGTACCACTCACAATTCTCTCTTCGCCTTCCGAGACTGAATATCTAATTTTGGAAATGGGAGCAAGGGGAATTGGGCATATCCAAAAACTCTGTCAGATAGCGAATCCGAAAGTAGGTGTCGTTACATGTATCGGCAATGCGCATAGCGAATTCTTCGGCGGCCTTGCAAACACAATCAACGCTAAAGGTGAGCTCGTAGAATCTCTAGAATCAGATGCCCTAGCAGTATTAAATTTTGATGACCTAAACGTTCGAGAATTAGGTTCTAGAACTTCGGCAGAAATCCTTCTCTATGGCATAGAAGGTGGAGACGTAGTAGCTGAAAATATTGTGGTGAACCCGAACCTCAAAGCAAGTTTCAACCTGCGTTCACCTTGGGGTAGCTCAGAAATCCAACTAAACGTTCCAGGAAAACATAACATTACTAATGCCCTAGCCGCAGCAGCCGTTGCGATGCACGCTGGCGCCCCACTTTCAACGGTTGTCAGTGGATTAGAGTCAGTGGAAATCTCACCACTTCGTATGGAAATATTCGAAACGCCTAGCGGGATACTAATCATTAACGATGCATACAACGCAAACCCACTATCTATGAAAGCAGCATTAAGCTCTTTGATTGCAACCGGCCGAAGAAACCTCGTAGCTGTCCTTGGAGTTATGGCTGAACTCGGTGACGATCATATAATAAGCCACGAAGAAATAGGAGAAATAGCCAAATCTAATGATGTTGACGTTATCTCACTAAATGTTAAAGAGTACGGGGGTCAGCTTGTTTCTACTATTGATGATGCATACCGGGCGGCAGTAGACAAAATTCAGGACCCACAAAATACTGCACTATTGCTGAAAGGCTCTCGAGTTGTAGCACTTGAAACTCTTGCTCAAAAATTTACCAAATAACTAACACTATTCCGTAGGTAGTTGGGGGGGCATCAATGGCGAGCTTGTTTTTTGATACTGAGAAAGTTTTAACGCATCACAGTGCTCGCACAAATATATTAACCTTGCGCTTTGCATAGAAAGTTGAGACCCGCGAGATTTAGCTACAACAGCTTCATACGCTGGCCTGACTTCCTTGGACCCGCACCTATCGCAATACGGTTTAAGATCGCGTACCCATGTCAAGCCACAGGATTCGCAATATACAGAAATTTCTTTGTCAATTGTTTTCCCAACTAGGTGATCAGATTCATCACACCTAGGGCAAGCGATAAGTAGTCCCACGATCAAATATTATTCAGCGTTCTACAAGTATTCAATAAAAGTTCAATGGGTTAGGATCGTATTGGAGGAATTAAATGGGTGAAAGAAAAACTTTTTACCAAATACTGGAAATACCGGAGAACGCTAAACCGGAAGAAATTCGGGCTGCGTATTTAGCTAAAGCTAGGAAACTTCATCCAGATAACTTCCGGAACGCATCTAAACGCGACCAAGCACGATCAGAAGAATTAATGCGCGAACTTAATCAAGCTTGGTCGACATTATCAAACAGAGAAAAACGCTCTAAATATGACCTAAAACTCATAAGCGAGAAATCGGATAACAGAACTTATACATCCA
>PAEG01000102.1 GCA_002703045.1 Acidimicrobiaceae bacterium
ACAGCCTATAGAGACAATCGCATATGAGACACCGAAAAGAAATATAGAAGGCAGTTGTCTATTAAAATTTTTAATATGTAGACTCGGGATTTTTATATTCGGTTGGTAACCGCGGATCATTGCTAGTCCTAAAAGAATAAGAATTATTCCTATTGGAAGTGTTATATAACCTGCTCTTTCTTCAATAGAATTCTCGGAAATCACGGTATTTGTGAGTATCCCGACTAAAGCAAAAACAAATACAAATCCCGCTGAGAGTGTTACAGAAACTTTTACCCCATTTAAAAATCCCTGATACCCATCGGGAGGACTTTTTAGTTCATGGCCGAGAAAATATGCAAGGTATGCCGGGAGCATAGCAAACCCGCAAGGATTAAACGCAGCTATGAGACCCGCTGCGAGAGGGAAGGCTAAATCAACATCAATCATTAGCCGAAGTGCTTTTCAAGGTATTGGTCTAAGTCTTCGCTATCTAGGGCTGTAAGGTATCTTCCAGCTATGGAAGCATCTGGGTTAACAAAGAGTGTGAAAGGCATCCCAACGGCTCCTACTTCTTCGAGAAGTTTGCTATCCCCACCATATAAAATCGTGTATGTGACTCCAGTCTCTTCTACGAGTTTTTTTGCCTCGTCTATATTTGTTTCTTGACTGTTAATACCAATAAAAACTACGCGTTCTCCCCACACTGCGGATATTTCTTCGATTTCTTTCATTTCTTTCCTGCACGGAGTACACCATGATGCAAAAAAATTCACAACAGATGGAGTTCCTTCAAGCTGCTGAATGTCGTATACAACGCCGCTGCCATCTGTAAGTTCAACTGATGGAGAAAAAACTTTTGCGCTTCCTCCTGATGAATCCACAGCCCATTGCGCAATAACTAAAACTAAAAGAACAAAGACGAAAAGCCCCACAGCTATGGGGATAATGCGGCTTTTCTTCCGTGTTTCTAAATCATGATGCTCAATCGGAAAATCAATACTCATACCTTCCATGAAACCTACCGCAGAAATAAGCGCACCAGACAGCTAACTCGGCAAAGGGACCTCACAGGGCACATTAGCTTCGTAAACCATTCTCCCCGAGAAACCTTTAGGTACCCGGGGAGAATGTGTTCATCTGGAGCTCGCTTTGCCCGTTGCTCCATGAATTTATAAGGATGTTCACTCAGGAGTTCTACGCAATCTTCAGGAGATCTTGTAGGTCCTCAGGGATAGGTACTTGTGGCATTTGTTCTTCCGGGCGGGGGATTTTCGATGGCCTCCCCCGTCTTCGCTTAATCATTAAGACTTTTCCGTTCATGAATAATTGACCTCCCCACACTCCACATGGTTCTTCTCTTTCAATAGCGCCCTTCAGACATGGCGATATCACTGGACATGTTGCGCAGAGCGATTTCGCTTGGCTGATCTCATGGATTTCCTCAGAGAAGAACATATTCCTTGCATTCCTAGGAATCCCTGCACAGCTAGCTAATGCCTGCCATTCTTCGAGGGGGTTTTCAAAATTTATCAATGTCATTGCTATTTCCTTTCATTGGTTTGTTAAGTAAAAAGAAGAAAGCCGCCGGATTTATCCGACGGCCTTGCGAGTCTTTAATCTAAATATTTCAACTTATTTAGAAGACGTACTCCTTCGGCCGACCGGTATAAGGCTTATAGGTCGTAGACCAAAAATGACTTGTATGACCAAAGCCATTAGTCGTACTAAGAAAGTATCGAGAAGGGGAGTACCTTAATTTGCTCAGTGCTTCTAGGGATGGAACAAGGCGCGCAGAGTTAGCATCAGCCGTACTTCTGGAAGTGCGTTTAATCAACACCATGCTGTCTCTTTCCTTATCTCTCGGACTACCAATCATATTGACAGGCTTTCACTCCTCCACCCCAGATCAACTGAAATAGGGCTTAAAGTAAAAAAATCCTTCCAGTAAGAGAAGCAGCCCATTATCTCTTTGTCAAATGAATTAAATGTAGTAATACTCTTTTTAGCGAGATTTCTCTATTGAGTATCTAGAAATACCTTCAATTTCAGTTTTGTGTAATTCTCCTAACTCGCGTAAATGTTCGAGGTGAGCGTATGTCTCGCTTTCAGCCATATCTCCCCATGCCCTTTCGCTGAATAGCACCTTCATGAATTCGTTCACAGACCCATCAGGAAGATTTACAGCTGTTTTTCGAATAGTTTCAAGACGCTCTTCATGATGTTCAATAATCTCCGTTGCCCGACCTCCAAGATCATTAAATGGGTTCCCATGGGCCGGAAGGGCAATAGATACGCCTTCATAAGTCGTCATTTTTTTCAACGACTCAAAAAACTTCGCTAGAGGATCCTTTTCTGGAGAGATACCGCCTATATGTGGAGTGATAGTTGGCAGGACATGATCACCAGAAAACATTATGCCACTGTCAGGGTCCCATAGACACAAATGATCATTTGTATGACCGGGTGTATGTACGGCAATCCACTCACGCCGTGCAAGAGATATCGTGTCGAGATCACTAACTTCAATTGTAGGAGTTGGAGTTTTGAACCATGAAGAATTGAATCTGCCTATCTTTTTAAAGCGTTCTATTTCCTCTCGAGAGGGCATTGTCCTCTTTGACCCCCATGGAAGCCTTTCTGAGAAAATTCGCTCGATTACTTTTTCTTGAGCTTCTTCAGAGTTCGGATCTAGGTCATTTGAGTCTTCACTTTCTAAAAGTTCTCTACTATTAAATGCATTTCTGAAATGCTCGTGAGTAAGAATATCTGCGTGAGAGACTTCTCTAATTCTTTCTGCGCCACCAAAGTGGTCAAAATGAGAATGAGTCACAATTGCAGTATGGATATTCTCAGGCTTGTAGCCGGCTTTTTTAAGTCTTACAGTGAGGGCCTCCCATGAATCGTTACCTGGAAGACCGGGGTCGATGACTGCGATTCCATGCTCATCCTCTAAGATGTAGCAGTTCACATGCCCTAGTCCTGGCAAGTTGACAGGAAGCTGTGCTCTCAGAACACCCGCTGCAACTTCAGATATATCCTCCGAGGCAGTTTCCTGTTCTTGCTTTATTGGNCGGGTCAAATCTTCAGACCTTTCTCAGGTATTTTCAGGGGCTGAATCGTCCTCATTGGGATCGATGAAAAGATTATCCTTATAATACTGAAGTTCAAATAAGCTAGCTTTAATATCATCCATAGCTCGATGGCCGCCATTTTTTTCTGGAGCTGCTCCAGTCACTTTCGGAAACCATCGCTTGCCTAATTCTTTTATACTTGTTACATCTACTGATCGATAATGCAGGAAATTCTCAATCTCAGGTAACCACTTAGCTAGGAATCTTCTGTCAGTCCCAATTGAGTTTCCACATAACGGAACAGTGCCCTTCTTAGTAATATGTTCCATTAGGAAGGAAAGAGTCTGGCTTCCTGCTTCTTCGAGAGTAATATTGGATGCCTTAATTTCATCAAGTAGGCCGCTTTTCGTATGCATTTCAACAACTATGGGATCCATTTTTTCTAGCTGCTCTTCAGTTGCAGATATGACGAGATCAGGACCTTCAGCTATGAGATTTAGTTGATCATCTGTAATTAGTGTCGCAATTTCCACAATGACATGTAAATCGGGGTCTAGTCCGGTCATCTCAAGATCAATCCAAGCAAGCATGTNCGCTGATTCTAAAGCATTCTTAGCCATTTCATGCGCATAGAAGAATCTTGTTCTATTAAGCACAAACTTCTTGAGGGGTGTATCCTTCGCCAGTGATGAAGCTTCCTATAAAACGTTTAGATCCCGACTTGCCTTTACCGAAATATGCGAAAGCGGGAGATGCCGGTTGTGACTTGCTCTCAGCCGAAGATCTAACCATAAACGCTGGTGGAGGAAGAGCCTTAGTGCCCACAGGTCTTGCGTTGGCTATACCGGAGGGGTATGCAGGCTTTGTTCAACCCAGGAGTGGTTTAGCTGTAAAAAATGGAGTTACGGTTCTCAATACCCCTGGGCTCATAGATAGCGGNTACAGAGGTGAGCTGAAGGTTTTACTTATAAACACTGANCCNAGTGAACCCTTTGACATTGTCCGNGGTGAACGTATAGCNCANCTAGTTATCCAAAAGGTAGAGCAAGTCGAATTTGACGAGGTCGNTTCTTTGCCTTNAAGTGAACGGGGAGAAGGGGGCTTCGGCTCTACGGGCTTGAATTAGTTTCCATCGCCCAANCGGNACTTTTTCAAGTAGATATAGTTTTTTTCGTTATCAATTCGAAAGTTGTCAAGGAGTTCACCTACNACTTTCGTAAATCGTTCAATANCTTCTTGAGGCAAAGGGCTAACAGCAGACTCNTCGAGATGAGCTTCCAGCGTCAAATACTCCTTAGTTACCTCATANCTTAAATANACGTTCTCACTTTTCTCGGATTTCAATAGAAGCCTGGTTGTTTCTGCCATTATCAGTCGTAAGTCTTCGACTTCATTAAGAGTAAATCCCCTGCGGATTGCTAAGTGAGCGATTGTGGTTTGTGCTACTGCTTCGAAGTCTTCAGAAGGTGGAAGGATGAGTTGAATATTTTCGTTTTGCATCAAAAAGTTTTTCTTGTCTCTTCTGAGATTGAGCNCAGTTGGCTACTGTCTATTCTTCCAGATCTTTACGAGTGAATGTTAATTTGCCCAGAACTTGTTTATTGATTAGCTGATTTTCTTTTCCGTAGGCCTGCTTCCCTTAATCTTTTGACCAGAACCCGTGGATCCGTAGGCACTGCTCCTTCATCTACAGCAGTTCGCCATAGGCGTTCTGGGATATCATAATGATCCCCTTGGAAGGTGTCTCTAGGAATACCAATGCTTCCAGCAAACTGGTGAAGCTCTTCGTAACTTTGATCGCTAACAAGATGAGCCCAATGTTCTCCTCGAAAAGGCCAAATGGGATCATCTATAAGTATTGCCATTGCTTCAATATCTTTCTTTAGTAGTGGAAACCCCTTTATTCTCATAACCTAGCGCTGTGAGGCTTCGTTTCTTTCTATCTCAAGTATTAATACTGATAGCTCTTTCTTGTTCCACGAGCATAAACCAGGAAGNCTCTTCCACCGAAGGTCGNGAACAGAACGAAATGCNTGAGNCNACTGCAACTCCTGAGCCNACTGCAACTCCTGAGCCNACTGCAACTCCTGAGCCNACTGCAACNCCTGAGCCNACTGCAACNCCTGAGCCNACTGCAACNCCTGAGCCNACTGCAACTCCTGAGCCTTCGGAAAGAGANTGTCTTTCTAAAGTCCCAAGTCAGTATTTGTTGGGTCANCTTATTATGACACTTGCGTATCCGAACGACTTCCCACTGGTTCAGCAGTTATCTAAGAATCACGAAATAGGATTTATGGGGATTTTAGGATCACCGAGTAGACAAGAACTAGGTAGCCTCAGTGAAAGTTCACATGACGCTCTCATTCCAATAATGATTGCTTCTGATGAAGAAGGAGGAAGAGTCCAAAGACTCAGAGCTGAACTTGGGGTTCTTCCTTCAGCTTCTGTACTGTCATCCGTTCCACTAGAGGATATTGAACAGATGTTTTTCGAATACGGGAAAGANTTATTGNACCTAGGTGTCAGTATCGNATTNGCTCCTGTAGTNGATGTAGGACAAGGTCCTGGAATTGGNGATAGATCATTTTCAAATGATCCTCAGTCAGTAATTCGTAATGCTGGAGCTGTAATTTCAGGATTTGAGCAGGCTNATGTCCTACCAGTATTAAAACATTTTCCAGGNCATGGACGTGCTTCACAGGACAGTCATTTTGGATTACCTACAACACCCAGCATTGAGAGTTTACGTGAAGTAGATCTTCTCCCATATCAAGAACTNTTGANAGANANTCATGCCGTCATGNTCGGCCATCTTGTCGTTCCTGGCTTAACGGGTGACCTACCAGCTTCACTNTCTAGCGCAGCNATCGAAGATCTCTTACGTAACGAATTGTCTTTCAATGGACTAGTCCTCACTGACTCATTGGGGATGGGTGCAATTTCAGATAGATGGTCAATCCCAGAAGCAGCGGTGATGGCGCTAAGTGCAGGGGTCGACATCATTATGATTTCAGACCCGAGTCAAGTTTCGACACTTTTGGATTGGCTCGAGGAAAGTCTTGAGGTTGGCGAGCTTAAGGAAGAGATGGTTCTAAATAGTGCTGAAAAGGTATTTGCTCTCAAGAATGTCGACCCCTGTAAGTTTCTCGAGACCATAGATATAGAAATTAATTAGAAACTTTCAAAGTCAATTCGTACCATATAGGAGAACAGGCTAATAGAATCATTAGACTCTTCCATTGAATGAGTGAATAATTTGCCTCCGTAGCCAAGCCTGGTAAGGCAGCGGACTTTTAATCCGAAGATCGTGGGTTCGAATCCCACCGGAGGTACCAAATAATCTAAATANTTAGATGATCTGCAAGAGTTTCCTCTTCCGGCGGNAGAAGATGTAATCGTTCACCAAGAGTGATATTAGTAGCTGATATTTCAAACCATCGACCTGCAAGATTTGGGATCCGTTCGTATCTCTCTCCACACAGATTTTCTAATGCGTAGATACACCCTCCATGAGAAACAGCTACAACATCTTTGNTTTTAGTGTTTGAAGATTGGTCTATAAGAGANGTGACNCTCTCCAAGCCTACTAAAAGACGATCGACTAAATTTTTATCGGGCTCCCAATCATCGGGCCAAATATCGTTCCCTAGATATCCAGGAAATTGCTCATCAATCTCCACTCGAGTAAGGCCACTAAAAGCCCCAGCATCCCTTTCCTTAATTCTGTCCTCAACAACTATGTCTTCTCGATTCCATGCCGTGGCTTCAGCGAAAATGTTTGCTGTCTGCTTAGCTCTTTCCAAAGTTGANGCTGCGAGGAGGCCAAAATCAGGAAGCTGTGATGCAGCTTGGAAAGCTTGCTTAGCTCCGAGTTCGCTCAGGGGAGGGTCTGCTTGTCCTTGCCATTTTCCAAGTGCATTCCATTCGGATTGGCCATGTCTCACAAGAAACAATCGGGTCATAATTTCCACACGGTAGTCTTTACTTGTGGTTACTTTACGTTTGTTTGCATCGATTCGAGAAATTGCCGGAGTAAATCAANTAGATTTTGATGCTGNGACTGTTGGAGAAGTTGTTGGGNTAGCAGTTGAAAAGTTTGGTCCGGACTTTGCATCAATATTGCCCGCTTGCCGAATCTGGGTTAACGGAAACCCAGCCAAGGAGGATGACAAAGTATTTGATAGCGATGAAGTAGCNATACTTCCTCCTGTTTCAGGTGGCGCATATGAGTAGTAGCATAAATCCGGTGGACAATACTGAAAGAAACCACGGAGATCAGCACATAGCAATCCTGTCATTGCATACCTCCCCATTCATCCAACCCGGTCATGGCGACTCTGGAGGTATGAACGTATACATTAGGGAACTTGTTAGTTCCCTAGCGCATAAAGGAGCGAAGTGTTCTGTTTATGTTCGCCGCTGGAAAAGGGCTTTACCGGATGAGGAGCTAATCGAGCCCGGAGTCCGATTAGTTCATATCGACGCTGGTAACCCAGAGCTCAAAAAGAACGAACTTGTCGATGTCGTCGATGAGTTCTCTGAAGGAGTAGAAAGAGACCTAATACTTCGTTCTAATGTTGATGTGTTGCACGCAAACTANTGGCTATCAGGAATTTCTGGTCATGCACTCAAGCATCGACTTGGTGTCCCACTCGTTACGACCTTTCACACTCTTGGAAAAACAAAGATTACATCAGGTGAGTTTGAACCGAGAGACCGAATCAAAAAGGAACAGGAAATTATTGATTGTTCTGACATTGTGGTTGCAAACAGCGTTGCCGAAGCAAATCAACTGAAAGACCTTTACGCCGCACCCCAAGAAAGAGTCGCCGTCGTTCCACTCGGCGTAGAACATGCATTTTTTGCCCCTGGAAACCAAGATGCGGCTCGATCAGCCATCGGCCTAGGTCGTGGCCCCGTTGTGACGTACGTGGGGAGGCTGCAACCGCTAAAAGGCGTGGACTTGGCTCTAGAAATGTTTGCGGAGTTACAAACTGAAAATGGAGTTCTTCTGATAGTTGGTGGCGCAAGTGGCACAGGAGGAGACAAAGAAGTAAGTAAACTCAAGCAGCGAATTAAGGAACTAGATCTAGAACAGCAAGTTCGCCTAATAGCCCCTCAACCTCACCATATACTCAGCACCTATTACCGTGCCTCAGATGTGGTAGTTGTTCCTAGTAAGGCTGAGTCATTTGGTCTAGTTGCTCTTGAAGCTGCCGCATGTGGAACCCCAGTCGTTGCAGCTTCTGTCGGCGGACTCCAAGACCTTGTCCTTCATGGAACGACCGGCTATCTCGTAAATGAGCGCGACCCTAAACTATATGCTCACTATGCCCGTCAAATTCTTGAGAATCCGTTACACGGAGCAGAAATCGCTATGAACGCTGTCGAGAAAGCTCAACAATACTCATGGGAAAAAACATCTGACCAGATTCTTAACTTGTACACTTCTGTGACCTCTAGAGCACTAGTCGACTGCCGATAAAAATNCATGTCTGAATTGCCTATTTCTCCGGAGAGACTTTCCGAACTCACAGAAGTTATAAGTGGGTGGCTTGANAACCAATTGAGCAGCAAAACCCTTGTCCAGTCAGTCGAACATAATAAAAATGAAAGTCGATGGTATGTTCGGATTTCTGGCGAAGATAAGGATAACTCCATGGTTTTATTCACACTTGGACAACGGACTCTTCATTTTGAAACNTANTTTATGCCNTCCCCCGAAGAAANTAGGCAAGATGTCTTCCAATATCTACTTCGTAANAATTCAAAACTATATGGTGTTTCATTTGGAGTCGGTANCGAAGAAGCTGTTTATTTATCTGGCCAGATAAATAGTGAAGTCATAAGTAGTGACACTCTCGATTGGGTTCTTGGGACGATTTATAAAACTGTAGAAGAATGTTTTAAACCAGCACTCCGTCTTGGTTTCGCAAGTCGCTTTAAAAATAACCTCANTGATTAAGGCCANAAGAGTTTTCGATATTTAACCCTTTNNAGCCACCAACCTACTAGTTTTTATATATGGCTNCAGAACTAATGATCGTAGGNGGAGGAAANATGGGGGANGCCTTAGCCGCTGGATTAATCAGTGCCGGTTGGGCNGATCCAGCTGGTATTACAGTTGTTGAACCCATAGAGGAAAGAAGGGAAGANTTAGAAAAGGCGTATCCTGGTCTCAGGGTCATCACAAGTCCAGAAAAAACCAATGACGTACTAGTTTCAGTAAAACCAAATCAGATACAAAATGTTTGCGAATTGCTGTCGGTTGCTTCTCCTNAGCGTCTCATTTCTATTGCAGCAGGTGTAACCATCACAACNTTGGANAATTCCCTTCCTCCAGAGACAAGCGTGATCCGTGTTATGCCCAACACTCCNGCAATGGTGAATGAGGGAATGTCAGTACTATCGCCGGGAACGCACGCTTCATCTGCAGATATAGAATGGGCAGTGTCCATCTTCGCNGCAGTNGGTGAAACAGCTGTTTTAGAGGAAAAGCTTNTGAATGCTGTAACAGGCGTTAGTGGGTCTGGCCCNGCCTATGTTTTTGCATTAGCCGAAGCTCTAGTAAGGGCCGGAATAAATGAAGGACTAGATTACGAAAATGCAGATCTTCTTGTCCGTCAAACACTTCTTGGGGCAGCGACTCTTCTTTCACAATCAGGTGAAAGCCCAACGGAACTCCGTGAGGCGGTTACATCACCAAATGGAACTACTGCCGCNGCAATATCTATTTTTGAACGGACGGGATTCCAAGAAATTCTTATCGACGCCGTCTCAGCTGCTACACAAAGAGCTGAAGAACTCGGATCCTGAATTCCCTCTTTGAATTTGCTGTTGGATTTGCACTTTTTTCTCAATGCCCTAAGGTGACGCCGAACAGCCTTTAAGGAAGAAGATGTCGAACGTCTCGAAGAACTCATCAGAATTCATGACAGTAAGTGAGGTTGCGGACCTCATGAGAGTTTCATCGATGACAGTTTATAGATTGATCAAGGCTGGTGAGATTCGTGCTGCCCGAGTTGGTAAATCATACCGAATCCGTGAAAGCGATGTAGATCAATATCTTGCAGATCGATATAACCAGACGGGTTAATCTTATTCTCAAAAAATCTGTCTAGAATTCCTGCCATTCCAATACGATTGGATCATGGAAAGTACACGGAACCCTACGATCAGCTTCCTCAGTGACTTNGGAACTAAAGACGAATTTGTAGGTGTTGTGAAATCAGTAATTCATTCGCTNGCACCTAATTCAAAATTAATTGANATCACTCATGAAATTAAAGCTCANGATATTNGATCGGGTGGNTTAACCCTTGCACGTTCAGCACAGTACTTAGACAAAGGTATTGTTCTTGCAGTAGTTGACCCCGGTGTAGGTGGGTCACGCAAGGAAGTAGCGATTGAGGTAAATGGCGGNGACTATGTCTTAGTCGGCCCTGATAACGGTTTGCTGCCCCCAGCAGTAGCAATGCTAGGGGAGTCTACGCGTGCTGTAGAACTTACTAATCCTAAATTTCACTTGCCCTCCCTCTCCGCNACATTTGCCGGTAGAGATATATTTGCACCTGTAGCAGCTCACCTAACTCTAGGTATCCCACTTGATGAATTAGGGGACTTAATCCCCGTTCACTCCCTTCAGCCTGGAATACTTCCAGTAGGTGGAGTTAATGGAGAAATAGTTTCTGCAGAAGTGCTTTGGGAAGACCGTTTCGGGAATCTACAACTCAATCTTTCCCCAGAAGACATTCAAGAACTCGGGGAAACATTTATGCTTCGATTCGGAGAAGTGTCGAGACGNGTGACAACGGCTNAAACATTCGAGNCAATCCCTAGTTCCGAANTGGGCCTTATTGTGGATTCCTGTGGNCTTCTTAGNATTTCGATGTACGGACGCTCCGCAGCGGAAGAATTAAAACTCCATGAAGGNCAGCAGATCGAGCTCACGCCTGCAGAAGAAAATCGTAAAAACATCGTTCCAGTTACTCTTAGAAGGGAACGATGAGGAACGCTACAACAATTGCCGTTTTTGTGCTGATANCAGTGATTCTTATTGCATCAGTTACNCAGTTATTTTTTCTAGCAAGATAGAAAATAAGGCATCAGATTCTTAATCATCGGACTCCCCTCCTGGTAAAAAACAAGGTATGTTAGAAGTGAGGCGAAAAAATATATGAATCTGAAATCAAAAAATTGGTTTCAATTTGGCAGATTTCTTAAGTCTCGGCGAAGCTAGTTATAGCCCATATCGGGTAGTAAATCAGAAAAGGCCCTCACAGCGTGTCTCTTGTAGTAATCGGTGTAAATAATAGGACAATGCCCCTCGACCTCTTCGAGCAATTCGCTATCGGAGAAGAAGCATTACCTAAGGCTCTAGCTGGAGTCCAAGGTTGCCGNAATATAAGCGAAGCAATCGTTCTTTCAACATGCAACAGGACCGAAGTTTACGTNTATGCAGAGAAATTTCATGGCGCNTATCAAGACGTNCGCGATTTCCTCGCTGAAACTGCTCAAGTAGCNCCGGAAANTTTCAACGATTACCTCTACGCTCATTATGACGCTGACGCNATCCAGCACCTCTTCTCGGTCACTTGTGGTCTCGACTCAGCAGTTGTTGGCGAAAACGAAGTTCAACATCAAGTGAAAGTTGCATGGGAGCGAGCCCGAGAAGAAGGTGCCTGTGGAACCGTGATCAATGAAGCATTCCGCAAAGCTCTAGAAGTCGGAAAACGAGTACGAACACAAACTGATCTGTCAAGGAACAGCTCTTCCGTTGCACAAGCGTGTGTTGAAATGGCTCATCACCTATATGGGGGTTTAGCAGATCGAAAGNTTNTTGTTCTTGGTGCTGGAGAAGTCGGNGAAGGTGTCGCAACTTCCTTAGCTAAATTGGAAACCGGCCATATCTCTTTTATCAATCGGAGCTTTGAACGTGCTCACAAACTAGCCAAACAAGTTGATGCAGATGCNGTNCCATTTGAAAAACTAAATGANGCACTTTCTAGCTGTGATGTTCTTCTAACTTCAACTGCTTCAGANTCCNCAATATTTGATCNAGCACGCCTTGAGNCAATAATGGAGANCNGAGAAAGAAATGAACTTCTAATTATCGATATTGCNGTACCTCGTGATGTCGACCCCGCAGCTGCTTCTATTGATGGAATCACTCTTCTTGATATTGACGCCCTTTGGTCATTACGTGCCAAAAATCCTCTAATTGGAAATGAGGGTGAGTATTTGGCAGCTCAAGAGATTATTTCTGAAGAGGTAGCTCGANTCCTTGAACAACAGTCTGCCCGNCAAGTTGCTCCNCTAATAGCTGGATTCCGGAATGGAGCTGAAGAAATTAGGCAGGCAGAACTTAAGCGGTTCGAAAGTCGGCTTGCTGATNTGTCTGATGAGCAGCGAGATGCAGTTGAGTCTCTTACTCAAGGAATATTGGGAAAGATTCTGCATGAACCCACTATTGCGATGAATGAGGCTGCTGGGTCACCTCGCGGTGATCGACTTGCAGAAGCTCTTCGTGAATTATTCAACATCTAAGCTTTTCATCACGTAGATTAGAAAAATGAAACTTGTCGCTGCTACGCGTGGCAGTCCTCTTGCTTTATGGCAAACACAACATGTTGCCGCGCTCCTCAAGCCTCTCGGTGTGGACGTCGAGCCATTAATTGTGCTTACTTCTGGTGATAGAGATCANGAAGCTCCTATTCATCAGATCGGAGGGAAAGGTGTTTTTGCGAAGGAGGTACAAAACGCTGTTCTAGATAACCGTGCAGATTTTGCTGTACATTCACTAAAGGACCTTCCTTCCATAACACCTGACGGGTTACAGCTAATCGCAGTTCCTAGAAGGGGAGACCCTAGGGATGCACTTGTTGGGTCTTCGTTAGNTGAGTTGCCGATAGGGGGCAATGTAGCTACTGGTTCTGTNCGCAGAAAAGCCCAGTTATCAGCTCTTCGNCCCGACCTCACATTTCACGAACTTCGAGGGAATATTGAAACAAGATTAGCTAAGGCAGAAAACTTTGATGCCATTATCATCTCTGCAGTAGCGCTAGCACGGTTAGGGCTTCAGCCGAAAACTATAGAAATTCTTGAGCCTGAAATCATGCTTCCTCAAGTTGGTCAGGGAGCTTTGGGAATTGAGGCTAGAACAAAAGACCTTAAAACAATCGAATTTCTTCTGCAGATTCAGGACCCTGTTACTCGAACAGAAATTGACGCTGAAAGATCCTTCCTCGCCCAAATAGGCGCTGATTGCAAAAGCCCAATTGCATGCTACGCGATTCATGAACATAGCCAAATACGTCTTCGATCACTTGTGGCTAATGAAGATGGAGAGACAATTTTAACTGACGATAGAACCGGAGATGATGCAATAGATTTAGGAGAATTTGCCGCTAATGCACTAATAGAGAGAGGGGCTAGGCGCTTATTTCAACCATAATGAACATATACGCGAAATGTTTTCAGAAGGGGCATCGGAGAAGATGACACCCGGGAAACACAGCTCTCTAACTGGAAAGAAAATTGTACTTACGAGAGCAAAGCATCAAATAAACCAAATAGAAACCCAGCTTCTCCTTTATGGGGCAATACCNCTTCCAGTCCCGACAATTGAAATAGCTGACCCCCCAGATCTCAGACCAATTAATAGGATTTTTACAGAAGGGACCACACCGATTGGTTCTGATGATTTTTCACGATACGGACGCTTGAAATATGAATGGGTAATTTTTACATCAGCTAATGGNGTTGAGAGATTTATCAGGCACANAGTTGATTGGATGCGCCANCATAGCTCCGATGACGGNGGGTTAAGCAATAGCTCCTTACTTTTCGGTAATGTTAAGTTCGCCGCTATAGGGCCGGGAACAGCTCATGCAATGACAGAACACGGTCTCGAATATGCAATGTACGCAGAGGACTTTGTTGCCGAAGGGCTTGTGGAGAAATTTCAGGAAATAGAACCAGAATCATCAAATGAATTCAAAGGACATGTTCTGTTGCCGAGAGCATTAAAAGCNCGAAATATTCTCCCGNANTCGTTACGAAAAATGGGATGGGTTGTCGANGATGTTCCTGTATATCAGACAATCGTTCCCGAAGTTGAAGCCGGATCTCGAGAGTTGCTTTCNTCCGCCGATGCGATTGTATTCATGTCGTCATCGACGGCGCAGAACTTTATTCAAATGTTNGGAAAGGAATGTTTGCCTGAAGTTATTGTTTCAATCGGCCCCGTCACAAGTCAGACAATTCTTGATTGCGGATTCACGCACACCATCCAATCTTCTCCCAGTTCAGTAGAAGGGATAGTTNCAGGTNTANTTGAATATTACGAATCTAACTAGCTCTGCNGNCCNANTTCATTCAATTTCCTGATAGTTCGGTCACCTNACCCCTCCGAANAGCCCTCACCCACTTATAGACTGTAGCTGTGTCTTTCCCCAATAAAAGATTACGTCGGTTACGGAAAACTCCGTCCCTACGACGTTTAGTTGCTGAAACTAGACTTAGTGTAGATGACCTTGTCGCGCCCCTTTTTGTCCGAGAAGGTATCGATGATCCCGTCTCCATCCCTTCGCTAACTGGAGTGCAACAACATACACGTGAGTCGTTGGTTAAGGAAGTAAGGGAACTTCAATCACTTGGTGTTCCGGGAATTATTCTCTTTGGTATTCCCGAACAGAAGGATCCCCTGGGTTCTGAAGCATGGAATCCTGATGGTATTGTGCAACTTGCTCTACAGGACTGTAGAGACGTAGTTGGTGAAGACATGGTACTTATCGCTGATCTGTGTATCGATGAATACACAGATCATGGCCACTGTGGNGTAGTTCGNGAAGANGGATCAGTTGACAATGATGAGACGATTAACATNTACGGAAGAGTTGCTCAAGCCCAAGCTCGGGCGGGTGCTGACATTGTCGCCCCAAGCGGGATGATGGATGGGCANGTTCGAGCTATACGAGAAGCNCTAGATAAGGACAACNATNAAGAGGTCGCGATCCTTGCCTATTCAGCTAAGTACGCCTCAGGACTGTATGGGCCATTCCGAGATGCAGTTGATGTCACGATCGCAGATGGAGGGGACCGAAAAACTTANCAGCAGGATTGGCGNAACCGACGGGAAGCATTAGCTGAAATACGAGCTGANGAAGAAGAGGGTGCAGATATGNTTATGGTGAAACCTGCAATTTCATATCTCGATATTATTGCCGAAGCAAGAAATATAACGGACCTACCAATAGCTGCCTACCACGTCTCTGGCGAATATGCGATGATCAAGGCTGCGGCCAGCCAGAACCTTATAGACGGTGACGTTGTAGCCCTAGAACAGCTAACAGCTATNAAACGTGCTGGAGCAGATTTNATTCTTACANATCTGACTAGAGAAATAGCTGAAACGCTGTGAGCGAGGAACTCTTTTCTCGGGCGAAACTTGTTATTCCTGGCGGGGTGAATTCTCCAGTTAGGTCATTTCGCTCAGTTGGGGGCACTCCTTATTTTGTCAACCGCGCTGAGGGCCCGTATGTCTGGGATAGTGAAGGAAATCGCTACATAGACTACGTCATGAGCTATGGCCCTGCTATCGCAGGCCACTGTCCGCCCCAAATTATCGATGCGATTCAACAAGCATCTGGTAATGGAACCTCATACGGTGCCCCNACTCTTGCAGAGATTGAAATGGCAGAGGAAATATCTAACCGCGTTGATGGGGTAGATACGGTTCGACTCGTATCGAGCGGTACGGAAGCGACGATGACAGCTGTCAGACTTGCTCGGGGAGCTACAGGCCGAGATAAGATCGTGAAATTTTCTGGACATTATCACGGCCATGCAGATAGTCTCCTTGCTGCAGGAGGCAGCGGAGTAGCTAACCAGGGAATCTCCGGTTCATCGGGTGTCCCGTCTAGCGCAGTTGCAGATACGATCGTCGCGCCATGGAATACAATTCCCGAACTAGATTCATCTATTGCAGCGCTCATCCTTGAGCCAATACCCGCCAATATGGGAGTGGTTCCATCGAATGAAAATTTTTTACAAGAATTACGNAGCCTGTGCGACAAGCATGGGGTACTTCTGATCTTCGATGAAGTCATTACCGGATTTCGAATTGCTAGGGGCGGNGCCTCCCAATGGTATGGGGTAACACCNGATCTGTGGTGTTTCGGTAAAGTAATCGGCGGCGGGCTTCCAATGGGCGCATACGGCGGTTCATTAGAAGTCATGAGTAACATAGCACCTCTTGGTGATGTCTATCAGGCAGGAACTCTATCGGGAAATCCAATTGCTACAGCCGCAGGACTCGCCCAATTTCGACTGCTTNACGATAGTGCTTACGAACGTCTGGAAATAACTGCAAATCGACTTAGTAGNGGATTAGGTGAAGCATTTGCTAACGCTGGAATAGATGCTGTCCTACCGCAAGTAGGTTCCCTTTTTAGTATCTTTTTCACTCAGCAATCGCCAACAAACTTTGATGAGGCGCAAAATGCTGCGGAAAATGGACAATATAAACGGTTCTTTCATTCTATGTTGTCACGTGGAGTTGCTTTAGCTCCGGGACCCTATGAGGCGTTATTCCCTAGTCTCGCCCATACAGATGAAGTGATCGACCAAACGATAGAAATAGCTCACGAGGCTGCTTTGGAAATTGCAAATAGCAACTCCTAACTCATTACGTTTATGGTACGNCTTTTCTCATGTGGTATTGAGTTANTAGAGAGNGAGTAGAGGAGTCATGCGCCACGCTNCTNGGGACTCCTGCAAGGTCACTAGCCACATTGTCAACTAANGACTTTCCAAGTTCNACCCCCCACTGATCGAAGCTATTNATCCGCAAAAGAGCACCGATGGTAAAAACCTTATGTTCATACAAGGCGATAAGTTGCCCTAAAGCAAACGGATCTAAACGATCAGCCAAAATCGTTGAACTTGGACGATTTCCAACTGAAGATGATGGTCCTTTTATTTCCGGTTCGCCAATAGCAAGTGCCTGACTTTGAGCGAAGCAATTCGCAACGAGGGCTTCATGCTGGCGATAAACAACATCATTGTCCATGTCTCCTCTAGTCGGAGATGGATTTGCAAAAGCTATAAAATCCACAGGGATAACAGTTGTCCCTTGATGAAGGAATTGAAAAATAGCATGCTGGGCATTAGTTCCTACTCCACCTAGAATCGCTGGCCCAGTTTCATAATCTATTAAGTTTCCTTCGCTATCAACATTCTTTCCATTGCTTTCCATCTCAAGTTGTTCTAAGTACGCAGGAAAGGATGCAAGATCATTCGCATAAGGNATGACAGCCTGATTGTGGTNTCCCAGAAAATTCCTNTTCCAAATACTTATTAAACCCATCAAGANCGGAATATTTTCTGTCAATATCGCTGTTTCAAAGTGCTGATCCATCTTTCGGCANCCGTCAAGNAGCGTCTTGAAATTATCNGGCCCGATAGCAATCATTACGGCAAGACTTGTTGCTGAAGATATAGAGAATCTTCCCCCAACCCAGTCCCAGATTGGGAAAATATTATCTGAAGGAAATCCGTAGCTCTCCGCTTTTNNACTATTAGCAGTTACAGCAACAAAATGTTTTCTGAGTATCTGCGNATCTGTTCCAAGAGCTTTTTCTATCCATTCCATAGCTGATTCAGCATTCGTGAGCGTTTCAGAGGTTGAAAATGATTTTGAATTTATAATGAACAGGGTTGTTTCTGGGTTTAAATCAGAAAGATTTGTGTCAAGATCCGATGGGTCAAGATTAGAGATAAAACGGCAGTCGATACTGNTCTCACAGTATGGTCTTAACGCCTTAAAAGCCATGTATGGTCCAAGGTGAGAGCCACCAATGCCGATATTGACGACAGAAGATATTGGTTGACCAGTTGCTCCTAACCACTGCTTAGTCCGAACTCTGAGAGCAAAGTCTGAAGCCATTTCATGAGCGGTTTGAATAAGCGGGATTACATCGTGGCCGTTTACATTAACTTGTGCTGTTGGTGACATCCTGAGAGCTGTATGGAGCGCTGGACGTTTTTCAGATTGGTTAACTATCTCTCCTTCAAACAACCCAGTAATCTTTTCTTTAAGGTCAGCGTGGCTGGCCAGATCAGTTAGTAATTGGAGGGTTTCATCTGTTATATGTTGCTTTGAGAAATCGAAGAAGAGATCATCTCGTTCGAACGAAAGAGACTCCACGCGCTTTGAGTCATTAATCAACTCTCTGAGTGAAAGACCACGCACTGAAGAACAGTGCTCTTCTAGCTCTTTCCATTGCGATGATTCTGTTAGATCAACCACACTTACTATGATCGCACGAAAAGTCAGCCAGCGGCTTGTTCTATTGTTTCTTCGTAAGCTTCTTGCGCTTCGGCATTTGTCGCAAGGAAATCAGCGAAGCTGCCAGAAATCATCTGAGGCGATATGCCTGACTCCCACATAGGTAAATTTCCCGACTCTGCCCACATTACATAGGCTTCAAGACTTTCAGGAGACTGAAGACCATGGGTAACTCTCTCGTACAAGACAACTTCTAATATCTGCAAAGCTCCCAATGAAGAGAATCCAGGCATAACACCTTGCTGTTGAGAGATGCGTTGTCCGCCTTCACGGTCAGGGTCACCATAAGGAGTTCCAGCTGAGGACGATCCGTTAACTACCCAAGCTATATGGCTTTCAACATCTGGGAAGGTCTTAATGACCTCGCCTTCATTTAGCTGGTATCCCACGCCGCCTCCGCCTCCGGCACCATGGCAAGCGGCGCATTG
>PAEG01000103.1 GCA_002703045.1 Acidimicrobiaceae bacterium
AGAAGATGAATCAGTTATCGAAGTAGGGCGACTCAGGCTCCACACTATCTTGACCCCCGGCCACACCCCTGGATCGATATGTTTCCGTATACAAGATCGTCCAATCATCTTTTCAGGCGATACTTTATTTCCAGGCGGTCCAGGAGCAACGCAATTTGAAGGAGGCGACTTCACAAAGATAATTGAATCTATTGATCGCCGTTTATTCACACTGAACGCTGACACTCTTGTCCTGCCAGGTCACGGAGATGAGACCACTATTGGCGCAGAGCGACCTCATCTTGATGAATGGGTTGATAGAGGCTGGTAGCAAGATAATTAGTCTTTTTGGAATAGGGTTAATTAGCCAAAGGGATACACTTCAGTGATGGCCAAATCGTTAATCGAAATCCAAGATCTTCATGTTAAAGCAGAGGATGGAAGCGGGATACTAAATGGAGTGAATCTCTCGATTGCTGAGGGAGAGATCCATGCTTTGATGGGTCCGAATGGCTGCGGAAAATCTACCCTAGCTTCGGCCTTATTAGGCTCTCCAGAGTACATAGTAGAGTCAGGGGAGATTCTATTTAAGGGTGAAAATGTTACCGAGTGGAGCGCCGACAATCGCGGAAAGGCGGGAATGTTCCTTGCGTTCCAATACCCACAAGAGTTTCCAGGCGTCAGCGTCCTCAACTTTCTAAGACAAACAGTTGAAGCCAGAACTGGAAAGGAGATGTCTGTTCTTAGCCTCCGAAAACAAATGCTTGTTTGGATGAAACGGCTGGATATTGATCCTGAGTTTGCTGACCGGTACCTAAACGAAGGATTTTCTGGAGGTGAGAAGAAGCGAAATGAAATCCTGCAAATGGCTTTACTTGAACCTGAATTTGCCGTCCTCGACGAAACTGATTCTGGGCTTGATATTGATGCTCTTCAAATTGTTGCCACCGGAATTAAAGAAATCATGGACGAGAACCCGAGCATCTCTGTTCTAACCATAACGCACTATCAAAGACTTTTGGATCACTTACAGCCCCATCATGTACATGTTTTAATTGATGGCAAGATTGTCAAGAGCGGTGGTTTTGAGTTAGTTGAGCAACTCGATGCCGAAGGTTACGAGGAGTGGTTATGACCATTGACGTCACGGAAATAAAGAAGGACTTCCCCGTGCTTCAGAGGCATATTAATGGAAAGCCACTTATCTATCTTGACTCTGCAAACACCTCTCAGAAGCCAGTTACTGTGATGGGCGCGATGGAAGACTACTACCGACAGTTTAATGCAAACGTCCATAGAGGCTCATATCAACTTGCGAATGAAGCAACTGCTATTCTTGAAGGTGCTCGAGATAAAGTAAGCTCCTTTATCAACGCTAATTCAAGGCAAGAGGTCGTATTCACAAAGAATGCAACGGAAGCCATGAACCTCATCTCTAATACTTGGGGTCGCGCTAACCTCAATGGTGGCGACGCTATTGTCCTGACGGAGCTAGAGCATCATGCAAATATTGTCCCATGGCAAATGCTCGCATCTGAGAAGAACTTCGAAATCAGATGGATAAAAATCGATGCTAATGGACACCTTGATCTGTCAGATTTTGATCAGTTAATTAATGGAGCGAAGCTTCTTAGCTTTGCTGCGATGTCTAATGTTCTCGGAACTTTCACCCCTGTGAAAGAGCTAACTAGTAGAGCGCAAGAGATGGGTTTAACGGTCCACGCTGATGCCAGTCAATATACCCCACACACCAAGACAGATGTTCAAGATATGGGAATTGATTTTCTAACCTTTACCGGCCATAAATTACTTGGACCAATGGGAATAGGAGTTCTGTGGGGCAAGGAAAACTTGCTTGATTTAATGCCACCATTCCTTGGTGGTGGGGAAATGATTTTGAATGTCACCAAAGAAGGATTTTCAACCAACGAATTACCCTGGAAGTTTGAAGCTGGCACACCTATGGTTGCTGAGGCTGCAGGATTAGGTGCGGCGATCGATTATTTAACTGGTATTGGTATGGAAGAAATCAGAAATCATGAAATCGATTTAACCGATTATACGCTTGAACGTTTAATTTCAGAATTCGGAGAAACCATATCAATCTTTGGGCCTAAAGATTCCTCAGAACGGGGCGGGGTTATCTCTTTTACCTTCGATGGCGCTCACCCTCATGACATTTCGCAAGTATTAGATGAAGACAATATCTGCATACGAGCCGGCCACCATTGCGCGAAACCGTTAATGCAAGTTCTTAATGTTGGAGCTACATCTCGCGTGTCTATGTACCTTTATAACGACCGTTCTGATATCGATGCTTTGGTTTTCGGGCTGCATAAAGTACGTGATCTGTTTATCCCCTAATTAAACTGTAGTTATGGCTTCACTCGATGATCTATATAAGGAAATAATCCTTGATCATTACCGCTCCCCAAGAAACCAAGGGGAACTTGAACCGCCTGCGCATCGCTGTGAAGGGTTCAATCCTCTTTGTGGCGATGAGGTAATTGTTTTCGTTTCGTTAATTGATCAGAAAATTGAGGATGTAAAGATTGGTGGTCAGGGTTGTTCAATCAGTCAAGCATCAGCGTCAATGATGACTGAGATCATTAAGGGGAAAAGTATCAGCGAAGCTGAGGAAATAATTCATGCTTTCAAAGAGATGATGGACATCTACGAAAGTGAACTGTCTGGAGAAGAAACTGACGGCACGTCATCAAGCGTTGATCTTGGTGACCTTGAAGCGCTTCAGGGTGTAGTTAAATATCCAGTCAGAATAAAGTGCGCGACCCTTGCGTGGAACACTTTGACCCAATCCATTAATGAAATCCAGAACATAGACGATTCTCTGTAGNGNACTAGCTGCTACTTGNCCTTNGATAAGTTATTTAGGCTCTATAAGTGGTGCAGTTATAAACGATTCAAGCGAACNCAAAAAGGTCTNGATAACANCCTCACCGCTATGAATGACGAGNTCGCCGGATTCAATTACCTCTTCTAAGGTTNTCTGATCGCCGAGTATCAGNGCAATGACCTTTCTTGTCGTGNTGATCTCTGCATTNGCTTCGNTGTCACTGGTGTTAGGGTCGTGGTGGACNGTGGATCGTTCAATACCTAGNACATGGTCNTCTTCTANATCTGTGAAATGCCAGTTGATACGAGTTGGCCCNTGATNAAATTTTTNAGGGTTGAACCGAACACCAATCATGTCAAANAGTTGNTCNATTGTGATGGCATGAGCGATTTGNCTTCCCATTGACGCNGGTATTCGAAGCGANCCATATCGGAGTTCTCGCGCTGCTGTNAGGTANGCGTTTCTCCAGGTACCTGANTCAGATTGNTANCCCAANTGCTCAAAAGCATCGGCTTGAAGNTTTCGTACCTTAGTGTTGGTCGGGTCNGCAAAGACGGCATGGTTCATNACTTGAACNACCCANCNNTANTCACCTTCTTCAAATGCTTTAGTAGCTTTNCCAATGAGCTCTTCGGNTCCACCCATATATTCAACATACTTTTGCCCAGCTTCAACTGGNGGCAGCGNATTGAGGTTTGACGGGTTACCGTCNTACCANCCTAGGTACTTGGTGTAAACGGCTTTCGTGTTATGCGAAACTGTCCCGTAATACCCTTGTACATGGGACTCATTTAGGTATTCTTCAGGAAGTTTGAGCATCTCAGCTATNTCTGTAGGNACATANCCCATGTTNGCNANNCTCATNGTCTGGTCATGNTGCCANCTG
Organism: Acidimicrobiaceae bacterium; assembly: GCA_002703045.1. GTDB lineage: Bacteria > Actinomycetota > Acidimicrobiia > Acidimicrobiales > UBA8592 > UBA8592. The sequence continues at coordinate 3,720 of PAEG01000103.1, forward strand.
TAGACATCCCTTTGTAGACNCAGGAACTCCCGNACTTCTTGATTGCCGAATCGTGGCCANTGGTGAGTTGCAAACATTGTTTCAGTCTGCNCTCCCCANAGNAGNAGCGCTTCGTGAATGTATTTACTCCACGCCAGTGCGTCTCGNGTCTGNGCCCCTCGGATCGGATAGAGATTATGCATAGTATGAGTACAGTTCTCAGCCATGCANAGCAATCTTTTATCTGGGAAGAAAAAATTCATTTCTGAAGGAGCTTCTGCGTCCGGCGTGTTCTGAAAAACTACCTTCAACCCGTCTATATCTAGCTCTGTTCCAGTTTCATAAACTGTTTCAGTCGGAGGTATGAGATAGGAAGCTCCAAGGGGAAGTGATTGTCCAAGGCCGATGTCAACTTGACCGGTTGGTCCAGCTGGTAGTAGCGGTCCGAATTGGTAGTGGGCTCGGCGAGCCATCATTGGGCCGGCAATGATGTTCTCTCGAACTACTTCTTCAAGAAAGCCCTCTGGGGCGATGATTCGAACATTCCCTGCTTCAACTTCTTCTTGTGAAGTGACTCCAAGAATGCCTCCGAAGTGGTCAAGGTGGCTGTGGGTATAGATAACGGTGTGTACAGGACGTTCACCTAGTGTTTGGTTAGCTAGCTGGAGGCAGGCTTCTGCTGTTGAGCTAGTTGTTAGTGGGTCGATAATTAACCAGCCGTTCGGTGTCTCGAGAAAAGTGATGTTTGATATGTCGTAACCTCTTGCTTGCCAGACTCCCTCTGCTACTTCAAAAAGTCCGTGTATGGCGTTGAGTTTCCCTTGTCGCCATAGTCCAGGGTGAACCGTTTCAGGTGCTGGTTTTCCTTCTCGAAGGAAGTCATGAGATGCTGTATCCCAGACAGCTCTTCCATCAAGTTCAATGCGCCCTGTTTCATGAGTAGCGATAAGACCCTGTTGTGCGCGCTCGAAATCGTCACCATCATCAAAATTAATGAGCGCTCCGGCGCTTTGATTCGATTTGATAGTGTGGGTTGTTGCTGGGTTCGCTAGTGGGTCATCCATTTGTTTTGTATAGCCGGAGGTGACAAAGTCTCCAAATCTAATGCTTACTCGGGTTGTGTGAGTATGAGGCCACTAGTTGGTACGGCTGTTCCCGCCGTTACGAGAACATTCTCAACTTCGGGTACCTGATTGACTGAGGAACCTCTGATCTGCCTGACTGCTTCTGCGACACCATTCATCCCGTGAATGTATGCTTCTCCCAGTTGGCCCCCGTTTGTATTAATCGGTAGGCCGCCACCAATTTCGATATTTCCATCTTTGATAAAGTCCTTTGCTTCTCCCCGCTCACAAAAGCCAAATTCTTCAAATTGGGGAAGTGCTAGAGGTGTGAAATGGTCATAAATAACTGCTGTCTGTATGTTTTGTGGTCCTAGCCCTGTTGATTCCCATAGTTGACGGGCTACTACTCCCATTTCNGGTATCCCAGCTATATCTTGGCGGTAGTATGACTTCATCATGTGTTGATCTTTTGCTACTCCTTGCGCTGCAGCAGCGATGACCGCGGGCTTCTGCTTGAGGTCCTTAGCTTTTTCAAGAGTGGTTACTATAAGGGCTTGGCCGCCATCACTTTCCTGGCAGCAATCAAGTAGGTGAAGAGGCTCTACGATAAAGCGGCTGCTTTGGTGGTCTTCGATGGTTATGGGTTTCTGGTAGAAAAAGGCAGCTGGATTGTTCGCAGCATGTTTTCTATCGGTTACAGCAATTGTTCCAAAATCTTCGCTGGTGGCCCCGTATTGATGCATATATCTTCTGGCATACATCGCTACCCACGATGCAGGGGTAAGTAAACCGAATGGAGAACTCCAACTGAAGCTGACATCAAAGGCTTCAGGACTCTGATGTCTTCCTTGTACTCCTCCACCGAAGCGATGCCACGATCTTTCATTAAATGCGCGATAAACAAGGACGTAGTCTGCAACGCCTGAATGGACGGCCATTGCGGCCTGTTGAATGACTCCTCCCGGTGCACCTCCTCCATGATGAATCATTGAGAAAAACGTGAGTTCAGGAATACCAAGATTTCTTGCAACTTCGATTTCAGTATTTTTCTCTGCGCTGAAAACAGATATTCCATTGATCTGCGATGGATCTAGACCAGCGTCTTGGCATGCCATCAAGCTGCATTCTGTAGCTAGTTGCATTGGTGTCCGGCCGGAGTTTTTAGAAAATTCAGTCGCTCCTATGCCGACGATTGCTGTTTCTCTTGCGAATTTCATTGCTTGCTTGTCGTGATAATCATGAAGGGAACCCTTCTATGGAGGTGAATGTAAACTTCTGGCGGATAGGTGAGTCACCAGCTTTAACTGTGTACGCTTGGCCGGTTTCGTCCCCTATCGAAGTCTCATACATAGCCTGACTAACTTGTTCCGGGTCTAGAAGATTGGAGTCTGCTGATGCGAGTCGGTCAACACCTACGAGCGGGGTTGCAACTCCACCGGGGCATATTGCATTTATTGAGATGCCTTGAATGAGAAGGCCGGGTGCAACTCCACGAACCCATCCTACGACAGCGTGTTTCGTTGCGGTGTAGAAGGGGTCTCTGTTCCATGCGACTATTCCGGCTATGGAGGCTGTAGCGACAATAGATCCCCCTCCACTCTCCTGTATTACTGGGGCGACAGCAAGNGTCCCGAAGACTACAGAATCAAAATTTACGGCGCGGACTGTTGTGTAATGTTCTGGATCAAGGTCAGAAGAAGTGTAGGGGTTTATTTGTTCTTCTATTTTTCTGCCGAGAATGCCTGCGTTAAGGAATGCATAGTCAAGTCTGCCGAATTGATTAACAGCCTGATTCGCTACTTTAATATTGTTTGCGTTTTTAGAGATATCAGTTGCGANGATTGAGCAGCCAGTNTCAACTCGAATTGATTCGAGCCCGGATGAATCTAGATCAACACCTAGNACTTCGATGTTCNCTGATCGCAGTTTTCTAACTAGCGAAGCGCCTATGCCGGATGCGGCACCAGTGACAAGTGCAACTTTCGTATNGTTCTCGCCCATTATGCTCCAANTANTTCGTCAATCTTCTCACATAGTACAAAGTCTATNTCGGTAACGCCACCAGCTTGATGGTTGACAACGGCGATATCTACCTTGTTCCAGCTATTCGACCAGTCAGGGTGGTGGTCGAGTTCTTCTGCAATCGCTGCAACCTTAGTCATAAAGTTGAACGCTTCTTCGAAGTTAACGAATTCGAAAGTTCTCTTAAGCCCATCCTGTGTGGCTTCCCATTTGGGTATGCGCCCAGACATAGATTTAATGTCTTCATGAGTGAAGACTTTTTTTCTGTCCACTTGCGACATCTAACTGAGCCCCCCGAGAGTTACCGAGGTTTCTGTCGACGGAGTCCATTTTTCATACCCATCGCTTTCTAACTCGTCTGCTAATGACGNATCTCCTGAAGCAACAATTTTTCCTTCAACGAATACATGAACATAATCAGGCTTTAATTCTTCAAGGAGCCGGCTGTAGTGAGTTATTACCAATACCCCTAACCCATCTTCTTCTGTAAGGCGTTCTACCCGATTGCTTACGACCCTCAACCCATCTACGTCTAAGCCAGAATCAAGTTCATCGAGAACTGCTATGGAGGGTTTTAATGTAACTAATTGGAGAGTTTCGAGACGCTTTTTTTCACCACCAGANATGTCGAGATTAACGCCTCTGTCAAGGTGATCAAGGGGAATACCGAGGTTTTCCGCTTCTTGACTCGCATGTCTCAATACTTCATCGAAGTCGTCGCTCTGTGAAAGTTGCGATGCTTCTATGATATTGGTAGCGGAGACGCCTTCGATTTCAACTGGGTATTGGAGGACGAGAAACAATCCAAGCTTTGCGCGTTCCCAAGTCTCTAGCCCCACGAGATTTTCCCCATCCAAGGTTATTTCTCCTTGGGTAACGGTGTATCCAGGCCTCCCCATCAGAACATGAGAGAGGGTAGATTTACCTGACCCATTTGGCCCCATTAGAGCGTGGACTTCTCCAGAGCGAACGGTTAGGTTTACACCGGTAAGAATTTCAGCTGACTGAGTTCGAGCATGCAGGTTTTTTATTACGAGATCAGCCATTATTCCGAACCTTCGGGTATGTGTATGTAGATGCTATTTTCGTTGCTTTCTACTTTGAATACAGGAACCGGTTGTGTCGCAGGTAAGGACATAGGAATGCCATCACAAAGTGAGAACTGCGCTCCATGTTTCCAGCACTCTATGGTAACTTCTTCCGGATCTACCGGCCCTTCGGAGAGTGAGTAGTTTGCATGACTGCACATATCTCCTATTGCGAACAGATCCTCTCCGATTCGAACCAAAGCAATTTTGTGACCTTCAACNTCNACTCGTCGGGCTTCTCCATCTGGTACGTCATCTANNTCGAGAACACGAACTTTTCNCTGTGGAGGTTGCTCTTGTGCCTTATCCACTGTGAGCCACCCTTGCGCTTAGNTTATGGTTAAATAGTTCAGCTATCCATATGTTGATAGCTTCAACTGGAAGTGAGGATACTACTTCTTGAAGGAAGCCATGGACAATGAGCTTCTCAGCTTCAAAGGTAGGGACTCCTCTACTTTCTAGGTAGAACCGCTGGTTTTCATCGACTGGGCTCACGGTAGAGGCATGGCTGCATTTCACATCATTATTTTCAATTTCAAGATTTGGAACTGATTCTGCCCAAGCTTGATCGCAAAGCTTAAGAGTCCGATTTGTCTGGAATGCATTTGTCCCTGATGCTTCATTAGCTACTTGAATTAAACCGGTGTAGATAGAATTCGACTGATCGTCTAGGACTCCTTTAAACAGAAGTTCGCTGTATGTATCTCGAGCTATATGCCTTTGATGGGTTCGAAAGTCTAAAATTTGATTACTGTCACCATGATATATAGCTGAAATCTTTCCAGAGGCTCCACGCCCNTTAAGTGAGCAAGAGGTTTTTAAACGGGCATATGCACCTCCTATTGCGGCTATTGCACCTTGGAAAGTTGCTTGCTGNCCTACAGATACATCCAATGTTCCTAGCTGCCATACNTTCTGATTCAAATTTTGGACTTGCTGATAGTTGACGTTTGAACCNTTGCCAACAGTTATTTTAGTTTCGGGAACAACTAGAGAAGAAACTTCAGCGTTATGGAAAATCTCAACTATCTCGATTTCAGCATTTTCTTCAACTTCGACATGAACTAATGGAAAACAAGCGGCGCCATCTTGATTCCATTGATGATGGATCACCAAAGGTTTTTCTACATTCGAACCTCGAGGCACGCGAATAAAAACTGGNTCAGGAGAAAATGCTAGGTTCATGGAACCCAGCATGTCTATCGGCGGCGCAAAATCTATTGGATCTTTCTGGCCTGAAGCAGAGTGNACNTCGCAAGTGGATACTTCATCGTGGGATAGTAGAAAGCCNTCAACAGTCAGAACGTTATGAAAATTTTCGTNTTGNCTCTGGTNTATTTCTGTTCCAGATTGNGGTTTAGCCANTGCCGGNGTGAAGAGATCTAGTTCTAGTTCCTCTATGGGGCTGTATCGCCATTCTTCNTCTTCATGAGANGGGTAGTTAAATTCTGTTGCATTGACAGCTGCTTNTCTTCGGAGGTCCATNAGCCATCNATGACCTTCAAGCTCTTGGACTAATTCTGGGGTGTACACAGTGGTTCCTTCGGAGTCATGTTTCGTGCTGAGGGTGATCGATCATGACGTTTTTATACTATCGGCGTAGCAGGAAACAGCCTTCTCATATTGGCGATTTTGGGATCAAATTCAAATACTCTAAAGGCCACTGCTACTCTTGCTATTCTAGGAATGTGCTGCCCATAGTTTGTATAGATGTAGATGGTACTCTGGTCGGGTCTTCAGGGTCACCGACCGATAAGGTCTTNGCTGCGATTGATNAGTCTATCTCAAGAGGNCAAAATCTTATTTTGTCAACAGCTCGAGGAGCCATGGGNCCTACTTACGGGTATGCAAAGANTTTGAACTCAAATGGGTGGCATATTTTCCATGCAGGAGCAGCATTAGTGAACACTGGGCATCAGCCAACTCGAGAGTATCCTGTCCCCAGCGATGTCCTTGAAACATGTATAGGNGTAGCGNTAGAGCGCGATTGGGCACTTGAACTCTATTGGAAGAGCGACTATCGCGCTTTTCGTCATAGCGATTTCACAAGACTTCATGCTGAGATGCTCGGAATCGATCTGCAAGTTGGGGGGCCAACTGACGTTGAAGGGGATATCGTGCGTCTTCAGTTTGTTGTCTCAGAAACATCTCTTCCTGATGTCAAAGATGCCTTAGATGGAACAGGTACGCTCCGGTCAGCTACCTCTCCAGCTATGCCGGGAGTNTGCTTTGTTTCTATAACCCAGTTAGGCGTTACGAAAGGGAAAGCAGTGACAGAAATATCTTCAATGCTAGACATTGACCTTTCGGATGTAATGATGGTCGGTGATGGCCATAATGACCTTGATGCACTTCGGGTNGTGGGTCATGGTGTGGCNATGGGNAATGCTGAACAAGAGGTGATTGACGAAGCAAGGTACTTAGTCGATACTGTCGATAATGATGGCCTTATCGACGCTTTGGAGCTTTCGTGGAGTTTGTAGGATAAAGCTTAGGTAAGGGCTCTACCCCACTGAACCTTCCATTTGAAGTTCAATCAGTCGACTCCATTCGACCGCGTATTCCATAGGAAGCGTCCGAGTTACTGGCTCGATAAATCCATTNACGATCATGCCNGTTGCCTGCTCTTCNGTTAGGCCGCGACTAGTTAGGTAGAAAAGCTGTTCATCAGCAACTTTTGAAACAGTTGCCTCATGCCCAATCACAGCATCTTCAGAACCTATCTCCATATACGGATAGGTATCACTTATTGAATCTCCATCAAGAATAAGAGCATCACATTGGACATGGCTTTTACATCCATAAGCTCCTTCTTCGACTCTCACAAGTCCTCGGTAACTNGATCGCCCACCATNCTTTGAAATAGATTTTGAAACAACTTTAGAAGTAGTTTCTGGCGCCGCATGAGTCATTTTTGCTCCAGCATCTTGATGCTGGCCGGCACCGGCATAGGCTACAGATAAAACTTCACCTGAGGCTTTAGGCCCTACCATCACAACAGCAGGGTATTTCATTGTCAGACGACTCCCGATGTTGCCGTCAATCCATTCCATGTGGCCTTCAGCTTCCACGCGAGCACGCTTCGTCACAAGGTTGAATACATTNTTAGACCANTTCTGGATGGTTGTATATGTAACTCTTGCNGATTCTTTCACAACAATCTCAACCACAGCAGAGTGCAAGGAGTCGGTGCTGTAAACTGGCGCAGAGCACCCTTCAATGTAATGAACCTTCGATCCTTTATCGGCGATAATAAGGGTTCGCTCGAACTGCCCCATATTCTCTGCGTTTATTCGGAAATACGCCTGTAGCGGCATTTCCACTTCTACACCCTCTGGAACATAGATAAATGACCCGCCAGACCATACTGCTGAATTGAGAGCCGAGAATTTATTGTCATTTGGTGGGATAACTTTTCCGAAATATGCTCGGACGATCTCAGGGTGTTCGCGTAAAGCTGTATCCATATCGCAGAAGATCACACCTTGAGCTTCTAAATCTTCACGATTTTTGTGGTAAACAACTTCGGATTCGTACTGGGCGGTAACGCCGGCTAGATACTTTCTTTCTGCCTCTGGTATCCCTAGTTTCTCATAGGTGTCCTTGATCGCCTCAGGAACATCTTCCCATTCGTCTACTACGCTTTCACTAGGCTTGATGTAGTAATAGATATCATCAAAGTAGATTTCTGACGTGTC
>PAEG01000104.1 GCA_002703045.1 Acidimicrobiaceae bacterium
GGCCAGAAGATATAGCCTTAGAATAACCTTCTCTTCAACATCTCAAATGCAAGGGAACTCCTTAAGCAAAATGTAGACTTTTGTGGTGGGGCAATTACGTATAAACGAGAACCGGCTTTGGGACAGGCTAGATGAACTAGCACAGATTGGCGCTATAGCAGGCACGCTAGGAAATAGCCGCCTTGCGCTGACAAAAGAAGATGGACTTGCTAGAGATTTAGTTATTTCTTGGATGAAGCAGCTTGAAATGGAAGTTTCTATAGATGCAATTGGTAACGTCGTTGGGCTCTGGTGCGGTCAAAAGACTGAACGGTCACTTCCACCTGTGATGACCGGCAGCCATATAGATACAGTCAGATCTGGAGGAAGATTCGACGGCAATTTAGGCGTTCTTGCTGGATTGGAAGTCATCCAAATAATCAAGGAACAAGATATATCTACAAAGCATCCCATAGCTGTAAGTTTTTTTACAGGAGAGGAGGGCTCTAGATTTGCTCCAGACATGTTGGGAAGCCTCGTCTATGTAGGTGGATTAGACCTTGAAACAGCTTTAAGTACTATNTCTGTCGATGGCAAAAGACTTGGTTCTGAGCTCGAAGATATCGGCTATAGAGGGGTGGCACCATGCCCTGGTACCACCCCGAAGATATTTCTAGAGCTTCACATTGAACAAGGCCCNATTCTTGAAAGTGAAGNAATNGATATCGGCGCCGTGGAAAATGTNCAGGGAATTAGCTGGACAGAACTNACGATCCAAGGTCAATCAAACCATGCTGGGACTACCCCGATGGANATGCGTCGAGATGCTGGATATGTTGCAGCTAGGATCTCAACGTTTGTTCGTGAGATTTCCAATGAGATGGGTGGAACACAGGTGGGGACGGTCGGAAAAATCGATCTGGTCCCGAACTTAGTTAACGTTGTTTCCTCAAAAGCATCAATGACTGTAGACCTCCGNAATACATCAGAACTTATGCTTCGGGAAGCAGAAAATCGTCTAGCGATTTTCTGCGAAGACATTGCATCTCAAGAAGGAGTAGAAATATCTCAAAAATCTCTAGCAAGATTTGAACCGGTTGAGTTCAACCAACAACTAGTCGATCAAGTATTCGCGACTGCCCAGAATTTGGGATATTCGACTAAGCGAATGACATCTGGAGCAGGCCATGATGCCCANATGCTATCCAGAGTTTGCCCTGCAGCTATGATCTTTGTTCCAAGTAAAGAAGGACTATCACACAACCCTGCNGAATTTACTTCCNTAGAAGAGGTTTCAGCCGGAGCAAATGTTCTTTTACATTTGATGGTTGATGCTGCAGAGGAGTGCCGATGATTGGTCGTCCACTTCGAATTGGGGCAGGACAGCTAGGCCCTATTTCGAGAGATGAGTCCCGAGAAAATGTTATAGATCGGCTTATTGCCCTTCTTGAAGAGGCCCATCGATCTGAGGTNGATCTTATCGTTTATCCTGAGTTGGCATTAACGACCTTTTTCCCTAGATGGTATTTGGAAGAGGATTCAACGATAGACAGTTTTTTCGAAACAGAAATGCCTAGCCCTGAAACACAAAAATTATTTGATTCTGCAATGAGCTTTGGTATCGGATTCTGCCTCGGCTACGCAGAGCTCACTCCTGATGGGCACAGGTACAACACCCAGATTCTCGTTGAACGAGATGGAAGTATTGTGGGGAAATACCGAAAAGTTCACCTTCCTGGACATGAAGAATACGAACCGTGGAGGGAATTTCAGCACCTTGAAAGAAGGTATTTTGAGGGAGGCTCTGACTTTCCAACATGGAATGCTTTCGATGGAGTAGTCGGAATGGCAATATGCAACGACCGTCGATGGCCAGAAACTTACCGCTGTCTTGCTCTAGGCGGTGCGGAACTCATCTTAATTGGGTANAACACTCCTATTCATTACGCTCCNGACCCTTCGCAGAATGNACTAGCAAGTTTCCACAATCATCTCGTNATGCAAGCCGGAGCTTACCAAAACGGCTGCTTTGTGGTTGGCGTAGCAAAAGGAGGGGTAGAGGAAGGAGTCGATTCTTTAGCAGAAAGTTGCATTATTGCTCCGACTGGAGAAATTGTCTCCTCCGCTACTAGCACAGGCGATGAACTAGTCATAGCAGATATTGATTTGGACCTATGCAATAACTATAAAAACACAGTGTTTGACTTTAATAGATACAGAAGACCAGAGATATACAGCCCCATTACCGATCAAAGGGGTACAATTACGCCTGCAGAAGGAGGGGGGAACTCATGACTTCCTTTGAGTTAAACGGAACAAAAGTTACCGTAAACGGGAACCATCCTCACTTGCTTGCAGCTTTAAGAGATGAACTCGGAATTATTTCTCCTAAAGATGGATGCGCTCCCAGCGGACAATGTGGATGTTGCACAGTGATAATGAACGATAAAGCCCGGATATCTTGTCAACTTTCCGTAGAGCGAGCAGAAAATGCAAAAATTCAAACTCTCGAAGGCATCGACCCGGAGGAATTGAACAAAATGGGTACTGCGTTCGCTGCTTGCGGAGCTCTGCAGTGCGGGTTCTGCACCCCTGGAATCATGATTAGAACTAAAGTTTTGATAGATAAAAAGGGCGACAAGCTCGAACGCGAATATGCTGCTCGTCACCTTGGTGCTCATCTTTGTCGCTGCACCGGATACATCAAAATCTTGGATGCAATGGAAGCGCTGGCGAAGGATACGGTCCCTTCAGTTACCCCTCTTGAGGGAATTGGGTCAAGTGGGTTAAAGTACGAGGCCGAAGACCTCGCTACTGGCAGAAGACCTTTTATCGATGACATGCAGCCCGACGGCCTTCTTCACGGAGCATTTAAACTTTCTGATNATGCTAGAGCCGAAATTATATCGATTGATACGTCAGCCGCAGAAGCCCTNAGCGGCGTCGTTCGTGTATTCACTGCAGCNGANATTGACGGAGAGCTNCGTGTNGGNTTGATACATAAAGACTGGCCTGTNTTCATACCGATCGGAGGACGAACTAGCTATCTNGGAGATGTCCTNGCCCTTGTNGTNGCAGAAGATAGGACCATAGCTAGAGAAGCGGCAGAATTAATCCAAATTACCTATAAAGAGTTGCCAATAATCTCAGATCCCATCAAGGCACTAGATAGTGATGAGGATGCGGTATGGGGATTAGAAGGAAATGTCCTCTCCACATCAACCTACAAACGCGGAGATCCAGATTCTTCATTCGGTGAGTGCACACATGTGGTATCAGAAACATTTCAAACACAAAGAGTTGACCATGCTTTCGTTGAACCAGAATCAACTCTGGCGACTCTNGATGCAGAAGGAAAGCTTTACGTGTACAGCGGCGGCCAAGGCATCTGGGACGATAGGAATGATATAGCACGCGTCCTAGGAATCGACCCGTCAGAAGTCATAGTAGAACTGGTCTCTAACGGAGGAGCCTTCGGGGGGAAGGAGGACATGTCTAATCAGGCACAAACAGCCCTCGCAGCTTGGCTATTACAAAAACCTGTGAAGACAACCCTCTCTCGCGAAGAATCTCTACTGATTCACAGCAAACGACATCCCATTAAACTTGAGTACAAGGCTGGGTGCAACGAGAACGGAGAGCTACAAGCACTGTCCGTTTACATGATTGGCGATTCAGGCCCTTATGCGTCAGTGGGGATGAAAGTTTTAGAGCGCGCTGCAGGACATGCAAGTGGGCCGTACGTTGTTCCCAACATTGCAGTTGAAGCAATCGCTGTGAGAACAAACAACTCGGTTTGCGGAGCATTCAGAGGATTCGGCGCCAATCAAGCTCAATTCGCAATGGAAGGCGTTATGGACAGGCTAGCTGACCTCGTCGGCATTTCAGGATGGGAGATCAGAAATAGAAACGTAATCACTGCTGGGTCAATATGGGGGCCGGGACAAATTATGGATGAAGGTTCTTTGGGGGCCCAAGCATGCCTAGACGCAGTAAAGGGTGCATACGATAAGGCCATATCTGATGGGAAATCAGTTGGAATTGGGCTTGGTCTGAAGAATTCAGGATTGGGCAATGGGTTCAAAGAAGTTGCTAAAGCTGTCATCCGTTTCTGCGAAGATGGGCGTGTACAAGTTCGCCACTGCTGGACCGAAATGGGTCAAGGCGTCCATACTGTTGCAGCGCAAGTTGCCATAGAAGAACTTGGAATCTCAGCATCAATAATCGACGTAATAGTTGACACNACGCGCGAGCTAGGAGCTGGACAAACAACTGGAAGTCGAGGAACCCTAATGGGCGCNGGAGCNGTTCGTGACGCCTGCAAAAAAGCGATTGAGGGAGGAAGGGAAGTTGGTCAAGACTNCGANGGTGAATACCGAATTGATTGGACGAATGCATTATCTGANAATNTGGAAAATCCNATTATCCATTCCACATTCGGNTACGCNGCCCAAGTAGTNATCTTGGATTCCNAAACAGGAAATATCGAGAAGGTTGTCGCTGCTCATGATGTAGGAAGAGCTGTGAANCCNCTTCTGTGCGAAGGACAAATCGAGGGGGCAGTTCATATGGGATTAGGTTACGCACTCTCTGAAGGNTTTCCATGTGATGAAANCGGGCGGCCCAAAAANACCACCCTGAAAAGTNTAGGAGTNATCCGCCCCAAAGACATGCCGCCTGTTGANGTCATTCTTGTGGAATCTCCTGAGCCCAATTCACCATACGGAATTAAAGGAGTAGGCGAGATTGGACTCGTTCCTACTGCGGGTGCGGTTGCTGCGGCATTCTTTTCTTTTGATGGGGAATGGCGTACTGAGCTCCCAATCAAGAACGTATCCAATCGTGAAAGGTCTAATGCGTGGATTTAGCTATAAACCAGACCCACGGCATGGTTTGTGCACACCACCACCTTTACTCATCTTTAGCTCGAGGAATGCCCGGACCAGCTACCCCTCCCCTTTCGTTCTCAAATATTCTTGAAACAGTTTGGTGGAAACTTGATCAGGCTCTCGACTTAGAAACAATCTTCTGGTCAGCAAAATTAGGAGCTTTAGAAGCTCTTGAAACTGGAACTACATGCATAATTGACCATCATGAATCCCCAAATGCTATCGAAGGGTCGCTTTCAGTCATTGCCGATGCATGTTCAGAGGTCGGGGTGAGAGTTAATACCTGCTATGGGGTAACTGACCGCCATCCAGCATCAAATTTCCCCCCGAATTCTATGACAGAAGGAGCACGAAGAGGACTTGAAGAAAATCGGCGGTTCCTAAGCGGCGGCGGTAACGGAATGGTAGGTCTTCATGCGTCTTTTACTTGTTCTGATGAGACTCTTGAGAATGCAACTTCATTAGCAAGAGAATTTAGTGTAGGCATCCATACCCATGTAGCCGAAGGGAAAGTAGATATGGCCGCTCCTAGCCGACTGAGTAGGCTTTCTGAAGATAATTGGATCCTCGCCCATGGAGTCCACCTAGAAGATGACCACGGCATCCGAGGAACAATCATTCACAATCCGCGTTCAAACATGAATAACTCTGTGGGTTATGCAGCACCCAAACGATTCGTAAACCCTGTTGGCTTAGGAACTGACGGGATAGGCGCTGACATGTTTGACGAGTTCCGACTCGGCTATGCCCGCCTACGAGAGAACGACATCGCCGAATCGCCTCTGACCGTGTGGAAGATGCTAGAAGTAAATAAGAGCCTCTACCCAGATTGCCTTCAAGACGTAGTAACTTGGTCTTACCCCAATGTAAACCCTTGGCATTTAGCATTCACACCAGGTGTTAAGCCAAGAGACATCGTTATCGCAGGGAAACAAGTAATGAAAGATGGAATTGTGATGACAGTTGACGCAGATGAGGTCAGATCCAAAGCAGCAGAAGTTGCGACGAAATTATTCAAGAGAATTGATGATTTACCATGACACAACCAGTAGCCATATACCTCCAAGATGCCCACACAATCCAAGATGCNATGAAATACGCGAAGTACGCCGAAGAACAGAACTTCGATGCTGTCTGGCAAGCAGACTCGAGACTTGTCCGTGAATGTTGCGTTCCTATGGCGGCTTTTGCAGCAAGCACTGAAAAAATCAGAATAGGAAGCGGAGTCATAGATTGCTGGACCAGAAACCCAGCTCGAATAGCATCGACATTCTCCACTCTTGATGACCTAGCTCCAGGTCGCATCATTCTAGGTATTGGAGCTTGGTGGGATCCACTTGCCGCAAAGGTAGGCATCGAACGGAAACGACCATTGAGGGTAATGCGAGAAGTAGTGGAGTCTGTTCGCGCACTTTTACAATGTGATGGGCCAGTTACATATAAGGGTGATTTTGTGCAGCTAGAAGGAGTCGAACTTGACTATGTTCATCAAGAACGACGGGCAAAAGACGTTCCTATTTACATTGGGGCAACAGGCATGAAAATGATGGAATTGACAGGGAAAATCGCTGACGGGGTGGTCCTTAACTATATGGTTGAACCNGCTTATAACCTTCGTGCCATGGACGCCCTCCAAATTGGCGCTGAATCTGNTGGGCGGGACTTTGATGAAATAGATAGNCCTCAATTAATTGTGTGCTCTNTNGATGAAGACCGTCAAGCTGCTTTAGATGGAGCGCGACTTCTTCTCACACAGTACCTCGGNCAGCAACCTCATATTATGGCNGCTAGTGGCGTGACTGATGAGNTACTTAATGAAATCCATCAGGTACTAACGTGGCCTGCAACTCACGAAGAAGTTGTTGCTGCATCAAAACTAGTTCCTGATGACGTTGTTCAAAGATGCACCGCTTCCGGAACNCCAGAAGAGGCAAAAGAAAAGGTGAAGGAATANATTGACACAGGATGCACCACACCTATCCTCTACCCTTTNGGANCTGACGTAGAACTNATGATCGATACGTTCNCAGGNTGGAAACCATAAAGAATNCNTAGNGTAGATAGCGGAAAATCAGCACTTCGGCTAAGTTCCCTCTCATGGGAACAAATGATCATGAATTAAGTAAGTTAGACACCATTGAACTGGCTTCAAAGATACGCAACAAGGAAATATCCCCTGCTGAAGCTATCCAAGCTTCGATCGACAGGATAGTAGCCCTTGATGGGGAGTTGAATGCTGTTGTAACTAGAAGATTTGAGAGAGCGTTGAAAGATGCTGCAGGAGAAATCCCAGATGGTCCATTTAAAGGAGTGCCGTTTCTTCTAAAAGATCTTCGCACTTCCAGCGCCGATGAACCAATGCACCTAGGTAACAAGGCGCTTAAGGAAATCGACTACATCTCCCCTACCGAATCCGACCTTNCTAGAAGNTATCGCGAGGCTGGATTTATTGTTATTGGTAGGACAAATACTCCAGAATTCGGGCTTGTCGGGACGACAGAGCCCGAGTCCTATGGGCCTTGCCGCAACCCCTGGAATACAGACTACGGAACCGGAGGTTCAAGCGGAGGAGCTGCAGCGGCCGTAGCATCTGGCATGGTACCTTCTGCAAATGCGAGCGATGGTGGAGGATCTATACGTATTCCAGCAGCTATGTGTGGGCTTGTGGGCTTAAAGCCGAGTAGGGGAAGGGTCCCAATGGGCCCCTTCCAAGATGAGTGGGGGCTTTCGATTCAACACGTAGTCTCTCGTACCGTTCGAGATTCAGCCGCAATCCTAGATGCCTCTGCAATCCCGACGCTCGGTGATGGCGTAGTGGCACCTGATGTCGGGCGACCTTACATTAATGCACTAGGAAAGGATCCTGGCAAACTCCGAATTGGAATATGGGCTGAATCGCCCAGAGAAGAGCTAGAAATCAACCCAGAGTGCCGACAGTCCGCATATGACACTGCAAAAATCCTAGAAGGCCTTGGCCATATCGTGGAAGAATCTCACCCTAAAACGCTTGATGACCAATCAATCGGGGCTCGTTTCAGTGCAGTTTGGATGGCTGGCGCTAATCTTACACTCCGTTCATTAGAGCACTTGCTGGGGCGAGAGGTAACCAAAGACGACGTAGAACTGGCGACTTGGGCCATGGCTGAGTACGGTTCTAAAACTACTGGCTTAGAAGTCCTGCAAGCGCAAGCCGCTATGGCTGAAACTCGAAGAGGCACTGCAAGATGGTGGGAAGATGGATGGGATCTACTACTTACCCCCACAACGCTCCAGCCCCCTCCAAGAATTGGAGATTTAACTTCTACGCCTGAAGAACCGATGCGCAACTCGTTACGCTCTATCCCGTACGCAGCTTTCACATCATTCTTTAATGTTTCAGGGCAACCTGCTATTTCTTTACCGATAAACAACACAGCTGATGGGTTGCCAATCGGGGTTCAATTGGTTGCAGCCTATGGAAGAGAAGATCTTTTATTCGGCGTCAGCGCACAGCTAGAAGCGGAAGTAGGGTGGGCCAGTCGATTACCCCCTATTCATGCATAGAGTTAAAATCTCAAATGAAACTTCCACGACTCGAGAAAAGTTCGTCTAGTTCAGAGGTAGCACAAGCGTTAAAGGAAGCTGGGTGCGTAGTGATCGAACGATTAGTTTCCGAAGAGCTAATGCGCCAAATAGGTTCAGAGTTAAGGCCCTTTATTCATTCCACTCCCTTCGGCCCTGACAGTTTTACTGGGAAAAAAACAAAAAGGACCGGATCGTTAATTGCAAGATCCAACTCGTTTCATGAACTAGCTTCGCACCCTACGGTAGTAGAGGCTGCAAGGGATGTGATCTGCCGAACTGCGACGACTATCCAAATTCATCTCACCCAAGTCATTGAGATTGGCCCAGGGTCAGATGCGCAGCCGATCCATCGCGACCAGTGGGCATGGGATTCATTCCCTTTCCCACAAAACTGGGAAGTCGAAGTTTCAACAATGTGGGCCCTGACTCATTTTACTGAAGAGAACGGGGCTACAAGAGTTATACCAGGAAGCCACTTATGGAAAGACGAGCTTCGGCCATCTTTCGAAGAGACTATCCCAGCAATAATGCCAAGTGGATCTGTTCTGCTATATACCGGAAGCCTCTATCACGGAGGAGGTAAAAATTTAACGGCAGACAGTCGTACCGGAGTAAACGTTGACTACTCAGCTAGTTTTCTTCGGCAAGAGGAGAACCAATACTTAGCTTGCCCACCAGAAGTAGCAGCACAAATCGATCCAGATCTTGCGAAACTCATTGGCTACAGTACAGGCTCGTACGCTCTTGGATATTTTGGAGACTTGCAAGACCCTATGGAAGCTCTAGACACTTTTAAAGATANGACTTCTCGTTAGCATTCTTCTCGTTCAGCAAGTTTCACAAGGTTCTGAAGCATCCTCCGCCAAATAAGAATGTGTGCAGGAAGCAAAAAATACCAATAGGCACGCCCTATGACTCCTTTGGGAACAAATAATGCCTGCTGCTCAACTATGCTCCCAGCCTCAGTTTCTCTGACGTTCCATTCCAGCCATGCATGGCCAGGAACTTTCATTTCGGCTAGTAACCGAAGACGCCGCGAGGTTACTAGAGTAACTTTAAAGAAATCGACAGTATCACCTACTCGAAGATCAATTGGATGCCTTCTTCCTCTTCTTACCCCCACACCACCTAACAGCTCGTCTACAAATCCTCTGATGGCCCATAACCAGTCAAAGGCAAACCACCCTGTATCCCCCCCAACTGATTTGATCGTTCGCATGACCGAATTTGTGCTTAGATCTGTCCTTAGTGACCGCCGATCAACAAGAACTCTTCCACCAGCCCATTCAGGATCACTGGGCTCAGGACGAGCAGGATCTTTAAANTTACTTGCGTCAGACCAACGNGTAGGTATCTCCATTTCCTGAACGCGTGTTACAGCCTTTCCTATAGCATCTTCTAGCTTNTCAGGAGCNCTCTCAGGAGTTAGCTCATCCCCATACCCCTNNACTACCACGTCNGTAGTTAGCGAGTCGATAAGTGCCCGAGCAAGTGTAAAGGGTAGAGGGCTAACTAGATTGACCCAATGCGAAGACAAACGTGGGGTAAGTACCGGAACAGGAAGAATTAAACGTCTTTTCAACCCNGCCACTTCGGCATACGTGTCCATCATCTCCCGATATGTAACTACTTCTGGGCCACCTATCTCAAATACTTTATCAAAGGCCTCCTCTCGCCCAAGTACAGATAGAAGATTCTCAAGAACATTGCCAATAGAGATTGGTTGACACTTCGTCCTAGTTACCCATTTGGGAACGACCATAAATGGAAGAACCTCGACCAGGGACCGAAGCATCTCAAACGAGGCGCTCCCAGACCCTATTATCACAGCTGCCCGCAGCTCAGTCACAGGCGTTGATCCGGAAGCGAGGATTCTTCCTACTGCCTGCCTGCTTTGAAGGTGAGCTGACTTTTCAACATCGTCTGGCCCTAAGCCACCTAAATATACGAGTTGTTTCAACCCCACCTCATCTGAAACCTCAACAAAGTTTTTAGCTATCTTCTGCTCAGCTTCTGCGAAATTTCGTGTTGCAGACATGGAGTGAACAAGATATAGCGCCCTATCTGAACCTTTCAATGCGTCGACTACTTGATTTTTCTCTTCAAGATTCGCTTCAACTATTTCAACTTGATCTGTCCAGTCCCTATCTTGGAGCGACTGTGCTGAGCGGGTAACACAGCGAACTCTGTACCCATTTTGTAAAAGTTCTGGGACTAGACGTCCACCTACATAACCTGTTGAACCAGTAACAGTTATAAGTTCGCTGCCTTCCATATAACTATTCACGGTAGCGCTGCATTTTGATTAGGAAACCGAAATCTGTAATTGAGTTTTGCTTTGTGTCAAATTTCACATAACTAATAGCAATAACCATAAATCGTCGGATCACCCTCTAGCTTCTTTGTATGTGGCTATTGNCCTCTCTCGGGCATCTGCATGATTAACGATTGGGAAGGGGTAGGTTTCGCCTAGCTTCACATCGTATTTGCCTAATGTAATCTGGTCGTGTTCCCAAGGGGCATGTATCTCGGTATTTGATAAACCTTCCAGTTCTGGCACCCAACGCCGGATATAGCGACCCATAGGGTCAAATTTTTTAGACTGAAGCACAGGATTGAAAACTCTAAAGTAGGGCGCTGCGTCGAAACCTGTACCAGCTACCCATTGCCAGTTTCCACAGTTCTGAGCAACATCACCGTCAATGAGCATCTTGCGAAAGTACTTCTCGCCTTTTCTCCAATCTATTAGCAGGTGCTTCACAAGAAATGAAGCGGTAATCATTCTGACCCTGTTGTGCATCCATCCAGTTGCGGATAACTGCCTCATGCCGGCATCCACAATGGGGTACCCAGTTTGACCCTTCTTCCAGTTCTCAAACTCTTCGGGATCATCTCTCCATGGAATACTGTCATACGATGTATTCGCAGCTTTGTTGGGAATAT
>PAEG01000105.1 GCA_002703045.1 Acidimicrobiaceae bacterium
GAAACGATCACATTTCCAGATTTCATGTCACGGTGGACCACATCGTTCTTATGGGCAAAACCAAGAGCTGATGCAATCTCTTTCGCAATTCCTGCTGCTTGCACAGCTGGAAGAGGTCCTTCTGTTCGAATGACTTCAGAAAGGCTTCTTCCTTCAACATATTCCATCACTATGTAATATGTTTTTCCTTCTCTGCCCCAGTCATATACTCCAACAATGTTTGGGTGGCTTAAATTTGCGGCAGCTTGAGCTTCTCGGCGGAATCGCTCAACAAAAGCAGGGTCTGTAGCAAATTCTGGGAATAAAACCTTTACAGCGACAGGCCGGCCGAGAAGCTGATCCTGTGCAAGAAAAACTTCAGCCATGCCTCCGCGAGCGAGTCGCCGTTGAAGTTCATATCTTCCGCCTAAAATTATTGGCCCTTGTTCGGACATAGGGTCAAAGTTTAATAGCCAACAAGGGTCAGATAGGTTCACCCTAGGAAGTCAGTAACATAAAAGTCATCTTTGGGGCTCTCTTTGAGTAAAAACTACTCTAGGAAACCTTGAATTTTTAAGGCTTCCAAAAGAACTTCTTTGGCTATTGGGGCTGCATCAGTACCTCCGGTTAATTGCCCCTGTCCAGGTACTGACTCAACAATTACAGCTATAGCTAATGTTAATTCACGATCTTTAGGACCGGCATACCCAATGATCCAGCCGTGGGTGTCATCAGGACGATCTGCATCTACTTGAGCAGTCCCTGTTTTTCCACCAACAACTACTCCGGGTATCGCCAAATTTGTTGCTGTTCCCGAAGCCGCGGTCATCTCCATAGCTAATTGCAAACTGAGCGCATCTTGCCGTGAAAGGACACTTTGCCAAATTAATGGTTTGTAGACTTCGATGAGTTCTCCATTCTGGTCAGTGAATGAATCCATCAGGTGAGGTTTCATCAAAATTCCATCATTAGCGATAGTTGCCGCAACAAGAGCCATCTGCAGAGGTGTTGCTTTGACATTAAATTGCCCAATTCCTGATTGAGCAAGGGCCGGTGTGTTCTCAAGGATGGGAATTGGAGGTTCATTATCTGTTTCCCCTACTTGTTTTCCGAAATCGTTTGGAAAGATAGATTCCGCTGGGGAAGGAAGATCTATCGGCGGAATCTCGTTAAAGCCAAATTTTTCAGAAGTTTCGATTAGAGACTCAGCTCCAACGATTTCTGCTGCCAATTCAGCAAACGTGGTATTGCAAGAAACACGTAAACCCTCAAGGATGTTTCCGCCGCATGTCGAACCTGCGTAGTTCTGGAGTGGAAATGTAGTAAGAGGCGGCGTGTATGTCGCTCTGATATCAAATTCTGGCTCCGTTAGAGTGGCAGATGTTGAAGTCAGCGCTGCTGACGCGGTTACAAGTTTAAAGGTTGAACCTGGGAAGAAAATTTCTCTATACATTTTGGGTAGACGTGGATCTTCTCCTGTGGGAAGGGATGAATATTCTTCCCAAGCTTTCTCTCCGGCTTGTAGGTCTGAAGATCCAAAAATACTTGGGTCATAGGAGGGATAACTCCAAAACGCGAGAATGGCTCCTGTTCTTGGATCAACTACGACAACAGAGCCGTTTCGTTCACCCAGAGCTTCTTTCGCTGTTTCTTGCAGAGAATGATTAATCGTTATGGTGAGGTCGGCTGAGGTGTCGGTAACAGTAAAGATGTCTTTCAAGCTGTTAAATTGTTGCGTTTCCTTTTGTCCTGCGAGTTGGTCGTTGTAGTAGCGCTCTAATCCATCAGCCCCATATTGAAATGAGAAGAAGCCAGTTGAATGGGCATATAAGTCTCCATATGGGTAAGTGCGTTCATATTCGAGCTGGCCTTCGACCTTAAAGGACTCCGCGATTATCTCTCCGTCTATTGTGATAATTTCTCCTCGTTCGCGATTAAAATCACGGACTACTGATCTCATGTTGCTTGGATTTTCCTGAAGTTCTTTTTGTTGGAAGATCTGTATTCTGTTTAATTGCACAAAGAGGGCCACAAAACAAAGAATGAGTGCTATGCCTAAAATTCGTATGTTTCGGTTCATCCAGCCCCCATTCTCGTTGGGTTCTCATCTGTTTCGCTTCTACGAGCCTCATCAGAAATTCTGAGAAGGAGTGCTAGTAGCACCCAGTTCGCTAGCAGAGAGCTTCCCCCATAACTTACGAATGGAAGAGTGACCCCAGTAAGTGGAAGGAGGCGGACGACACCAGCGATAATGATAAACGCCTGGAACCCTAGCAAGGTTGTTAGCCCAGCAGATAAGAGTTTTTCGAATGGGCGTGTAGATGTTAAAGCAATCTTTAATCCAGACCCCACTAAAAGGAGAAAAAGAGTTAAAACTGCAGTCGTACCTACGAGCCCTAGCTCTTCTCCAATAGCTGCGAGTATGAAGTCTGTTTCAACTGCAGGAATATTTTCAGGAGTGCCCACACCTAGTCCGGTGCCTGTGAATCCTCCCTCTGCAAGAGCAAATGAACTCTGGACTATTTGATATCCGTCCCCAGTTGGGTCGTCAAAGGGCCTTAGCCATATGTCGACTCGTTGTTGGACGTGGGAGAATTGACTCCAAGCTAGGAGCGCACCTCCAGAAAAAAGAGCTCCGCTCATTATCAAATATGATATTTTTCCAGTTGAGATCCAAAGCAAAGCTACAAAAAGTGTGAAGAAAAGAAGGGAAGACCCAAGGTCTTTTTCTGCGACCATAACGATGAGAGAAACCCCCCAAGCAAGAAGTATCGGCCCAAGATGTCGAAGTTCGGGAATAGCTACCCCAAACCGGCCGACACCTGTTGTTGATAGAACATCGCGCTTTTCAACGATGTACGCAGAAAAGAAAATAGCTAGAAAAATTTTTGCAAATTCGCCTGGTTGGAAGTTGATTGAACCTATTGATACCCATATTTTTGCGCCATTGATTTCTCGGCCGAACCCTGGAATTAACGGCATTATGAGAAATACGATACCGATAGTCATCAATATGTACCGGTATTGCTCTAACCGCCGAACTTGTGGAATCAAGATAAGGGTGGCAACAAATGCTGCGACACCGATTAGTGTCCATGTCGCCTGTAACCCCGCTAAGTCTTTATCCAGACGAGCGATGACGAAATACCCAATACCGTTCAGAAGGCCGGCTAATGGCAATAAAGAAAAATCCGCTCGAGGGGCAAACTTTCTTACCGCAAGATGAGCTAGAAGAAGAAGTAAAAGGATTCCTATTAAAAATGGAACGATATTTGCGGGTATTGAAGATGACCTCCCCAAACTGGCTAGGACATATCCAGCTACAACAAGAATGGCGACAAAAAGGAGAAGGAAGAATTCAATGTTACGATTTCGGGATTTCATATTTGTGAATATCAATCAGTTTTCATTTTGTTTCTCAGTTATCTCTTCTTGCAGCGCATCTAAATATTTAGATGCTTCTTGAAGAGTTTCAAACTGAGGTTTTTGTTTGATTTCTTCAACAGTTCTTTTATCAAGGTCACGGCCAAGTATTGGTCGTCGCTCTTCAACCGTTGGGTCAAACCATAAAATGCTGCTTGTTCTTCCTTGATATATAAGTATTTGCGAATTCTCTATAGATGTATCCCCAACTTGTTCGAAACTAACGAAGTAATTGTCGCGAGCGTAGCGTCCGATAAATACACCAACAATCAAAAGCATTACTAGCGCTGTGACTATAAGTTTTCTGATATTTTCAGGGGTTGTTTCCCATTCAGTTGCCCCTTCAGGTCTATTGTCAGGACTGCGTGAGGTAGTTGAAAAAGAAAAGGATGCGGTTTGACGTGATGTAGATACTGAAATAGGAGAAACGGTCGAAGGTGTAGTGGACTCGTCACCTTCTTTCACATCGACAATCACAACTGTTATGTTGTCATTTCCTCCATTGGAGTTAGCTAAGCGAACAAGCTGTTCAGCAGCTTCTTGTGGACTATCGACCTTCTCGAGAATGTGTCGAATTTCTGCTGCTGATACTTCATTGCTTAGACCATCTGTACATAGAAGGAAACGATCGTCTTTATGTATAGGGATCTCCCAGCAATCTACACTCGCCTCTACGGCAATTCCTAGCGCACGGGTGATGATATTCCGATGAGGATGACTTTCTGCTTCTTTTTCTGTAATTTTCCCTTCGCGCCTCATCTCCTCAACAAGACTATGATCTTCAGTTATTTGGGAAAATTTGCCTTGAGATAGAAGATATATCCGTGAGTCGCCAATATTAGCTACGGCAAGTGTTTCAGTATTTCCTATAGATGGTTCGACCAAAGTTATTCCGCAAAGGGTTGTNCCCATCCCTTCTAATTCAGAATTNGTTTCTGCTTTTGCACGCACCGCAGTATTTGCTTCGATAACTTGATCTCGAAATGATTGAACTGTTGAGTATGTTTGCTTTTCAAAGAGTTTTTTTGCAGCGATTTCAGATGCTACTTCTCCACCACGGTGCCCCCCCATGCCATCTGCGACAATAAAGAGGGAATTACTAACTGCTAGAAAATCTTGATTCATTTTCCGGATTTTTCCGACGTCTGTTACGAAACCTAAATCAAAGGATGATGAAGGCGTCTTTAAATCTGCAATGATGCGGTCGTCGCTCATTTGGCCTCAAGTACTGTGTTGCCAATTTGAATACGGTCTCGTTGTTCTAATAAGTGAGGTTTCTCTATCTTTTCCCCATTGACGAATGTCCCGTTTGTCGATGTTAAATCCTCAAGATACAGAGTGTTCTCTTCTAGGAAAATACGTGCATGNCTGTGAGACGTAAAGGAGTCACTGATTGTAATTTCACATTCTTCATCACGACCCAGAAACATTTCTTCTTCAAGGGGGTATTCGGTCCCCTGTGTATCTTGCGGTTCGATCGTTAATAAATACGTTGTGGCTGTTAGAGCTTCCTCATTCTTATCTTTTTTCGAGGAACGTATAGGTTTTTTNGGCTTCCGTAGCTGGAGTAGTGACATAATGACGACCCATATAAAGAAGACGTACAGAAGCGCTAAGAAGAGAAACTTTAGAAGCTCTAAAAATTGTTCAGACATTGTGCGTCTCTATTTCACTTATTTTTACCCACCCCTTTGAAGGGAANTGGTGTTTTATCTTCCTTGCCATTTGGGTTTGCGTTTTTCTTTGTAGGCTTTGCGACCTTCTTTAGCATCTTCGGTTTGACTAGCGACGATTCGCATTGTTTCACCAAATCTTACTGCCTCTACCCAACCCATATCTTTCGNACGGGTTGCGACTTCTTTTGTTATTCGTGATGCGATGGGTGCGGATCGACACAGGCGTTGNGCGAGCTCATTAGCTTTTGCTAGGAGTTCTTCATGCGGGTAGATTTCCCAGACAAGTCCTATTTCTTTCGCCCGCTCAGCTGTGATTGTTTCGCCTAGTAGTAATAGTTCCATCGCATGGGACCAATTGAGTTTGTTAGGTAGACGTATCGCCCCAACAATTGTTGGGATTCCAATGCGAACCTCTGGGTATGCGAATGAGGCACGATCGCTAGCTAAAACAAAATCACAAAATGTTACTGCGGTTAAGCCATATCCGATACAAGGCCCATTTACAGCTGCGATGACAGGTTTAAATATCTCCATCCCGCTTTCGAAACTGTTTATTGTGGGTTTTTCCCAAAAGGTTCCCGNGAAAGTGCCGGCGCTTCCTTTCATATCCTTCAGGTCAGCTCCTGCGCAAAACGTATCGCCAGTCCCTGTGAGAATAGCAACCCAAGCAGTTTCGTCTTCTAAGAATTTCTTCCACGCTGCATTAAGGCCTTCGCGCATTGCCCCATTTATAGTNTTGAGATTGTCGGGTCGGTTATAGCTAATAGTGACTACATTGCCTTCTTGTTNATATGTAACAGGAGAGTTCGTCATGATTAACTTGCTTCGAATCTNATTTTGTATGAACCAAATTCAATCTGGTCATGGTCTNTGAGTANNTGTTGNGAAATTCGGTGCCCATTTACCAAAGTCCCATTCGTCGATCCGAGATCTGATAGGAGATAGCCGTTCTCTCTTAGAAGGACTTCTGCTTGATTTCTACTGATACTTGGGTCATCAATGCAGATCGTGGAGTCTTGAAGGCGTCCAATAGTNATGACACGACTTCCGATTAGTATGCGGTTGCCATTTGGTAATACAAGAGCGCCAGGTGGGCACCCATTTTCATCTTGTTTTAATCGAGCATCGATACGAAGCGTTCCTGNTCGTAAATTTTCTTCCTTTTTTATACTGACNTTAATAGAACCAAGAAAGATATAACTTTCTTGATAACAATAGTCCCGGATAGTTTCTTGTAGTTCTTGTTCTAAAGGCTCTTTAGCTTCAATAAAATTTGAGTGATCACTTTCTGAAATGACGACATCAAAGTCGTTCGGTGCAAGATAGTCACCATGAACGCCTATGCTCCGATTCAACTCTATTTCTCTAACGATTTTTCGACTTATTTCAACAGGCTTAAGCTCNCTACTGAAAAATTTAGCGAATGTTCCTTCAACGAACTTNTCGAGTTTATTTTCTACCTTCTTGATTACCACAAACTCACTTTAGTCCTCCATGGAGGTTATTCTCCAATGAGGCCGCGTAAGACCAATTCTTCCCTTGATGGGAAGTCAAATATTAGCGGCGAGCTCAACTCGGGGTCTCTGCAAACGTTGTAGCCGGGAGCATCCGCTGCAGTAAAGTTTCGGGTGGTTGTAGGGTATGTTCCAATCGATGGAGATTGAAGGAATTCCTCCACCCCATCGGCAAGNGCGTTTGCTACGGCTGGAAGGTATTCTGCCGATTTAAGAAGTCTGGCTTCAGAAGGATTTGCTAAATAGGCGAGTTCTATAAGGGTTGTTGGTGTTTTTGGTCGAGACATCATGCCGTATGTGTCTGTGCCGCGATTGTTTAATACTCTGATAACTCCAGCATCGTATTGGCTTGTCCATTGCACCCAGGAGAACTTGTCGAGTGCTTCATAGACAGCTTCGTATACCAGCGTTCCTAATCTTGCTGACTTTACTGAGTTACTTTGCACAAACGTTTCAGCNCCTGGGTCAGATGANGGNGCGATCATTGGTGCATTGTGATGNATCGAAACCATACCAGCTGCCTGTAGGTGATCTGCGTAAAGCCCGCGAGATGAAAGTGGTATGTGATAGTTCTTTGTTCGAACGAGAAAAGAAGTGATCCCTCTGTTCGCAAGCTCGTCGAGAAATGCTTCAGCTACATCCATGTTGATAGCGTTTTCCCATATNCCTGAATAGTACGCTCCACCGTCAACCCCCCCATGGCCAGGATCNATGGCGATTTGAATATCGGTGACGAGGGTTCCACCAATGACTGGGACTGCGTACCCACATGGAGAGCGAACAATATAACCGTTCTGTGTTTCTGCTAGAACTACAGTATTGATTCCAGTAGTTGTTGTNAGTCCCCATGGTGGGCGTTCTAGGTCCAATTGGGATGTTGTACCNAGACGCCCCCAATAATCGAGAGTNTTATTTTCATTTGGGACGTTCATTGTGTCTTGATCGAGAGTGAGAAAGAAGTTTGGGCTAATCCCAGTTTCGGTTCCCCAAAAGAGCGTAAGAAGCCCTGTATCGAATTGAGTCCCTAGGGATTCTCCACTGGCAGCAACAACGAGTTCTGATTTTCCATCTCCGTTCATATCCAAAGCTTCGAGTGCATCTCCCCAATGGTCAGCNGGTTCAGCTCCTATTTCGANACCATCAGTATTTTGATCGATCGCTATTGACCCTCTACCTGAAATNCCTTTCGAATTGCCAAAAAGTATNGTGACTGCTCCAGCTCTTTGGACGGAATCTAAACTTTCAGCAGGGGCACCTATCGCTAGATCTTCGAATG
Organism: Acidimicrobiaceae bacterium; assembly: GCA_002703045.1. GTDB lineage: Bacteria > Actinomycetota > Acidimicrobiia > Acidimicrobiales > UBA8592 > UBA8592. The sequence goes on from PAEG01000105.1 coordinate 7,869, forward strand.
TGTCGCCGTTGAAATCTCCGCTTGTAAGGACTGAACCCCATCTATCACCCTGCTCATTTCGCCCTGGGACGTTGAAGCTTCCCTGATGCAGACGGGATGATCCCATTATGCTGATTCCTTGTTCTGACCCGAACATGACAGTTACAGCCCCTGTTTGTTTTNTCTTTCCACTACTTTCATTCGGGGCTCCTATCGCTAGGTCAGTGAAGCCATCATTATTGAAGTCACCAGATGTAAGAACGGCTCCCCAGTGGTCATATGCTTCATTTCTGTCCGGTACATGCGGAATATTTTGATGTAGGCGAAAGGAATTATCTGTTGTAATCCCTGATGGGCTTCCATACAAGAGTGTCACTGCTCCTGCTTCTGGAAATTGGCCGTACTTTTCTCCCGGTGCCCCTACAGCTANATCACTGAAACCGTCATTATTGAAATCGCCAGACGCTAGAGCCGAACCCCATTTGTCGTTTTCTTCCCCGCCATCTGGAATGCCCTTGGTCTCTTGGTCGATATCTTGTGATTNNCTGGCTGAAAGACCCGAAGATGAACCATATAAAATTGATAATTTACCTACATCGGTTTTTCCANCTTNATCTTTTTCGGGTGCTGCGACTACTAGATCNTCGNATCCGTCTCCATTAAAATCTCCTACTGAGAGCATNGACCCCCANTTATCTCCTGTCTCATTTCCACCGAAGCTATTTGATGACCCTTGATGAAATGTTTTTCCTATTTCGGTAGCGCCAACACCTTCTGATGATCCAGCGAAAATCCATATCCGCCCTGCGTCAGTCACTGTTCCNATATCTTCATTAGGGGCACTGACAACTAAATCATCGAACCCATCACCGTTNAAATCACCAAAAGTCGAACGAGCACCNAAGTGATCACGATATTCATCCGAATCTGGGACATANGGCATNCTTTGATGAAGAAAGGTGCTTTCTTTGGGAGTTTGATCAGGGTCCCCATAAAGAATGGTTACTGCTCCAGCAGCATTCGCATCTCCGAAGCGTTCACCGGGAGCCCCGATTGTAAGATCCGCATATCCGTCTCCATTAAAATCTGGTCGAATCTTAGAACTNCTTTCTGATTCAGGTGTCGATTGNGATTGAGCAGCTAGTTCNTTNGTAAACACCATGAAAAANATTGCTAAAAATCCAAAAGTCAGCACCCACATTATGAGGCCTNTGAACTCTTTAAGCCAACGCCATAAATATAGAGGGTGTAGATTCATTTTCTAACTTTCATGGTTAGGGGTGCGCGAGGAGGGACTTGAACCCTCACATCCCGAAGGACACAGGCACCTGAAGCCTGCGCGTCTGCCAATTCCGCCACTCGCGCGAGTAGAAAAGGAGGGTATCGCNAGAACTGCAATTCTCAGCAAAAAAACANCTNTATGTTTGTTTGCNCTNNCAAGTATGNTTAATTTCAAGTGTTTCGTCCTAAGATTCGGTCAACGCGAATCTCTATTACNCGCCTATCTTCACCTCTGTCTTTAGGGGGTGAATAGCGTTTGGCGTATCTGGAAGTTCCTTCTTGGCAACGTTCAGGATCAGCAGTAACCGTTGCNTTCCCNTCAAACGTGATCCATCGCCCGCCATCGACTTGGCACACAGCTGCCCTTANAGGTNCCGGTGATCGATCTAATAGCTTTGCCTTTGTGCTGCCTGCCCAAGTAATAACTCGAACAAGGTTTTCCTTCTCGTCCCAGGTGAATCCCACGGGAGTGACGTGGGGGCGCCCAGAAGAAGTAACGATCGTAAGGGAAGCGAGATGACGTTCTGTCACAAATTCCATATTCTCCGAGGAGAGTGTAATTTCTGCCATTTCTTAGTCTTCTTTCAGTAGAGGTAANTTTTTATTACATATTTGTACGNGAAACGAGGAGCCCGGAGGCTCCTCGCGAGCTTTTCTAATGGATTACCAGTTACTGGTTGTATCCCCAGATTCTTCAGCGGAATCGTNTGCTGTAGCTGNTTCTGCTACTTCGGGTTCCTCTGATTCGGAAGAAGCACTTCCGAATAATGCTTTAATTTTTTCCATAATTCCCATAAGTTCCACCTCTCAATAGGGAATATTTGTCTCAGTTTAGTGGATGAAAGGTTCNTCAGTCGGCATATTGCCTGTTCAGAGAGTTTTATGAACCAAACATTGCCATCCATTGTTCAGGTGTTTGTGGAGCAAAGACATAATTGTGGGCTCGGGTATCCGCCATTGATTGGCACGGTTTTGGCGAATAAAGGTGTCCGGGAAATAAGGTCGCTGTATCAGGGATCTTTGCTAAACGTTGAGTCAGGCTCTCATACATTTCTCTCGGGTTTCCACCGGGNAAGTCGGTTCTACCACATCCGTCGAGAAANAGCGTATCTCCAGCGACAAGTCTGTTATCTACGAAAAAGCACTGGCTTCCGGGAGTNTGNCCAGGGGTGTGGATTAGTTCAATATCTATTGACCCCACGGTTACCTTATCCCCACTGCTATGAGTAACTAAATCTTTTTCTGATACGCCGGTGACTTTTTGCACAAGGTCAGCTTCTTCACTTTGGACATGGATTGGGATNGATGTTATTTCTAAAAGGTCTGCGACGCCGGAAATACTGTATCCCATCATGTCTCCCCCAACATGGTCGGGATGATAATGAGTAGCGAGCACTCCTGTGAGTTTCATTCCATCAGCTTCAACGAGGTNAACTAATCCTTGTGGGTCGTATGCGGGGTCGACAACNACTGCTTCGCCGGTTNTTCGNTCNCCAATTAGATACATGAAGTTAACCATTTGGCGNGCTAGCTGGTTATCTTCTCCGAGGTCTCGGCCTGAGAGTAGTTGGCGGAAGTAGAATTGGTCGTTGTCCATGTGGTTACCTTAGGCATGNTTCTTTGATTTTTGGTTTTCTTGGGAGGAATTCTTCCCTTTAGNNGNGTTTGTTTTTTNTGGGGTTTGAGTAATTCGGGAGGTGTGAGGGTATCTGTCCTCTATCCTCGTAGTGTGAATGAAATGAGCGTTGGAAGAATCGGATACTTGGGGCCTTCGGGAACCTTTACTGAAGCTGCGATTCTTTCGCAGCCTGATTTAGCAGCATCTGAACATGTGCTCTTTCGAAGTCATTCTGATGTGCTNCACAGTACGGGAACTGGCGAAGTTGATTTTGGATTTTGTGCAATTGAAAACGCTATCGAAGGGACGGTAAACGTTGTCCAAGATACGTTAGCTTTTGAAGGTGATCTCATGATTCAAAGAGAGGTCATTATCCCAATTACGATGAATCTTCTTGTGAAGCCTGGGGCTGCACTTTCGAATATCAAACGGGTTGTTTCCTATCCGCATGCGTTAGCGCAAGTTCGTTCCTTTGTTCGGAATGAGCTCCCCGACGCTGAGTTGGAGGCGGCGAATTCAACAGCGGACGCTGCGCGTATNTTGTCACAAGTTTCTNATTTGGAAACTGCAGCTGTTGGAACAAGTTTGGCAGCTGAAAAGTATGGTNTGGAAGTAGCTGCTGAACAGATTGAAGATCACCCTGGAAATCAGACCCGCTTTGTTCTTGTTGCTCGTGATGGGATACCTGCTCCTACTGGCCATGACAAAACAAGTGTCGTTATTTTCCAGCAATCGGANCGTCCAGGTTCCTTACTGACTATTTTGCAAGAATTTGCTGCTCGTTCTATTAACCTCACCAAGTTGGAGTCACGACCTACGCGTGAAGGGCTAGGTAGGTATTGTTTCTTCCTAGATCTTGAAGGCCATATGGCTGATCCGCTTATGGCGGATTGTTTGAAGACGCTTCAGGCGAAGCAAGTTCGCGTGAAATTTCTAGGTTCGTATCCTGCCGCTGGGGAGAATGCNAAAGAGGCCCGTGAAGAATCTGGGGCAGCTTGGAACGATGCTGAAAGCTGGCTAGATAAGCTCCGAGCAAAATTAAATTAATCGTTTAGGTGTAGCCACCATCGACAANNAGNTTTTGTCCNGTNACCCANCTACCTGCTTCTGATACAAGGTANAGGACNGCGGCTGCGATATCTTGAGGGCTTCCAACACGNTGTAGNGGTATTNNTNCNGCNAGGTCGGAGAATTTTTCNGNTGGGACGCCTCCCACTCGGGTTGTTGCTTCGGTAGGNACTNNTCCGGGTGAGACNATATTGGAACGGATNCCTTTGGGNGCNAGTTCAATTGCGAGTGTNNGGGANAGNTTNTTCATTCCNGCTTTNGCNGCNCCATAGCCTGCGAAGCGAACTGCAGCTCGAAGGGANGCGATNGAAGAAATTCCGATGATNGAGGANCCTGNCTNCATAACTTCAGCGCATGCTTTNGCAGCAATGAANTGAGGGCGGAGGTTAAGNGCNATTTGTTGATCCCAATGCCATGATGGNAATTCNTCGAATGNGAAATGGCCNGGGTGATCAGANGTTCCTGCGTTACTGACCCAGATATCGAGTGANCCAAAGNCCTNANNNGCGTGNTTTACAAGTCCTGTAATAGTTTCCNCGTCGGTGATGTCTCCNACAACGACNCTGCATNTNCCNCCTCGTTGAGTTATTNTTTCNGANACTTGATTNAGGCGTTNTTNATCTCTGGCGGTCAGGATGACAGAAGCTCCAGCNTCGGCGAGNCCTATGGCGATTCCNTCNCCGATNCCTCTACTCGCTCCNGTNACAACAGCGACTTTTCCATCGATTTGGAACTGCTCAACTAGGTTCGGGATCATATATCACTCTTTTCTCTCAAGTAGTCATAACACAATTGTTGTTGAGGATGACCTTTATATATCTTGTCTACTAAGCGCGGAGGGAGGGGGATTCGAACCCCCGGGACCCGCAAAGGCCCACTGGTTTTCAAGACCAGCGCATTCGTCCGCTCTGCCATCCCTCCACGATTGAGCGTATCCGTATTGGAGAAAATATGACGCTTCTTCGCTAGAGATTCTCAATTCGCTCGAATGCATGTAACATTATCGAATACTGGAGAGGTGGCCGAGTCTGGTTGAAGGCGCTTCCCTGCTAAGGAAGTAACGGGGTAACCCTCCGTTCGAGGGTTCGAATCCCTCCCTCTCCGCCAAATACTTCAAACAAAAGAATCAAGTTTCCTTGGTATGGTGCGTGAACGTCTTCGTTCGGTAGAATCAAGTCCTTATATAGAAGAATTTAGCGCTCGTAGCTCAATTGGATAGAGCATCTGATTACGGATCAGAAGGTTGGGGGTTCGAGTCCCTCCGAGCGCGCTACACA
>PAEG01000106.1 GCA_002703045.1 Acidimicrobiaceae bacterium
ATGGCATTCGCTCTCCTGCCCAAGAGTAAACAATCAAGCTTGCACATGCCCACCATGCGATGATTTGACCAAATAAATTTGGTTTACGAAGCACCGAGATCAAACCGGCAAAAGCTAAACCCAGCGCTATCCATTCGTAGGCTAACAAAAGCACTAGATAGTACTGCCATCGGGAGTCGCCCCTTACGGTCGCTTGCTCACCTAGCCAATATTCGAAACCAGATACTAAGCCATTTCGAATCGCTCCATATGGTGCTGTTGTCACACCAGGACCATCGAATTGCTGGAAGAACTGGGTAAATAACGCTACAAAAACTATCGTCGCTAGGACCACAGCAAAAATCCAACCACCAAACCTAGGAACCAATAAGGCTCGGAAAACGGGAACCTGAGAGAACATACTCTTGCGACGAGCTGCTATGAAACCGCATACAAGAGCAATGAATGCTAGGACTGCCCCATAAAGTCCTAATTTGATAAGGGTAGGGCTGCCTTCTTGTTCTCCAGGATTTGTTCCAATCCAAAGGAATACAGCAACCATGAGACCCACCCCTAGAAGGAAGAACCATCGGCGAATCACTTCTTCAGACATAGATTGACCGTTGCTATTCTCAGACACTCTAGAACGAACAGATATCGTCCTTCGACCAACCCCTTCTATCCGAANCTCCCGTTTAAGTTCTTTGTATCTCGGCTTGCCTATCAGCGAACCTTTCATCCGGTGCAAGGTTCCGGTCAGGAGATCCTGAGCGATAAGAACAATTCCGAATGAACCAAATATAAAAACCGTAAGGAAGACTGATTCTTTCACCGCCAAACTCAGNACAAGCAAACTCAGNAGTGCAATAGGGTGCCACCTTCTGGGACTGTGAAGAAAGGAAATTAACGTTATTACTGTCAAAAACGTTAAAGCAAGGAAGAAACTATCTTCTCTCCCAAATCTCGAGAAATACAGCATCGTTGGGCTTGTTAGGAGTAAAGCTACTGAAATAGGAGTTCCTATAATGCCAAGACTCCTTCGCCAAACCCATGGAAGAAGAACAACCGCTATGCCCGAAATAGCTGGAAGTAGTCGGGCAATACTGTCAGATTGCCCAAAAAGCCAGAAAAAGGCAGCAGTTAGGTAAAACCGAAGCGGCCCATGATATACGGGGTCATACCCTTTATACGTTCCATCCAGGTACTGGAGCGAGAACCATGCGTCAAGGCTCTCATCATGGTGAAAAGCTCGGAGGCCTAGATATGACAACCTACTCAACACTGCTAAAAGGAATAAAAGTCCTATTAGGTGACGGACTCTCTTCCATGCGCTCTGCGAGACATGCGCCCTATCAGGCTCCCGATCGATATTTCTTCTGAAGGGTTCTTTGATTCTCGAACTAGCCATTTTTGCCCTGTGTTTCGTATATCCAATAACCCCCAGTGCTATAAACTAACGCACCAAAATGATTCAAATAAGAATCATCAATACCTTGGTTTCTATCACTCTCAGAAATAAACATAGATTTTTCGTATGGCCCAACAACAATGTAGTCGATATCGTATCGACGGATAATTGCATCAGCCTCACTTGGGTTCGCATACAGGTTCCTTAGATCTTGGTCTCGCGTGTACCAGTCAACACCTAGATCATTCAGCCTGCCCGGAGAACCTGAAACTACGGTCCGCCCTGCTAATGCCCGCACAGGGTGAACATTGGTATTCGCGCTAGCAAATACGGCATCCTGATCCGTGTTGTCTCTGACCCATTCCCCAACCAAAACATCTTCTCCAGAAAGATAATTAGCTGGGTAAGGACCAGAACTCCCTTCAAAGGCTCGCCATATGTCTAAGATCCCTGACGAAGCTAACGAGAATACCAGTAATACGGCTAAAATTTTTGCTGCGGTTGAATAAGCGAATAAACGATTCAACGCCTCCCCGACTAATGGGGATGCTAACAGAAGAAAGAAAACAACGTATTTGGCGTTATTCCCTGGCCAGAAATGCCAAATAGCTACGTTCGGGATAATGAGAAGCGCGTAAATTGGAAGGAACCTATAACCGAGCCTCTTAATAGTGATTAAAGTTCCCGCAAGCGCTAATGGGATGAACAGGCCAGTATTTAAAAACCAGAAAGATAGAAAATCAAACGGCGTTCGCTCCCATGATGATTTTCCCAACATCCAAAGAGGATGCCACTCTGAACCGTCCCGTTCGGGAAGCTGCCAAAGAAGAACAGGTATACCTAGACAAAGACTAGGGAATAAAAAAAATAGCCAAGATCTACTTCTATATATAACAGCCCAACACCCACCCATAAGAAGAACAGCCCCAAAAGCAAAAACATGAAAAACTGGAAGAATGCCTGCGAAAATACCTGCAAAAATGTACGTCTTGGCGTTGTGCCGGTCTCTGTTCATCCACAAAAGAAAAATAATAATCAAGGTGGATGAAAAGCCAATAAGCGTTGGTCGTTGAGGGTACAGAAATCCGGTAACAGGATTATCTACCCAGTTTCTATCAAAACCATCGAATGAGTAACTTCTGGGTAAATCTGCTAGGACCGAAAACCCCCGCTCAGGAAGGTCTTCAATGAAGAAGCGGTAAAGGGCACCGGTCCCTCCTGCTGTAAGAAACACGCCGACAGATACGCCAGCAGCTGCCCTATTGGAACAAAGCCTCTCGCACACTATGAACATAACAGCAGGAAAAGCTATCGCTAAAACAGCGGTGGAAACCTCTAGCGATCCCAGCAAACTCAAACCGAGAGGAATAAACATTGCAGAGAACCAATCTACGCCAAAATGGTATGCGAAACTTTCTCCAGCTGCAGTTGGAAGATCCAGTGAGAAATTGTCAGCATAAGCAAAAGAAGCAACATACGACAGATGAGCTGACCAATCTCCGTAAACGGAAAGATGACCAGCTGATATTCCCCCATCCAAGGTTTTACCAAATGCATTTTGGAGAATCCGAATTGCCATGACTGCACTGATTAACAGAATACCGAGAAGCGGCTTAGGGCTATCCTTATCTTTCCAAGAGTAGGTTGCCCTACGCAGGAAACTATTTAGTTCTAGCTTGATTGTCTTTCTATTGAGAAAAACCAGTGGAGAGACCATAGCAACACAGAAGGCAACGGTGATTAAAACCATTAAGCCAGTAGCTCCCACCAGCGATGCTACAGCAAAACCTACAATTGAAATCATTACTGAGCCGATCACGACTCCGAAGCAGAATCTCTCTTCAAGCCGTAAATTGACACTTGTGACATAGGTAAGAGAGAACCCNATAGATGCAAATCCTAAAATAAANAATACAACGAGAAGATTCACAGCCTTNCCCCGAAAATATNCCCCGCCATAGNTCTATGCTAGCCAGCGCGGATCACTGAGGTAGAAACCGGCCACACACCGGCCACGGATACCACCCATTTAGATGNTATAAATACCTTGCTCTTGCATCCTGCTCTTCCGGTGGGGCTTTCGAAGGGTCCCCCTCACCCCCAACTCCTACCCAAGTAATTAAGTCAAATTGGTAGGCTCCGTAATATCCATTACCAGTCGAAATATCATATTGCTCTGTCGACTCGCAGAATCGAAGCTTTCTCCATTGCTCATCGGAAGGTTCAACTCGGCGTTTCTGAGCCTTCANCACATCCGCAGACGCATGAATCTGTGCGATCTCAACGACATACTCCGCTCTTAAGATCTTCTCTTCTGCCTGACTACGNTTACCTTTCTCAAGAAGAATAGAAACCAGAATGTCATCTATTTGACTGGCAAGTTCGAGCATAGCGAAGGAAGCAACATCCTTCATTTCTTCATAAGCTTGAGATTGCTTCTCTACTGCTTCAGTAGTCTCCTTAAGAATTGCTCGNCGAAAGATCAAGTCCCCAACATTTTCAGAATCAAGCAAATAAGCTGCACTACTAACGGAGTCCCCTCCCATGAACGCTTCAATGGCAAGCTTTCTCGTTAAGTCTTCGGCCTCTTTCATCTCTAAAAGAAAAGAAATCTCAAGTGCTTCTTCCTTATTCTCTGCACGAAGAAGCCCAGTNAGTTCCCGCTCTTTATCGTCTATGTTCATTTCAGACAATTGAAGTTCTGCTTCTGCATCAGTTAATTGCAAGAGAGCTTTCTCCAAATCATCCCATGGAGGGGAATCAGTTTGAATGAGCGCACCTGATGAAGAGGATTGCAAAAGTAACAAGGGGCACAGAACAAGAGACGCTACTACGAGTGCCCGATTTCGGCTTGTCTTGATCCGATTAGAGTATAGAGACCGCTTCCTCATTGTTCCGTGGTAGCCGAAAAACTAGTATCTCCGCAAATATAGATTCTTCTATCTATAAGCATCTAGCCAAACCTGGCGCTACCGTTTTGCTTGTGCCAGAAGGACACACAATTCATCGTTTAGCGGAAGATCTAGAATCAGACCTCCAAGGCGGCCCTATTAGTGCTTTTTCTCCTCAAGGGCGATTTACTGACGGAGCGTCTCTCATCAATGGATGCCTATTACTTCGAAGCGAAGCGTGGGGGAAACATCTATTTTGCTGGTGGGATAACGGAAGTATCCTACATATTCACCTCGGACTTATTGGAAAGCTACGAAAGTTCAAAATTGAGAAACAGCCATCAGAAACGGTGAGGTTGAGGCTTGAGTCCAATTCGACCGCTTGGCAACTCACAGGACCACAAACCTGTTCAGTCATCAATGAGGAGGACTGGGAATACCAGATTTCAAAATTGGGGCCAGATCCACTAAGGCTAGGAAAACGCGGGAAAAAACAATTCTCAGAAAAGATTCTAAATACATCACTTCCCCTAGGATCAGCGCTCCTTAAACAAGACCTTATTGCTGGAATAGGGAACGTGTACCGCTCGGAGATTCTATTCATAATTGGAATTCACCCTGAAATCGCTGGAAAGAACCTCACAAAAACAGAAGCTGACAAAATCTGGGATACTGCAGTTGTGCTTCTTCGTAAAGGGAAAAATTGGAACAAGATCATAACCGTAACTCATGACGACCACGGCGGCCGGGTCACAAAAAAGACACTTCGCGAAAATGCCCTCTATGCATACAAAAGATCCGGATTTCCGTGCCGGCGATGCGAGACGCCCATTATCCAAAATACGATGGCAGGAAGATCAATCTGGTTCTGTCCTTCATGTCAGAAAGGACCAAATGCCTGAATACGAAGCGATCCTAATACTTTCATTTGGCGGACCAGAATCGAAAGAGGATGTTATCCCTTTTCTGAAAAATGTCACCGCTGGAAAAAATATCCCCCTTGAACGATTACAGGAAGTCGCAGCTCAATATGACCTATTTGATGGGGTTAGCCCGATAAACCAGCAGAATCGAGACTTTATTAGCGTCCTTGAAGAAGAATTAAGGCAGCATGATTTAAATCAGCCCATCTATTTCGGAAATCGCAACTGGGAGCCTTTTCTTCAAGATACTGTCAACCAAATTGTCGAAGATGGCCACCGGAAGATTCTAACTTTCGTTACCAGTGCGTTTGGCTCATACTCAGGCTGCCGCCAATATCAAGAAGATATCGACCGAGCAATCCAGAACACTCAAGTTGAGAATCTCACAATTGATAAAATCAGGCTGTTCTGGAATCACCCAAAATTTCTTTCAGCAGTTGCAAGCCGAATCGAGACAACAATGAAAGACGTTCCTGACGCCAATCGCCCTCATACAAAGCTTCTTTTTACTGCCCATTCCATACCCAAAGCTTGGGAAAAAACAAGCCCATACACTTCCCAATTGCTAGCCATCTCAAATGAGATAAGCCAAAGGGTTGCCCCTGACCTCCAATGGGACCTGGTGTATCAAAGCAGAAGCGGTCCTCCAGCAGTCCCATGGCTGGAACCGGATATTGTCGACCATCTTGACGAAATCGATACAGAGAAAATAAGTACCGTCGTCGTCGTTCCGATAGGATTCCTCTCGGATCATATGGAAGTAAAATTTGACCTTGATACACAAGCTGCCAATCACGCAAGAGAAATAGGAATACAGATGCTTCGGGTCCCGACAGTTGGACTTCACAAGACATTTATCACAATGACTAAAGAACTTATTGAAGAGGCCATCGAAGAAATGAAACCAATAGCAGAAATCGGGACTCCCTGGATTTGCTCGCCAGAGTGCTGCGCTATTAATACGAAGCCAGGGGCTCGCCGCCCAAATCGGGAATCGTAAATTGGATATACGCCTTACTGACCTAGCTGTTGTAATTCCGACATACAACGAAGAGAAGAACATTAGAGAGTGCATAGAATCTTGGCTTCATGTCCTTACAGATCTCAAGATCCACTATCTGCTAATTGTCCTCAATGACGGTTCTCGGGACAAAACTGAACAAGTTCTATCTGAATTCTCTCAAAATAAATCGATTCAGATAGTGAACAAAGCAAATGAAGGGCACGGGCCAACGATACTTCGCGGCTACCACATAGCGGCAGGCTTAGCAGAATGGGTTTTTCAAATCGACAGCGATAATGAATTACCTGCTGAAACATTTCATNCTTTCTGGAANNCTAGNCATGATANGAACGCGGTGCTCGGTTTCCGAGTCGGACGAGANCAATCTTTCGTTCGGAAAATAATTAGCAGAACNGCAAAAATTAGTACAANCGTGCTTTATAANTGCCATCATAAGGATGTGAACATCCCGTATCGTCTCATACGNTCGGACGATCTTATNCCTATTATCAGCCACATCCCTCATGATACGTTTGCGCCTAATATTGCTATNAGCGGAGCACTCGCCAAAACNGGTGCCGCTNTCAGTGANCTACCAGTACCATTTGAACCAAGAGCTCACGGTGTAGCNTCGCTTACTGACNTTTCAGCCTTTACAAATGCAGTAAAGTCTCTGATACAACTNGCCCGTATCTCTAGGTCCTTCTCATGACTTCACCACGAATAGTAATTATTGGGGGTGGCCCCACAGGTTTGGGTGCCGCACATAGACTCACTGAACTAAAAAATGAGAATTGGACTCTTCTGGAAAGGTCAGCAAAGTTTGGCGGCCTAGCATCAACGGCAATAGACGACCAAGGCTTCCTTTGGGATTTGGGAGGTCACGTTCTCTTCTCCCATTACGAATACTTTGACTCCCTGTTAGATGACCTCGTTGGGGACGACTGGCTTTATCACATACGTGAAGCATGGATATGGACACATAACCGGTGGATTCCGTACCCCTTTCAGAATAACCTCTGGCGCTTACCTGAGGAAGACCGCAAAAAATGTATTGACGGACTTATCGAACTTCAACAGAATCCATCCGAAACGACTATCAATACATTCGACGACTGGATCACATGCTCACTCGGTGAAGGAATAGCTGACGTTTTTATGCGCCCNTACAACTTTAAGGTATGGGCATTCCCTCCNGANNAATTATCTGCAGAGTGGGTGGGTGATCGTGTCGCCACCAGCAANCTNGAAAAATTNATACACAATACAAANACNCAAACAGATGATGTGGGTTGGGGGCCGAACTCTACTTTTCGATTTCCTGCCTCNGGNGGAACAGGGAGAATCTGGTCTGCACTTGCTTCGAANCTACCCCAAGAAAANATGAANGCNTCGACNACTGTTACTTCAATAAATCCACATGAAAAAACAGTTTGNTGTGAGAACGGCNCCAAATTCAGNTACGACGCNTTNATTTCTACAATNCCNATGAATGAACTAGTNACNCTNCTGACNGATNGCCCTATGTTTGAAGGGAAAAGCGAAGCTTTTCGCTGGTCAAGCACTCATGTAATAGGAATTGGGATGAAAGGGNCCCCACCCAANGACCTAAAACAAAAGTGCTGGATGTACTACCCCGAACCAGATNNCCCCTTTTATCGAGTAACTATCTTTTCAAATTATGCNCCAGCAAATGTTCCATNGCCNGGAGANCAGTGGTCATTACTATGCGAANTATCAGAATCAGAAANAAAANNAGTGAACCACGAAANTATNCTGGCAGAAACTATCCANGGNTTGCAGCAGGTAGGGCTTATCAATAACCCCGATGAAATTATAAGCCGATGGAAAACTTTTCTACCCTATGGATACCCAACTCCATTTCTTGGGCGTGATGAGCTGATCGAAAACATTGAACCGACCCTTCGATCAATGAGAATATACTCTCGCGGCCGATTTGGAGGATGGAAATATGAGGTATCTAACCAAGATCATTCACTTATGCAAGGTGTAGAAGCCATCAACCATATTCTTTTCAAAGAAGATGAAATAACATACTTTTCTCCGAAGACAGTAAACGGCCGCTGAATTCTTCCTTTTTAAAATCCTCAACTAGCTAGATCATCTCTAAGAAAACACAGCTTCTAAAGGATTGACACATAATCTACGAAGAGATCGATTATTTTCGTAGAAGGCCGTACTTGCAATTTATGTGCCGCCTTACATCTCCAGATTGCCTAAGACATTAATGAAAGGGATACGATGGCCCGCCAAGAACAGCTACCGTTACAACCATTCGCTCGGGAAATACGTGAAGTCCCTGTAGCAGCGGAAATGTCAGAATCGTTTCTTGCTTACTCCTTATCTGTAATTACCGCTCGAGCTATTCCAGATATACGCGATGGCTTAAAACCCGTTCAAAGACGCATCCTNTATTCCATGCTTGGGATGGGACTACGNCCAACTAACCCTCACAGGAAATGCGCCAGAGTAGTCGGCGACACGATGGGGAAATACCACCCNCATGGAGACATGGCTATCTATGAAGCATTAGTGAGAATGGGTCAGGAATTCTCCCGCATGGTGACCCTTGTAGATCCNCATGGAAATTTCGGATCNCTAGATGACCCACCGGCTGCTGCAAGGTACACCGAATGCCGTTTAACCGATGCCGCTATGGAAATGGTTCGAGAGATAGAAGAAGATACCGTCGACTTCCGACCTACTTACGATGGAGAGAGCACCGAACCTCTCTGCCTTCCCGGCCTCATGCCAAATCTTTTAGTAAACGGAACCACAGGCATAGCGGTCGGGATGGCAACGAATATGCCGACACATAATTTACGCGAAGTGTATGCCGCTATTGAGCTTGTTATGAAACAGCGTCGACCAAAACCAACNATAAAGGANCTCCAAGCCCTTCTTCCAGGGCCTGATTTCCCTTCTGGCGGAATAATTATNAACGACGACCTTAAAGAGGCCTATGTAACAGGCAGAGGCAGTTTCCGAATTCGCGCAAAATTTGAATTCGAGAAAATTACAAGATCTCGTCAAGGAATAGTTATTACTGAACTCCCATACATGGTTGGGCCAGAAAAAGCAGTCAAACGCATCAACGAGCTAGTCGTTTCGGAGAAACTAGAAGGGATTGTAGATGCGAAGAATCTTTCTGATAGGAAATCTGGGTTGCGCATTCTCATAACGCTCAAACCGAATATAAACCCCGAAGCCGTNCTNGGAGAACTNTTCAAACAAACACCGCTTGAAGAATCNTTCGGGATTAACAACGTCGTGCTTGTCGATGGAATTCCAGAGACATTAGGAATATATGATCTCTGCAAGCACTACATTGACCACAGACTGAACGTCATTGTTCGCCGGACACAGTTTCGCCTCGAACGTGCTCAAGAACGACTTCACATTGTTAAGGGCTTAATCATTGCTCTTGAGAATATCGACCAGGTCGTAGCGATTATTCGTGGCTCGGAAGATGCCGATGAAGCAAAAGCAACGTTACGAAAAGAACTTAAACTCTCTGAGATACAAGCTACACACATCTTGGATATGCAACTCCGCCGGTTAACGGCACTAGAAATGCAAAAAATTCTTGATGAACAAGATGAGCTGAAAGGGAGAATTACTGGATACAAGAAGATTCTTGGGTCCGAGCAACGTCAACGAACCACAGTCTTGAAAGAACTTAAAGAAATTGTCGACATTTATGGCGTCGACCGTAAAACCGAAATCATCCCTCTTGAAGACATCCCGACGTTCGACGACATTCCACTTGTAGACGAAAAAGAAGTCCCTGACGAAGCGTGCATCGTTACGCTATCGACTTCTGGNAAAATCGGCAGAACCNCNATTGAGGGAAGNAGCCGAACNACTCCANGCCAGCATGATGTATTAGTNTCTTCANCACTAAGNAGCNCNCACAGCCCTGTGTTCGCAATAACTACTGAAGGTCGCGCTCTTAGTCTTCGAGCTATCGAACTTGGTGAAGTCAAAGGGCGCAGTCGAGGTGTTTCAGCAGCTAAGGCTTTTGGANCTGGAAAAGGTGAACTTATCCTGACAGCNATTTCTCCAGGAGAAGAAAACTTGGTCTTAGTTACAACAAACGGGGTTGTAAAACGAATCTCCCCAGAGGAGCTATCTGGAACATCTAGCGGAAAAGCCGTTATCAAGCTCAAACCAAACGATAAAGTCGCAGCTGCTTTTCCTTGCCCAGACGGAGTCGATGCCATCATTGTTGCATCAGATGCTCAAACTCTTCGAACGCCTGTAGATAATATTAGCGTCCAAGGAAGAAACGCCGCAGGAATCATTGGAATGAAACTTCGCGACGGAGTCAAGGTTGTAGGAGCTGGTGCTGCCTTAGGGGACGGAGCGGTGATTACCGTGACCGATACTGGAAGTGCTAAGGCCACGCCATTTGAAGAGCTCACTACAAAAGGACGAGGGGGCACCGGAATACGCATTACGAAATTCACGAAAGAGAAATCAATTTCATTTGCAAAAATCGTAGGACCGGATGTCGTACTAGCTGTGATGGCTACTGACGAAGATCCTAAAAAAGCCGACCCAATTCCCGTCGACCTTCCACTAGAACCTACAAAGCGTGACCTAGTTAGTTCAAAAACCAACCGAAAGATTCTTGATGTTGGACCAGCTCGATGGTGAGAGCGCCATTGGTACAGCACCTCCCCGAAGGGATCAGACACCTATGACAGCTGTGACCAAAACAAACAAGAACAAGGTTAAATACGACGCCGACGCTATCCAAACTCTCGAAGGGTTAGAGGCTGTAAGAAAACGACCCGGAATGTATATCGGCGGTACTGGAAGTGACGGGCTCATGCACCTGCTTTTGGAACTATTTGATAATGCTGTAGATGAAGCTGCTGCAGGACACTGCGACAAGATTGACGTGTTCCTTCACCGCGACGGATCAATGGAAGTTCAAGACAATGGACGAGGTATCCCTGTCGGAAAGCACAAAAAGCGAAACGTTTCAGCACTTGAAGTCGTCTTAACTGAACTCCATGCTGGTGGAAAATTTGGTGGAGGCGCCTACTCGGCTTCTGGAGGTCTTCATGGTGTAGGGGCATCGGTCGTAAACGCACTCTCTTCAAAATTAGTTGCTGAAGTCGACCGCTCAGGAAACACTCATCGTTTATGTTTTCAGGATCGCGTTGCAGGACAGTACAATTCAAATGGAAAATTTCGTGCTAGCCACACACTCGCTAAGCCAAAGAAAACAAACAAGACAGGATCTCGCATTCGCTTCTGGGCAGATCTGGAAATCTTCGATTCTGAAGCACAAATAGATTTTGACTTAGTTTGTGAGCGAGTAGCAAGAACATGTTTTATAGTCCCGGGTTTGAAAGTACGAGTTGAAGATAAACGGTCCGGCAACAAAAACGAACCATTCGAGTATGTCAGCAGAGGAGGCCTGTCAGACCTAGTCAATTCGCTTAGCCAAAGCCCACCAGTTTCCGACATCATCAAGATCAGCGGCATTGATAACTTCGAAGAAAAAGTTCCTGTTGATGGGAAAATGACCGTTGTAGAAAGAGAATGCACTGTCGAAGTAGCATTCCGCTGGGTTGAAGGTTACGAAAGCAAGATCGTTTCTTTCGTCAATACCATCCCGACATCCGAAGGTGGGACACACCTTGCAGGGTTAGAAAGAGCAATGACCCGAGCGGTAAATGACGTATTACTAGCAGGGTCAAAAAAATTAGCTAAGTTAGCGAAAACAGGAAATGACCGAGCTTCTAAGGATGACGTTCAAGAAGGTCTTATAGCTGGACTTAAAGTAACGTTCCCTGAACCACAATTCCGAGGACAAACTAAGCAAGAACTTGGAACGCCCGCTATCCAAGGAATCGTATACGAAATTGTTAAACAGAGTTTATCTGACTGGTTCGATGGCAGCGGCAAAAAAACTCATATAAACGCTGTCCGTGACAAGATTTCAAATGCCGTGATAAACCGAGTTGCTTCAAAAGAAGTTCTAGATGCAAAGAGAAAAGCGGCAAGCCTCGGTAGTACTGGCATGCCTGACAAACTCGCCGACTGTCGATCTCACGGCGAAGACAGCGAATTGCTCATTGTTGAAGGCGACTCAGCAGCTGGTCCAGCAAAAGCAGGGCGAGATGCCGAGTATATGGCAATTCTTCCTCTTAGGGGAAAGGTAGTGAATGCGGGCAAGGCGACTATGAAACAAGTGATAGATAACACTGAGGCACAAGCACTAATTACTGCTATTGGGGCCGGAAGCGGTAAAGAATTCAAAATCGACGACGCACGATACGGAAGAATCATTATTTTATGCGATGCAGATGTTGACGGAAGTCACATCCGCTGTCTTCTACTAACTCTAATATTTCACTATATGCGTCCCCTCTTAGAACAGGGTCGAGTATTTGCTGCGCTCCCTCCCCTGTATTCCTCAAAATGGCGAGGAGAGACCTACTATGCATTTAGCGATAAAGAGAAAGACGATATAGCACAAAAGAAAAAAATTCCTCTTGATAAATGGGTTCGATTCAAAGGGTTAGGCGAAATGGACGTCGATGAGCTAGCGGAAACGACTCTTAATCCAGAGACGCGAATTCTTAAACGCCTCACTATGGACGATGCTAAGCAAGCCAAGCTAGCGACAACT
>PAEG01000107.1 GCA_002703045.1 Acidimicrobiaceae bacterium
CTTAACCACGCTGGTATTCACGCCGGCACAAATATCGACATCGAATGGATACAGGCTGAAGAGGTCGAAGGGCTTTTAGCTGCCGGAAGACTGAAAGGTCTAGATGGGATAGTTATCCCAGGAGGTTTCGGTGAGCGAGGGGTAGAGGGTAAGATCGCTGCTGTCGGGTTTGCTCGAGAGAACGAAATTCCATGTCTTGGATTGTGTCTTGGAATGCAGGTCATGACAATCGAATATGCACGAAATGTGCTGGGAATGACAGGGGCAAATTCAACCGAATTCGACCCAACAACGTCCTATCCTGTCATTGACTTAATGGAATCTCAGCGAGATATCACCGATATGGGAGGAACCATGCGATTGGGGGCGTACGTTGCCGAGCTTCTGGAAGATTCTCAGGTAGCTGAAGCCTATGGGAGGACTGTAGTTTCGGAACGCCATCGACACAGATACGAATTTAATCCTAAATTCAGATCAAAGTTTGATGATTCAGAGTTCCTATGCTCTGGCGAAAGCCCAGACGGGCGGCTCGTAGAATTTATTGAGCTTCCTACTCACCCATTCTGGGTAGGGACGCAAGCCCACCCAGAGTTCAAAAGTCGGCCGGACCGCCCTGCGCCGTTATTTGCCGACCTCGTAACAGCAGCGATAACCCGTGCTAGCGGAAGAAACCCACAGCTTCTAGATATCACAGAACCTTCTATGGCCGATTAGCCTTGACGAAGGAGGAACCCCCATTACTATGTTCGAACAAATTGAAGAAAAACTTCGATTCTCTGGCGGCATTATATCGGTGTTCGAAGCCACGGTTAGAGGTCCAAATAATGAGCTATTAAATCGCGAAATAACGAGACATCCAGGCGCTGTCTGTATAGTTCCGTTGGATGGCTCAACGATCACAATGATCCGCCAGTACCGATGCGCTGCCGATCAGTACCTATTGGAAATACCTGCTGGGAAAAGAGACCTTGCTGGGGAGCCTCCCGAGCAAACAGCGAGAAGAGAGCTTATTGAAGAGGTAGGTTTGAGCGCTGGAGAGCTGCACTTGCTCGGAGAGTACTACAATTCNCCAGGNTTTTGTGACGAATACTCNTACTGCTATCTAGCNACTGANTGCACCCCAGTTCCCGATAATCGACAAGGTGCAGAAGAAGAGTACATGGAAATAGTCCAGATAGATCTAAATGATGTAGTCGGAATGATTGCAGAGAAAAAAATTATCGACGCGAAAACGATTATTGGACTCATGCTTGCTAAAGAGCACATTAGATGAATGAAGTGTCTACATCTGGACTGAGAGAAATAAAAGATTTCCTGCTTTGGCTTCGGGTTGAGCGTGGAAGAGCAGAATCGACGGTNAGCGCTTACGANCGCGANTTGCAAAACTATCTTTNATGGCTNGAGGAACAAGGTGAGCGGATAGCAAACGTACAAGAGGCTTCNATCATCATGTATCTTCGAGAGCTTCAGTCAGGTGGGAAAGCAGCATCCACTGTCGCTAGAGCGATGGCGGCAGTGCGGTCATTCCATCGATTCCTCGCGGTTGAGAATCTGCGGAGCGATAACCCTACAAAGAATGTTGAACTCCCTCGTGTTCCCCGAGGGCTTCCGAAACCTATAAGCGAAAAAGAAGTAAGTGAACTGTTGTTTGCAATCGATGACGAGGGGGCNGCNGGAAAAAGAGATAAGGCCATGATGGAAATCCTTTACGGAACTGGCGCAAGAATCTCTGAGGTTGTTGCTTTGTCCGTTAGCGACCTTGATCTATCAGAGAAACTTCTTAAGGTTCTAGGTAAGGGGAACAAAGAGCGAATAGTGCCGTTGGGCAGATATGCAGAAACAGCGCTAATGAGATGGTTATCGCCAGATGGAAGAGGGAAACTTGAACCAGAACGTTGGGTAAGCAGAGACGATAGTGAAGCTCTCTTTCTAAATAGGCGGGGGCGAAGACTGTCTAGACAAGGCGGATGGGGGATAGTAAAAAAATATGGAAGTAAAGTTGGTTTAGGCGCACAGTTATCCCCACATACACTTCGACACTCATGCGCCACTCATATGCTTGAGCACGGTGCTGATATTCGAACGGTGCAGGAGCTATTAGGCCATGCGAGTATTTCAACAACCCAGATTTACACTCACGTCTCTCGAGATCGGCTTATTGAGGTTTATCAGTCAGCGCATCCACGGGCCCTTTTATAAAATTATGCAGTTAGGTTCGCCATTTCATTTAGTTAAACGGTTTTTCGTTTCGGTGTTTGTATTCCGGACTGATACGAAAACTGAAATTGAACTTCTAGAGCTTTTAACTGAAGAAGAAAAAAAACTATTCCTATCTCAACCGCGAATAGACAGGATTCACAGCGTTCGAAATGCTAACAGCGTACTCAGTGAATCATCAGGTGCTTTCCAACCAACTCATGTTGTTGCAGCTGCTCTTCACGATGTGGGAAAAGCTGAGGCGAACCTCGGAATTCTTGGAAGAGTGTCCGCAACAACACTCCAGAAAATACTCCCTATAGACAGAATAAGAAGCTGGAATTTAAAGGAAGGCATACGGAACAGGATTTACTCATATTGCATTCACANTGAGCGAGGAGCAGAACTCTTAGCGGAAGCTGGAAGCGCTCCTATAGTCGTATCTTGGGCGCTCCAACATCATAATAAGGAAGACAATATAGAAATCCCGCAAGANATTNTTNCAGTATTGAAAAAAGCTGANCGCTCATGANTTCATANAANGTTNCAGATCCNGATGANCCANTCATCCAAGATTTCTTGAGCCTAAACAATCANCANAAGCGCCANGAGCGAGAACGGCCGGNCGGAGATATGGCAATGTCATTCCTTGCAGAGGGGGACCAAGTCATCGAACGAGCAATNAGAGCTGGGCACGTNTTATTGACACTGGTAGTTGACGCCAGCAGAAAGAAACCTCTTCCATCGTGGATTCCNAAGNCANCAACAATATTATTCTGCGANNAACCAGTGATANTTGCTATTTCGGGTCGGTCAAGTATCCGAGATCCAATCGGATCTTTTGTNCGNCCTNCTCCCTCTCTGTTCTCNGATGAGATTCAATTTGCAAAGACTGTNGTGGTNACAGAAAACGTNACNAATCCGACAAATATGGGNGCCTTGTTTAGAAACGCGTCCGCTTTAGACGCNGACCTCGTTTGCATAGATNCGGCTTCATGCGACCCGCTATATCGACGGTCAGTTCGAGTATCTATGGGGCAAGTCTTTAGNGTCAATCATGCACGGATGCCTAATTTNGAAAAAGGTTTAGATGANTTAGGNTCTTCAGGATTTCTCCGTGTGGGATTAACACCAGATTCTAACGCTAAAGACATATCGGGAATGGAGTTGAACG
This sequence comes from Acidimicrobiaceae bacterium, assembly GCA_002703045.1. Taxonomy (GTDB): domain Bacteria; phylum Actinomycetota; class Acidimicrobiia; order Acidimicrobiales; family UBA8592; genus UBA8592. The sequence goes on from PAEG01000107.1 coordinate 3,371, forward strand.
AGGATACACCAGTCGCCTTACTGGTTGGGGCTGAACAAGCAGGTCTCACAACAGCAACATTAAAGAAATGCGATTATAAGTTCAGAATACCAATGGCAAAGGACGTCGATTCTCTTAATGTTGCAACTGCTGTAGCTGTCGCCTTACACGCAACAAGAGAGGCCCGCCGCCGTTAGCTTTCAAGTAGGCCACAGTTGTGTTGAGCTCGAGTTAAGGTAGCTGAAGCGATTTCCCGAGCTTTATCTGCTCCGACCTGAAGAAGACGGCGTGTTTCTGCTGGGTCAGCTTGAAGATCAGCAAATCGTTCTTGTATCGGAGATAAAAGCTCAACAACAGCGTCAGCAGTAGCAGCTTTGAGATCCCCGTACCTTTCGAAGGAGGTGGCCACTTCAGATGGGGGTATTCCTTTTGCTGCTCCAAGAATCGAAAGCAGGTTTGAAACACCGGCCTTTTCTTCAAAATCAAAACGAACTTCACCGTCACTGTCAGTAACCGCTCGCTTGATTTTTTTTCGAACGCTATCAGGGTTTTCTAGAACGTTGATTGTTCCATTGACTGAGTGTTCAGATTTCGACATTTTCCTGTCGGGATGCTGCAAATCCATAACTCGAGCTCCGGCTTTAGGGATCACGTGTTGAGGGACAACAAAAGTCTCACCAAATCGGTGATTGAATCGTTCCGCAACATCTCGTGTGATTTCGATATGCTGCCGCTGGTCATCACCCACTGGAACCAGGTCAGTATCGTACAGGAGAATATCAGCCGCCTGAAGGGCTGGGTAGGTAAACAAGCCTGCGGAAATAAATTCACTACGATCAGCTTTGTCTTTGAATGCAGTCATGCGGCTGAGTTCCCCGAAGCTTACGGTGCACTCCATCAGCCAGGCCAGTTGGGAGTGCTCCTGAACGTGGCTTTGAACAAACAAGGTACTCCTGGTTGGGTCTAGTCCAACTGCCATTAGAAGTTGAGCTAGTTGCAATGTATTTGATCGGAGCTCGTCAGGGTCTTTGGGAAGTGTTAAAGCATGGAGGTCGACTATGCAGTACACAGCGTCGTGCTCTTCCTGATGGTTTACCCAGTTCATCAGCGCGCCAAGAAGATTGCCGAGATGTAAGTCCCCTGAAGGTTGGATTCCGCTAAATACTCGTGCCATCTTGGCTAAGGTTACGCGAAGAATCGGGATCTGTGCGCTACCCAACATGTGAAATCTTCCAAATAACGAAATAAGGCTAAGATTTAGCTATGGAAGCTAATAGGAAATCGCCCATAAACTATATTGAGCGGATAACTGCAACCTATTCGGCGCTGGGATACGAGCCGTACGAATGGTATTTCGCTGATAAAGATCCAAATATAGCTCCTGTAATTAAGCCTTTATCGGAAAGTAGGCTCGGAGTCATAGCAACGGGAGGAATCTATAAGGCCGGCCAAGTGGCCTTTACATTTAAAGACGATGTAACGTACCGAGCTATCCCATCAGATGCTGACTCAAAGGATTTACGGGCTACGCACTTTGCCTATGACCTCTCAGATGCAAGGGAAGATATCAACGTCGTCTTCCCAGTCGATGCTTTGCGAAAAATAGAGAGAGAAAGGAAGGTCAAGGAGCTTGCACCTTTCTTTTTTACCTGTATGGGTGGTATCTATTCACAAAGGCGAGTGGATCAGGAACTTGCACCTTCTTTGGTTCAACGATGTTTGGAAGACGAAATTGATGTAGTCCTTCTAATTCCTGTCTGACCTGTTTGTCATCAAACCGTGGGTTTGATAGCTCATCAACTTGAAACTGCAGGTATTCCAACAGTGTCCGTTTCCTCAGCGCGTGATATCAGTAAAGCCGCCAAAACTCCAAGATCAGGATTTCTCGATTTTCCTTTGGGGCACACAACTGGAAAGCCGGGCGACATTGACCTCACCTACAATATTGTCTCTGACGTTCTTTCTCTCCTAGAGCGTAAAGATGTACTTTCTATACAAGACCTTCCGTATCACTGGAGCGACTCCGATGAATGGAAAGATGACGTTTTTCCTGCTGGCGGACCTCAGAAAATTAAAGAGCAAGATGTAGTTGATGACCGTTTAGATCGGGGAGACAAACCCCAATACCAGTCGACCGGCGATGCAGAAGCAGCATTTCGAACNCATGAAGGCATGGAATGCNCNNTCTGCAGNGGAGTGGATTACTAGAACGATCAANNCAACANTTAANTCGATCNCAAAAAGCATCTAGNTGTGNAAAAGTATATTTTGACCCGAGGGTTCACTCCTTGAGANCTGTTCGCATCTATTGTTANACAGTGGCATATGAAGTAGAAACCTCCGTTTTCGCAGGGCCATTCGATCTGCTTTTNCATNTGATTCTTCAGGATGAAGTCGACTTGTATGAAGTTTCACTTGGATCTATCGTCGACGCGTATTTACAAGAAATAGAGAAAATGGAAGATGTAGACCTAGGGGTCGCTACAGAATTTCTTNTGATAGCTGCGACTCTGGTTGAGCTTAAAAGCAGGCGTCTNCTCCCTAANACTTCTGGCTATGACTTAGAGGATGAACTCGCCCTTTGGGAGGAGCGCGACCTTCTTCTCGCNCGGCTTCTTGANTGNAAAACCTTTAAAGACGCATCACGNGCATTGGAGAATTTAGCTTATGATGCTGCTTTCTCGTATCCACGNACNGCAGGTATGGAAGANCAGTTCTTTGGGCTAGTCCCTGACCTACTGACTGGGGTCAAAGCACAGGATCTCGCTGACGCNTATNAGCGAGCAACAGCCCCTAAACCTCCAATCAATTTTTTCCACGTCACTCCAGTGAAATTAACTGTTGCAGAGACCGTCGATAGATTGATTGGNGAAATAGAAAGCCGAGGTACTACAACGCTGCGGGAACTGACAAGCAACGCAGTTGACAGAATAGAAATCGTTGTTCACTTTCTCGCAATTCTCGAAATGTANAAGCAAGGCATGATCGAACTAACCCAGTTATCGACGTTCGGCGCACTAACTATTGAATGGGTAGGGCTCGATAACTCCAACGACCTTTCTTCAATCGATGCATATGAGGGGTGATTCAAATAACTAACGAATATCGAAGAGCGATCGAAGCGATCATCCTCGTTTCTGACAATCCTGTAGCTTCTAACGTCATGGCCCAACTCCTTGAAATCCCGAAGAAACAAGTCGAGGAGATTTGCGATGATCTAGCAAAAGAATATGAGACTGACGGTAGGGGATTCATCCTTGCAAAAGTAGCGGGCGGGTACCGATTCCAAACTCACCCCGAAACATCGCCTTATATTGAACGCTTCGTCTTAGAGGGGCAGAATGCTCGGCTGTCTGCCGCTGCCCTCGAAACGCTGGCTATCATCGCGTACAAACAGCCTATTTCTCGAATGCAGATTTCANCTATTCGAGGAGTTGACGTTGACTCAGTGGTCCGAACACTCCAACAACGCGGCTATGTGTANGAAGTAGGNCGAGATGTAGGACCTGGTTCCGCAGTNCTCTTTGGGACTACTTCCNTATTCCTTGAANGAATAGGACTTNACTCTTTAGACGATTTGCCACNACTTGCAGGNTTTGTCCCAGGTGCTGATGTNGTAGAGGCTCTAGAAAGCGGGCTTCGCCCTGACNCAACACCNNCTGAGCCTAAAAACTCAGANCAGGACCTTTCCATGCAATCAGGGGCNGATCAACCTCCGGCGACCTAAAGCTGTGGAACAAGAAGCAGCNACCACAGAAAAACTTCAAAAAGTNCTAGCTCGTTTAGGAATTGCTAGTAGGCGAGCTGCAGAAGAGATGATTTTGGANGGTCGNGTTCAGGTCAACGACGAAATAGCTACTCTTGGCCAGAGAGTCACTTCAACTANCGATCTTGTAGTTGTNGANGGGGTNCGAATCAGTATTAANCCAGANCTAGTTTANTATCTCCTCTATAAACCTACCGATGTCATTTCGACTGCGAGTGANCCTCAAGGNCGAAAAACAGTAGTNGANCTTGTTCCGGACAAGCCGCGAGTTTTTCCTGTNGGTCGCCTTGACCGAGANACAGAGGGGCTTTTGTTATTNACCAATGATGGGGAGATGACCCACCGCTTAACGCACCCCTCTTTCGGAGTTCCAAAAGAATACTTCGTTAGTGTCTCTGGGAAAGTATCCCGCTCCGCTCTTCGCTCACTTCGCGAAGGCGTTGAACTCGAAGACGGAAAGACAGCCCCAGCTAAAGTTTCGGAAGTGGAAAAAGGCCTATTAAGAATAGTGATTCATGAAGGGCGTAATCGTCAGGTTCGTAGGATGTGCGCAAAAGTAGGGCACCCTGTCAACCGATTGATACGAACACGAATAGGTCCGATCACTGATAGAAAACTCGCACCAGGAACATGGCGAACGCTAACCATAGACGAGGTCCGGAATCTAGAGCGTTCAATTGCCGATACTGAGACAGAAGGCTTGCCATAAGGAGCATTCCCGAGGTAATACTCTCAGCTTTGTCAGTGAACAAGACTAATATCAAGAGAGAGAGCGTAGGATCAATAAACAAGGTAATTATCGCTCTTTCCCACTAGGGAGGCCGAAATGAGTGGAAAAGCAGGGATCATAGGACTTGGGCTTATTGGGGGCTCAATTGGAATTGCTCTTCGAGAAGCAGGATGGTCTGTTGTGGGTCAGGATCTATATGAAGAGCGAGAAAATCTAGCATTAGAGATGGGCGCTATCGACAAAGTCGGAACCATGGACACTGTCGATATAGCCTTTGTCGCTACGCCCGTTAGTAACGTCGTTGCTGCTGTTCGGCAAGCGCTCGATGAAGGGGCAAAAGCTGTTACTGATGTTGGAAGCGTGAAGGGTTCCATAGTCCAACAGATCAATAGTCCCCAATTCGTTCCAGGGCATCCTATGGCTGGTAGCGAACAAGAAGGCATCAGAGGAGCGAGAGGCGACCTTTTCAGAGGAGCAGCTTGGGTCCTCACCCCTGCAGAGATAACTGGCGATGACCACTTTGCGAAAGTGAGGGCCGCAATTGTTGAAATTGGGGCGGATGTGGTTGTCATCGATGCAGATTCACATGATGAGCTTGTTGCGGTTGTATCCCATGTCCCTCATTTAACTGCAGGTGCTCTTATGAGGATCGCTGATGATCACTCTCAAGAACACCGACCACTTTTACGCTTAGCGGCAGGAGGCTTTCGAGATATGACCCGAATAGCTGCGGGGCATCCAGGTATCTGGCCAGATATTTGCATCGATAATTCTGATGCAATC
>PAEG01000004.1 GCA_002703045.1 Acidimicrobiaceae bacterium
AAGAGTCAGTTAGTGTGTTGTGGACCCAGGCTCCGTACTCTGGGCTATTAGCGCTGTAAGGTCGGCCACGTTCTGAAACTCCAGAGACTCCCATATGGGCGCGTCGAACCATTTCTACCGCATGATCTGTTTCAGGAATAGCTCCGTAAGTCATCGAAGTAACATAAAAGGCAGTTCGACTTAAACGGCCCAAAGGGTCTTCTCTATACGCTGAATGTTCTGCGACACCTGCGGCTACTTCAGGGTGCGCGGCTTGGACGAGTAAAGCTCGTATTCCTCCAACGAAACTCGAAACGTCGCCCAGGACTTCCCAGCTAATTGAACCTGGCCCAAAAAGCCCATGGTCTCCTTGATGCGCACTAGTATGCTCCAGAGGCTTTTCACTATGCGAAAAGAGGTCAACGACTTTAGCGGTAACTCTTGTTTTTAGGCCCATAAAGCTCCTATCGGCTTCTCCTCGACGCTACTGTATAGCCGCATGCTTGGACTAGGCATAGAGGATTTACAGATCAGGTGATATCGCGTAAATCACGTTTTAGTTCTCGAATTTCATCTCTTAATCTGGCAGCGTATTCAAATCTAAGTTCCCCCGCAGCTGTGTTCATTTCATCTTCCAAGGTCAAAATTAGACGTTGAAGTTGTGCTTCTGGCATTTCCTTTGAATCTTCNATGATTCTTCGCTGACTGTCCATGCTTCTTGAACGTTTGTCTGCGCCAGGGACAGGTGCTCCAGAGGTTTCTGGGCGAATCATCGCAAGAATATCCGTAACGGCTTTTCGGATTGTTTGCGGATCTATCCCATGTTTTTCGTTATGGTCAATTTGGATTTTTCTTCTTCTGTTAGTTTCAGATATNGCCCTCTGCATCGAATCGGTTANTNGATCTGCATACATTACGACCTGACCTTCTACGTTTCGTGCTGCTCTNCCTATCGTCTGCACTAAAGAAGTTTCGCTTCTAAGNAAACCCTCTTTATCCGCATCTAATATGGCAACTAGGGACACTTCAGGAAGGTCAAGTCCCTCACGNAGCAAGTTGATCCCTATAAGCACATCGAANTCNCCTAATCGAAGGTCNCGAAGTATTTCAATACGTTCAAGCGTGTCGATGTCACTATGGAGGTACCGGACACGAATTCCGATTTCGAGAAGATAGTCCGTGAGGTCTTCAGACATTTTCTTTGTCAAGGTTGTAACTAATACTCGTTCGCCCCTTGAGATTCTGCCATTAACTAAGCCGATTAGATCATCTATCTGGCCAGATGTTGGCTTTACGATCACTTCAGGATCAACAAGCCCTGTTGGCCTTATGATCTGCTCTACAATTTGTTCGGAAACTTCTAATTCATGCTTTCCAGGTGTAGCTGATAGAAATATAACCTGATTTAAGCGCTCCATAATTTCGTTGAATTGAAGAGGGCGGTTATCTGCAGCCGATGGAAGGCGAAATCCATGTTCAATGAGAGTTCCTTTTCGGCTACGATCACCAGCATATTGTCCGTGAAGTTGGGGAACAGCTACATGAGATTCGTCAACCACGCACAGGAAATCATCAGGGAAATAGTCAAGCAAAGTGTAAGGAGGGTCACCATATGTACGACCATCGATATGCATGGAGTAGTTCTCGATTCCACTACAAAATCCAACTTCTCCCATCATTTCAAGGTCATGCTCTGTTCGCATGCGAAGCCGTTGCGCTTCGAGTAGCTGTTCGTTTCTAGCAAAACTTTTCAGTTGGACTTGTAGTTCATTTTCGATCCCGATGATAGCTCGATCTAAACGTTCGGTACTGGCGGCATAATGGGTCGCTGGAAAGATAATAATTTCTTCTACTTCAGAAATTTTTTCGCCTGTTAGAGGATCAACAAATCTAATTCGATCTACAGTGTCTCCGAAAAATTCTATCCTAACTACATTCTCCTCATACGCAGGATGAATCTCGATGGAATCCCCACGTACTCGAAAATTCCCTCGAATAAGATTCAGATCATTGCGGTCATATTGCATCCCTATCAGCTGCTGTAGGATACCTCTTTGCTCATATTCTTCGCCAGACCTGACCACAAGCAGCTGAGTCATGTATTCCTGTGGGGACCCCAGTCCGTAAATGCAGGAAACTGATGCAACGATAATCGTATCTCTGCGCGTTAAAAGCGCTGACGTTGATGCGTGCCTGAGCCTGTCTATTTCATCATTTACGGATGAATCTTTTTCTATGTAGGTATCACTCGCAGGCATGTAGGCTTCAGGCTGGTAATAGTCATAGTAACTGACAAAGTATTCGACACGGTTTTTGGGAAAAAACTCTCTGAGCTCGTTNGCGAGTTGTGCAGCTAATGACTTGTTTGGAGCTATTACCAAGGTAGGTCGCTGCGTTTTTTCTATGGTCCAAGCGATAGTGGCGCTTTTCCCCGATCCGGTAATTCCTAAAAGCGTCTGGAATCGTTTTCCTTCTACGATGCCTTCGGACAACTTTTGTATTGCCTGAGGTTGATCTCCTGCGGGCTTAAAATCTGCCTCGACTTTAAATGGGACTCCAGATGAACGTTCTACCATTAGTGGATCATAACCAAGTCACTCTTCGGAATCGAGCGACGCCATCCAGGACCAGCATGAATCTATTTGAAGCTCTAATGAATCGTTGTCCCCGTTGTTGTCGATTACAAAGTCTGCAAATTCAAGACGCTGCTTTCGACTTGCTTGTTTATCGATTCTTGCCCACGCATCATCTTCTCTAAAACCTCGAAATTTAACGAGTCGTGCGACAGCAATTTTTTCATCGCAATCAATNACAATTTTCCCGGTGAAATCCTGATATTCTTTTCGGGCGAGGGTACCTTCAGGCGTTACCAGCAGCGGAATATCCACTAAGACTATATATCCCTGTCGGATGAAGGCGTTTCTCCTCTTTGCCATCTCTTTTCCAACAGCTGGATGGACAATCTTATTTAGCTTCTCGAGGTCTGCAGGGTTAGAGAAAGCTATGTCAGCAAGCTTTTGCCTATTTAGCTGTCCATCCTCGNTGATAATNATTTCACCGAATTCCTGAACAAGATTAGTAAATATTTCGCCGTTCGGTCGCTGCAATTCTCGAACCACTTCATCAGCATCGACCAATTTTGCCCCCCGAGTTTCTAGGGCGGCAGATACGGTTGACTTCCCTGAGCCGATGCCTCCAGTTATCGCAAATTCAGTCATTTGCAGAATATGGAGTTACTCAGGTAGCTCTTCAGCGTCTTGAGCTTCTTCAGCCCCTTCAGCTTCCACAGCTTCCACAGCTTCCACTTCNTTNCAGGCTCCATCAGCCGTGCTTGTTCACTTTCCTCATACGCAGACCAGACATCATCGAGTTCAGCTGCTGCTTCGGGGTCTAGTTCAATAGCTGTACCAATATAGTTTCCTTCAGTGTCGTAGTTTTGCTCTCCAAAGTGTTCTTGGTATTCTTCAGCGACGACACCTCCTTCGGCAGCTTGCTTGACTGAAAGACTTATCCTTCTTTTCTCAAGATCTATTTCGATGATTTTGACCCATAGTTCTTCACCCGGAGTCACGACTTGCTCCGGAAGTTCAACATGGTGTTCAGACATTTCTGAAATGTGCACTAATCCCTCGATGTTGTCACCAACTTGAACAAAGCTTCCGAAAGGAACCAGCTTCGTAACTCGGCCATAAACAAGTTCACCTACACGGTGACTATCGGCAAATTCTTTCCAAGGGTCTTTTTGAGTTGCTTTTAATGACAAACTGATTCGCTCTCGGTCAAGGTCTACTTCGAGAACTTCAATATCAACTTCGTCTCCAATAGTTACAACTGCCGATGGATGATCTACGTGCTGCCATGAGAGTTCAGAAACATGAATTAGCCCATCCATGCCACCAAGATCAACGAAAGCACCAAAGTTTACGACTGAAGAGATAACACCTTTTCTTCTCTCACCTGGTTTAAGGAGGTCAAGAAACTCTTCCCGCTGTTCTTTTTGCGTTTCTTCGAGGAAGGCTCGTCGGGATAGAACAACGTTATTGCGATTTTTATCTAACTCGATTATTTTTGCTTCTAGTTCCATTCCTATGTATGGCTGAAGATCACGAACTCTACGAAGCTCAACTAGAGATGCAGGGAGAAAGCCTCGTAACCCAATATCGACTATTAGCCCACCCTTAACGACCTCGATTACGAGCCCTTTAACAATGCCGTCGGTTTCTTTCACTCTTTGAACATCACCCCACGCTTTTTCATACTGGGCTCTTTTTTTGGAAAGGATAAGACGACCTTCTTTGTCTTCCTTCTGGATAACTAGAGCTTCGAGCTGATCCCCTAGTGAAACTAGTTCGCTCGGCGGCACATCATTTCGAATTGACAATTCTTTTCTTGGAATAACACCTTCGGATTTAAATCCGATATCCAGTAGGACTTCTTCTCTATCGATTTTCACTACACTTCCGGCTACAAGTTGGCCATCTTCTACTTGGACCATAGATGCGTCAAACGCATCATCTAACGTTTGACTACCTAAGTCATTAACCGCTATTTCTCTTGGGGTGTAGTCTTCTGGGAATAGGTTCGTTTCTGTATTTGTATTAGTATCGGACATTGGGTTTTTTCTCTAGACAATAGGACGTGTCGCTTGAGCGACTATGCATAATAACTGCACTGAGCTAATGAAAAATCAGTAGCACATTCAGGTTACCAGTAGGTATCGAAGTGGCAACCAAGTTGGAACTAGAAAGAATAATTATCTTTCAGCAATTAAGAGTATTTCTGGTTCATCAATTGTCAAGGAGCCTGATCGGTATTTCCCTGGAGATACAGATGACATTGAGAGGACAGCTAGCCCTGCGCTTTCAGCAAGGAGACGAAGTTCACGTGGTGTAAAGCAACTGGTCAACAGTTCCTTCTCTATTTGCTCACCTTCTTGATTCCGTATGTGGGTTATCTCACTGTTGACCCCTTGCGCTGCGAAGAAAGTATCTGAATCTTCGAGGTATCTAACTTGAAAGTATGCTGAGAACGCTGTTAGAGCTATTTTCCCTCCTGAGATAAGCGCATCAGTCATTCGGCTTAGGATGACTCCATCTTGATCTTGTGAAACAATAGAGGCATTCGGGTCTCCTGCTAAACCAAATGCGCCTTGGCATAGTGAAATAACGGCATCATACTGATTGTCAAATGACATTTCTCTAGCATCTATCCGTTCGAAGGTTGCTCCTGTAGGAGCTCGTTCGTTTGCGATATCTATAAAAGTCTGGCTGATATCGATCCCATGAACTTTGATTCCACGCTGNGCAANATAGTAGGCATGGCGTCCTGGGCCACATCCGACGTCGAGAAGGCTCATCCCACTTTCAAGCTCCATCTCAGAAATGAGATACTCTACTTCTTGCTCAGTNCCTTTCGTGAACGAGTAGTTGAGGTAGGCCTCCCCCATATGATCGGCGAGGCCCTCAAACCAATGATCATGCATATGCGGTAATCAATGTCTAGAGATCTTTCTCATTTCGCATCAGCCCAACTTTGACCCGAGCTAATATTGACTTCAAGCGGCACCAGCAGATCAAAAGCTGCCCCCATTGTGTCAATAGTTAAGGATTGAGCTTCAGATATCTCTTCTGATGGGCACTCCAAAATAACTTCATCATGAACTTGAAGAACTATTCTGCTTTCTAATTTCTCTTCTGCCAGTCTCNTATCCAGATTTACTAACGCTACTTTGAAAATATCTGCAGCTAAGCCTTGAATTCCTGCATTCATAGCCTGGCGTTCAGCAGCCTGTCGGATACGGAAATTATCAGAAGCTAACTCTGGAATACGGCGTCGCCTCCCAAACAGTGTTTCTGTATACCCCTTGTCGCGAGCCTTCTGGATCGTCTCTTCCATATAGCTTCTCACCGAAGGGAAAGCTGCAAAGTAAGCATCAAGTATCACTGACGCTTCCTTGTTAGAGATACCTAAACGTTGCGCTAAGCCATATGCTTCCATCCCGTAGGCGAGGCCATAACTAACCATTTTAGACTTTGATCTTTGTTCGGCCGTTACTTCACCTTGAAGGACTCCAAATATCTGTGCGGCTGTCGCTGTATGGATATCCAGCCCTTCCGTGAAGGCACCTATGAGTCCGGGATCCTCAGCTAAATGCGCTATGCACCTAAGCTCAATCTGGTTATAATCTGCGACGATCAGACCCCAACCTTTTACAGCGACAAAGACCTCACGAAATACTCTTCCGCGTTCGGTGCGAACAGGAACATTGTGTAAATTGGGTGCATCTGAGCTCAACCTCCCAGTCCTCGCTACTGTCTGGTTAAACGTTGCTCGAATTCGATCTCCCTCACCGACTTCGTTAAGCAACCCCTCCCCATATGTTGAACGAAGTTTTTCGACTTCTCTATACTCCATTAGCGATTCGATTATCGGGTGATCTCCCTTCATTTTTTCTAGAGTCTGTGCATTGGTGCTATATCCGGTCTTTGTTTTCTTCACCGGAGTCAGTCCGAGATTCTCAAATAAAACAACCTGTAGTTGCTTAGTTGAGTTGACATTAAACTCTTCCCCTGCCTGATCATGAATAGTTTTCCTAAGCCGTTCAGTCTGATCAACTAATTCATTACGTAAAGCGGTCAACCTCTCGACATCAACGCCTATACCAAGGTGTTCCATTTTTGCTAATACGCCAACAAGAGGTAGCTCTACTTCCATATTCAGCTCGGATAGTCCTTGTTTCTCTAAAGCCTCTTCTAGAGGGCCGAAGAGCATACCGCAAAGAACTGCTTCTTCAGCAGCGGACTGCGATGGAAGTGAAAAAGACCCTGCGAGATCTAACTGCCCGTCAGGAGCCTCTTCTGAAGCTTCGAAAGCCACATCCGCATATCTGGAAGCTAATTCATTAACAGAGTAGGAAGCTTCGGCTGGATTAATTAGATACGCAGCTATTTGGGTGTCAAGAGAAATACTTCTGATATATATCCCCTCAGACAGCATTTCACGGATGATTCCTTTAACGTTATGCCCAATGACTCCTTTGCCATTATCAAATAAATCTTGAATGGCGGTGCTGGCTTCTTGTTTAGCAAAAAATTCCCTTGGTATTGCAAGCACTTTTCCTGCATCGAGATCCCTAACTATACAGATGCCATCCAAAGTACGTGAGTCTTTGCTAGAGCCCCAAATACCTGAAATGAGAACCTGATCTCTATCGATTTCTTTAAGAGATCCCTCTACCTCTTCGACAGAGCTAGCCACGACAATATCTAGATTTGGCAGAAGTTTTAGAGAGCTATTTTCGACTGGGTCTAAGTCAAACACGTCAGACAGTCGACTGAAGACTGTTCGCAACTCTAAAGATTCAAAGAACTGGTTTACCTCTGGCTGGTTGATTGGGCCAAATGCTAGATCTTTGATAGCTACCGGAAGCTTCACATCTCGTATGAGTTCCATAACTTCTACGTTCAGACGAACAGTGCTTTCATTCTGCTCGAGATTATCCCGAAGTTTTGGCTTTTGTTCTTCAAGCGATTCAAAAATAGCATCAATTGTCCCATGGGCATTAACTAGCTTCGCAGCTGTTTTTTCACCAACGCCCGGAACGCCAGGCAAGTTATCGGACTTATCTCCTCGAAGTGCCGCATAGAGAACATAGTCTTTCGGATATACCCCTGTTCGTTCCCAAATCCCATTCTCGTCATAAAGCACATAATCTGAGACTCCTTTCCTGTTATACAGAACTTGGATATATGGATCTTCAACGAGCTGGTAACTATCTCTATCCCCTGTCACTACAACGACTTGAGTAGATTCATCGCGTGATAGTGACGCCAAAGTGGCCAATATGTCGTCCGCTTCATATCCTTCTTTCTCTACGACCTGAATACCTAGGGCAGGCAAAATCTCTTTAACGAGCGCAAGTTGCTCATATAAGTCATCTGGGGCTTTTTCACGACCAGCCTTGTAAGTAGGGACTCTTTCATGGCGAAATGTCGGAGTAGGTAAATCAAAGGCAACAGCGACACCTTGTGGTTCTTGATCCTTTATTAAATTGATAAGCATCCTCGAAAAGCCATGCACTGCTCCTGTCGCCTGGCCAGCTGAATTACGCATATCTGCTTCGCGCAAAGCAAAGTAGGCCCGATACACAAGTGAGTTCCCATCAATTAATAGAACCTTTTCCATCCCTAGAACTTAGCCACTTGGTAAGGCAGGTGATGGTATTAGTTAGGGAATTGTGGCTTGGACAAATTCTTTACCCTCAGCGNCTCGTGGAAATTTGATCCAATAGCTTATTTTGCAAGTTCTCGATTTTTTCTATTTCTATTTCTAGTTCTCGAAGATGCCGACGCATTGACTCTGCATGTTTTTGCGCTTCACGGTATTCTTTATCAGCAATNGGGGTTTCAGAAACTAACGAACGAATACGTGCATCTTCTGCTTCATGATGCAAGAATGACAGTTGCTCTTCNGCTACCTGATAGTCCACCTGCAAACGTTTTAATTGATGGCTTGTATCGACGAGACGGCTTTGAAGNATTTTCTTACCCACGATTTATATCTTAATTGAGATGTTACNTGCTACCTCCAATATGGCCTTGAAGGTGTGCCCGGGGCGGGACTTGAACCCGCACTCCCCGAAGAGAAGGGGATTTTGAATCCCCCGCGTCTGCCAATTCCGCCACCCGGGCAGGTATTAACACAATAGTGCGTGGATGAAGCGTACCGCGCTCCTAGGAAAACGGGTTATCAAAGTAGATTATTTGTTCGATACCGTATTTAAGTGCTTAGCTATCCATATACGAAAGGCAATCCCTATCAATCGCTATTCTGGTCCATCCAGTGTTCTACTCTTAAGGTAGCGAGGCTTAAACGATGACATTAAAACTCATAGAACAATTTCTGAAAGTTGATAACCACATGCAAGGCCTGACTATTGTTGAATCACTTGCCGAAATATCAAAGATGGAGTGCCACCTATGATCGTTTTTACCTACCCAGGACAAGGGTCGCAAAAGACAGGAATGGGAGCTGAATGGGTTGATCACCCCTCATGGGAATTAGTAGCGGAAGCTGCGGATTTGACTGGAAGAGATCTAAACGCTCTTCTCCTCGAAGCAGAAGACGAAGAGTTAACGCAAACACGAAATGCACAACTATCAACGTTTCTAGTTTCGATGGTTGTTTTTGATGCTCTTCAACGAATAGGTGTCGATGCCGCTGCGCATGCTGGACACAGCCTTGGCGAATATTCAGCGCTTACAGCATCTGGGTGCCTCGATTTTGAAGATGCAGTGTTACTTGTCTCCGAGCGTGGAGAAGCTATGCAAGTATGTGCGGAAGCACAAGAAGGAACTATGGCTGCCATACTGGGCTTGGATGACGACCTTGTAGAAAGTGCCTGTCATCGTGTCGATGATGATGTGTGGGTTGCTAACTTCAACGCCCCAGGCCAAGTAGTTATAGCCGGGTCACCTTCCGGCGTCGAAGCAGCTTCAGAAGTAGCAAAAGACATCGGAGCGAAACGTGCTATGCGACTCCCAGTTTCTGGAGCGTTTCATACCCCGTTTATGGAACCGGCTAGAGAACGTCTTAGAAAAGCTATTGACCGGATAGATTTCAGGGCCCCAGACCATCCGGTTTATGCCAACGTGGATGCCCTCGGACATGAAATCGGCGACGACTGGCCTGCGTTACTGTCTTCTCAGCTCACTAGCCCTGTCCGCTGGCGACAAATACTCCATCAACTTGAAGGGTCTGGCTTTACTACATTTGTCGAAGTTGGCCCAGGCGCCGTTTTGACAGGAATGGCAAAGCGAACTGTAAAAGAATCCACTGTTCTTACAATTAATTCACCTACTGACATTGATAGCCTTCTTGAGCATGTATCTGGACAACAAGCATCAGCTGCTGAAGCTCTAGAAGGCGAACACCTTTTCGCTACTGAACGCCTAGTAGTGAGCCCTTGTGCGGGTATCTTCACTCCTTCCGATGATCATCTCAGCGGACAAAACATCCACACTGGTTTCCTTCTAGGCCACGTAAACGATACTGAGGTCAGAAGCCCATTCTCCGGAGAGCTTCAAGGTCTTCTAGCGGTCGACGGCGAACGCGTAACATCAAGTCAACCTATAGCTTGGCTGCGAACAACAAAATGAATTCAATACCAGAACGACAAAAATACTTAGATATGAGGATTTCTGGATGGGGCGTAGCCCTACCCGAAAGAATCGTGACAAATGATGAACTATCACAAACTTTAGATACAACCAACGACTGGATTCTAGAACGATCAGGAATCGCACAACGTCGAATAGGGGGATCCACAAGCAGCCTAGCAATTGAAGCAGGAAAACTAGCCTTAGCATCAGCTGGAGTCGAACCTGAATCGATTGATCTTCTAATAATTGCAACGACTACTCCCGATGACCAGGTTCCAGCTACATCAAGCAAGGTNCAGCATGAGCTAGGATTGTCATGCGGGGCCATGGACATAAATGCNGCCTGCAGTGGGTTTGTATATTCNTTGATTACCGGATGTGGCTTCCTTCAAGCAGGATGCAATAGAATTCTAGTCATCGGGTCNGAGACTCTTAGCGGNATCACCGATTGGGAAGACCGCTCTACGGCTATTCTCTTTGGCGACGGAGCTGGAGCAATCGTCCTAGAATCTTCGAGTGGTGGAGGCAANCTACTCGGATGGGACTTAAGCTCCTCCGGAGAACTACGCGATATCCTTTATGCTCCTATTGGGGGAAAGGTNTACATGGAGGGTCGAGAGGTGTTCCGTAAAGCCGTCACAGCTATGACTGAATCAGGCAAAAAAGCTATAGCNCATTCCGGAATTTCCCCGNATGAAATATCTCTAGTTATTCCCCATCAAGCGAATATTAGAATCATCGAAACCTCAATGAAGAAACTTGGAATTCCTTTTGAAAGAGCNGTGTGGGTAGGTGATAAAACTGCGAACACATCATCAGCATCTATTCCCATCGCACTTGGACACGCATTAGATAATAATCAAATTGCAGAAAACGATTTNATCCTCCTAGTAGGATTTGGAGCGGGAATGACTGCNGCTGGTGCTGTCATTCAGTGGGGAGAAATCAATGTCTAAAGTAGCGTTTGTAACTGGCGCTAATAGAGGTATCGGCCTCGCAATAGCTGAACGACTACANGAAGAGGGGTACGCAGTAGCAGCAGCCTATNGAAGCAGNCCGCCTGATAACCCAGATCTTTTCCCAGTCAAATGCGATGTCACGAGCCAAANTCAAATAGACCAAGCNTTCGATNAAATTGAAAGNGATCTCGGAACNGTCGAAGTATTGATAGCNAATGCAGGAATCACCAAAGACAACCTCCTTCCTAGAATGTCTGAAGACGATTTTACGGACGTTCTAAATTCCAATCTGACATCCGGATACCGGCTCACCAAAAGGGCGATCAAACCGATGATGAAACAACGTAAAGGTCGGATCATTTTTATTTCCTCAGTCGTTGGAACGACTGGGCAAGCTGGACAGGCAAATTATGCCGCTTCGAAAGCTGGCCTAGTAGGTTTGGCACGATCAATTGCTAAAGAGTTTGCCACTCGAAATATAACGGCAAACGTTATTGCACCCGGCCCGGTGAAGACGAACATGATTGACGAATTAACCGANCAACAGCGTGAGAATATCCTTGCTGCTGTNCCATTNGGAAGGTTCGCNGAGCCAGAGGAAATAGCTGCAACTGTAGCTTTTTTAGCTAGTGATCAAGCTGGATTCATAACTGGGGCTATTATCCCTGTTGATGGTGGAATTGGGATGAACTAGTACTATTTCCNATACCCACCTAAAAGAAAGAGGTAAAAATGAGTGAAGAGAATTTTGAACGATTCAAAAAATGTGCAGTTGAAGTGCTTTCAGTCGAAGCTGGGCAGGTAACTAAGGAAGCAAGGTTCGCTGAAGATCTAGATGCGGACAGTCTTGACTTAGTTGAATTAGTGATGGAACTTGAAGAAGAGTTTGATATCACTGTCGAAGAAGANGAACTTCAGGAACTTCCAACTGTCGGTGATGCATTTAATTTGATATCTAGCAAACTCTAATGAGCAACCGTGTTGCCGTAACTGGGGTCGGAGTTGTTGCGAATGTAGGGCAAGGATGTAGTGCATTCTGGAGTGGACTTCTTTCNGGTGTGCCAAGTCACGGNTTCGAATTACACGATTTTGANCCCCTCCCTTATTTTGATGGCAACGCTAAAGAAGCGAGAAGGTGCGATAGGTTTGCCCAGCTAGCTTTTGCTGCTGCAGATGAGGCGATAACTCAGGCTGGAGATTTTATACGTGACCCCACTCGTTGTGGTTCTTGGGTAGGTACTGGAGTTGGGGGACTTGACACGTTAGAAAAACAAGTTCAGATACTTTCAGAAAAAGGGCCAAGAAGGGTTTCCCCGTTCCTTATTCCCATGCTAATGGCTAACGCTGCTTCTGCTGGGATCTCTATGAAATACGGACTTCAAGGCCCATCTGAAACTACAGTAACTGCTTGCGCTGCTGGAACTCATTCAATCGGTCGTGCTGCTGAGTTAATCCGGAATGGAACCTGTGACGCTGTGGTCACTGGAGGCGCTGAAGCTACGTTGACTCCAGTAGGGAGACAAGGTTTTATCAATATGACTGCAGTTTCATCTAGCGGCATTAGCAGGCCATTTGATGCAGATCGTGATGGATTCATGCACTCTGAAGCTGCAGGGATTCTCNTATTAGAGGAATGGGNGCACGCTGTTAACCGCGATGCTGTGATTTTAGGNGAAATNCTTGGATCAGCGAGCACTGCAGACGCTCACCATATCACTGCTCCAGCTCCNGAGGGTGCTGGAGCAGTACGTTGCATGTCTGCAGCGTTAGATAATGCCGGCNTAAGTCCCGATGAGATTGCCCACATCAACGCNCATGGAACTTCCACNCCATTGAACGACGCAGCTGAAGCAGAAGCNATAGTGAGAACTTTCGGCCNAAAGACCCCGATTGTTACTTCCACAAAAGGTGCGACTGGGCACACGCTNGGGGCTGCAGGAGCTATTGAAGCGATCGCGGTTATTTTGGCAATTCAGAATAAACAAATTCCCCAGACGCATGGAACTAGNGCTGTAGATCCGGAGCTAGATCAGATCGATTTAGTTGTAGGTGAACCTAGAGTCTGGAGCCCAGGTCCTTCGTTAAGTAATTCATTTGGTTTCGGCGGGCATAACGGGACTGTCATAATTGGCCCGCCCTCATAACAAAACTGCATAACCGGGCTCAACCTTCAACTACAACAAAAACAAGATCGGCCGAACAAGCTATTTCACCACCTACCGTTGCGGTACCAGAGGCCTTACCGGCTCGGGCAGATAATCGTGTTGCTTCAACTCGAAGGTCCACTCTTTCCCCTGGAACGACCTGNCGCCTGAATCGCGCCTTCTCTATCCCTCCGAATAAGGGCAATTTTCCTGTGAAACGTTGGTCCTGTAGAACAAAGTAGGCTCCTAGTTGCGCAATAGATTCACAGAGTAGGACACCTGGCAAAGTAGGNCTATCAGGNAAATGGCCTGANAAAAATGCTTCAGAGCCAGTCAATTGCCAATATCCTTCAGCCCACTCTCCTATTTCAAAANCAGTTACCTCTGTTAGGAACAAGAAGGGGTCTCGGTGNGGGAGCACTTCAGAAGGGGGTAGGAATTGCATGGTATCTCCTTGAAAACGACGGAAGGGGCCGCCTAGGCGACCCCCTCCGTTACATATAGAACATNTATTCTACTATGCGGGTGTTGAAGCCTTCGCAGCAGCTTTTAGCTTTGAACCTGCGGAAACCTTGATCGCGTTTGAACCCGCAATCTGAATGGTCTCCCCTGTTTGTGGATTTCTCCCAGTTCGTGGGTTCCGATATGTACGTTCAAAGGTTAGAAAACCGCTGAGTGAAATTTTNTCNCCGCCGCCGCAAACAGCACTAGTAACAACTTCTTCAAGGGCCTTCAGGACACTATCAATGTCTCCCTTCCCGACTCCGGAGCTGCCAGAAATAGCATCAATTAGCTCTGACTTATTCATTATTTACCTCCTGTCCCCAAACCAGGACTGTCCTGTCTGAGGGATGAACGTACCGAAAACTTCGATACCTTCAATAAAGGCTAAATTACACCGTTGTAAGCACAAAAGGCTGTTATTCCAAAGATTTTTCTTATTAGGGCTAAATTTCGAGCAAATTTAGCTATCTCTGGTTCCCTTCAAATGGTGATCAGAAAACGGCAAAAGCCGCCCCGAAGGGCGGCTTTTACGCAGTTCGTGGGAAAGCTACTACCTTCCAACACCTTTTCCTAGAGCTGAAAGAGTCGCTTCTCGGACTGGGACGAAGGCTAGGATAATGAGCGCCGTAGCGACATCCATACCAAATCGACCAAGGCCCAAAACTTCAGCGCTTGCTCCGAAACCGAGGGCGGCACCATCGCCGTTAACATCTGTCGCAAGTACGAACAGATACGCCCAAAGTAGGGAAAGGTTAGACCCGACTAGAGGCAAGCCCTTAAGCATGCCACCTACTCCGGCTAAATCGAGGATACTGTCTAGCACGGCAACTACGCCTTGCAGAAGCATACCCATAATAATAAGTGTCACAAATGTTGACATCATAATTGTGAAAGCTCCTTGTTTAAATTTAAACAATCAAGGCCAAATCGGACCAATTAAATTGGGTAACTTGACCTGCCATAACGATAGTATTTTTCAATACTTCGTGTACTGATAGTTAAAAATTCCTTTAAAAAAGGCTAAAAAAGTGCCTATGAACAGGGAATTCATTCTTTTTGCGTTATAGACAAATATGGCTAAAAACCCCAAAAACCCTATGATTCGTCCAAAGCGCTTCGGATAGCGGCAACAAACGATCCGACCGAGTCAGGGCCTTCACCATCTAACAGTTTTTGCACTATGGCGGATCCCACTATGCAGCCATCAGCTACTTCGGATACCTCTTTAGCTTGTTCAGGCGTGCCGATTCCAACCCCAACAAGCACAGGCTTATCGGTAAATGCCTTGCATCTACCTGCTATGACGACAGCGCTTCTGGCAAGTTCAGCGCGAACACCAGTAATACCAAGAAGCCCCACAGCGTAGACAAAGCCTTTACTTTGTTCACACAGAGCTTCTAAACGTTCATCAGTAGTGGTTGGGGCAGCTAATAAAATAGTCTCAGTACCATTTTCAGAAGCTGCATCAACCCATGCGGTAGCCTCATTTAACGGGAGATCAGGAAGAATCGCACCGGAAATACCCGATTCAGAAAGTGCATTTGCGAATCGCTCAAGACCAAAACGGTACACGATGTTGTAATAAGTCATTACCGCTAAAGGAATTTCGATGTCCAAGTCGCGAATTTCCTGAAGGATGTCTAGTGGAGATATATTCTGGGCCAACACAACATCATTCGCCTTTTGTATCGTAGGGCCATCCATCACTGGATCAGAGAAAGGTATACCTATCTCAATTGCGTCTGCCCCTGCTTCGGCAGCTGCGTAGATAGCTTCAACATACCCCTCAAAACCTCCCGTAATGTAGGGCACTAAGCATTTCCCGCCTCCACCTATTCGTTTGCGAAGAGATTCTTCAATTCGCAATGGACTTTTGCTCATCCCAGCAATTCCATCATCTGTGTTGCATCTTTGTCCCCTCGTCCAGAGAGATTGAGAAGTACAGTTTTCCCAGAAAGTTCTCTACGTGCTCTACTCATCCAAGCAAGTGCATGAGCAGGTTCGAGGGCTGGAATGATCCCTTCAGTGCGCGAAAGCAACTGAAATGCATCGACTACTTCACTATCAGATACTTTCTCGTACCTAGCGCGTCCTATGTCAGCCAGATGAGCATGTTCAGGCCCGATTCCTGGATAGTCAAGTCCAGCTGAAATCGATTCTGCTTCTAGAACCTGCCCCCACTCATCTTGCATCAGGTAAGACAGAGACCCATGCACTACTCCAGGGGTACCTCTAAACACTGCGGCACCTCCTGCTGGTTCAACTCCAACAAGGTCAGCGTCGGTATCAACAAATCCTGAGAATATGCCCAAGGCGTTCGACCCACCGCCCACGCAAGCCGTCACAACGTCCGGGTCCCTTCCTAAGGCCTTTTGACACTGCTCGTATGCTTCTTGACCTATTACCCTGTGAAACTCTCGGACCATCCAGGGGTAAGGGTGCGGCCCCATAGCTGACCCTAGGCAATAATGTGAATCTTCAACCGTTGCAACCCAATCCCGCATCGCCTCATTAATTGCATCTTTGAGTGTCTTACTTCCCGAAGTTGCGGAGATTACTTCTGCACCCAGCAGACGCATTCTAAATACATTAAGGGCTTGCCGTTCAATATCAACTTCACCCATATATACAACGCAACTCATCCCGAACAAAGCAGCTGCTGTAGCAGTAGCTACACCATGTTGGCCAGCTCCCGTTTCCGCAACAAGTCTTTTCTTACCCATTTTTTTAGCTAGTAAGGCTTGCCCTAGAACATTATTGATCTTATGCGAGCCAGTGTGGTTCAGATCTTCTCTCTTGAGAAGGACTTGATAACCTAGCTCTTCAGAAAGGCGCTCACATTGCGTTAAAGGCGAGGGCCGCCCAGCATAGTCAGCGAGCAGTGTGTTGAGTTCCTCTCGAAAAGAGATGTCTGCCCAAGCTGTTCGGAAAGCGTCCTCAAGGGCTTCACATGCAGGAATGAGTGTCTCTGGCACAAACATTCCCCCAAAACTTCCAAATCTTCCATCTGATGATGGATCTGTCATCGCCATGTTGGGTCATCCTCCCAGTTGTATGGGTCTTCACGCAAAATATTAACCTCACCTTTTTGATCACTTGATTCGTTCTCTGTGGAACGAGCGGCTTCAACAAACGCTCGAACTAGTATCGGATCTTTTAATCCTGGAGACCGCTCAACTCCAGTTGAAACATCGACTCCCCATGGTTGAACTTTTCTTATTGCCCCAGCGACATTGGATGGAGTGAGGCCACCGGCAAGAATCAGAGGAACACCCTGAGGTGCGTTTTCTGCCATTTGCCAATCGAAGACTTCTCCTGATCCAGGTTCATCAGAGTCGACAAGTACAGCATCAGCACCGAAAGCGGCGGCGTCTTGAAAGGACTCGGAGCCTGCTGTAACAGCTTTAAANACAGTTCTNACTTCCGACTTGACCTTTTGCACCTGNGTTGCGGACTCAAATCCATGAAGNTGAGCTGCCATTAGACCTGTATTGTTTATGACACTGATCACACGGTCCGGNAATTCATTTCGGAACACTCCGACAGTTAAGATATCTGGAGGGAGTCTTCTAACTATTTCAGAAACACGCGTAATCGCTATCTGACGCGGAGATGGAGCAAAAACAAATCCGATGGCGTCAGCCCCTACGGCAACAGCCAATAGAGCATCTTCCTCATTTGTAATTCCACAAATCTTTATGAACATGTTACGACGTTATCGGAATTCCATCGCTGAATCACAGAATTACCTTCATCAAAGCCCGCTGAAGGAAGAAATTAGTGAAGATGGGTTCGATGATTTAACGAATGCTTCTCCAATTAGAACCGCATCATAGCCTGCATCTGCGAGCACAATGGCGTCTTCAAGATTACGAATTCCACTTTCGGCTACTGTCGTTATGGAGTTTGGGATTTCACGAATAACGCGCACTGCTCTTTCTTGATCTACTTCAAATGTGTATAAGTCTCTTTGATTGACACCAATCAAATTTGCGCCTGCATTTAATGCTCGCCCGACCTCCTTTTCGTCATGTGTCTCAACTAGAGCAGCTATCCCCAATTCTTTTGCCAGCGCGACAAAGCTTACGAGTTCTTCGTCAGAAAGAGCAGAAACGATCAGCAGAACACAATTAGCGCCCATTATGCGAGCGTCACAAATATCACGTTTGTCGATTGTGAAGTCCTTCCTTAAGATCGGAATTTCCGTGCTCATTCGGGCCGAAGATAGGTCATGACTTGAACCAGCAAAAAACTCCGTATCAGTAAGCACGGAAATACAGCTAGCGCCAGCAGTTTCATAAAGTGCCGCCATGGCACCAGGGTCAAGATTTCGATTAAGGTCTCCTTTTGAAGGCGACCTGCGTTTTATCTCGGCGATTACTGAAAGTCCTGAAGGGGACTCAAGGGCGCTAATGAAGTCTTTGGAATCTTCTACCTCTTGGGCCTGGCTAAGAAGGTGTTCGAAAGATCTGGAGTCTGTTTCGGCCCGATCACGATGAAAACTAAGGATGTTCTCTAAGTATGTCCCTGAACTCATAGATCAATTCTAACTGAGGTTAGAACATTGGCGTTGTGGTTTAATCAGAAGCGCTCGTAATGGAGGCAGAAAACCCATCAATTTCTGCCATTCCGGGAATTTCCAGTGAGCGAGAAACATAGCCGAGGCCAATAGATCCATCGCCAGAGGGAACAGCCGATGTTACAACTCCGACTTTTTTTCCTTCTACAGTTATTTCAGATCCGACTATACAGGCACCAGGTGAAGATATCTTTCGTAAATGCTTTGGGACATTGTTTCCCCTACTATCAAGTCGAGCGACTAGCTCTTGTCCTGTATAACAACCTTTGGTGAAGCTCACTCCTCTCGGCACTAAATTTGTCTCAGCAGGAATAACGCCCTCTGTCAGTTCTGTTCCCATTTTCGGGACTGCATGAAAGATCCGGATATATTCGTAATCATCTTCGTTTCCCTCGCTACATCCATCTGGCTTTACAACGCCAGGACCAAGTAAATCGAACCCTTCAAGAGTTTGCCAGCCTGCATCGGCGGCGATGCTTTGTTTATGGGATTCTCCTTTGATCTCATTGGCGCCCCTGCCAAGAATTCGGACAATTTGGCTTTGGGTATTTTCAATGTCACAGTTGACACGAATTTTGAATCGATTCAATCGTTCTAAAGCAGCTTGGCCGAATCCTTGTTCCATGTCTAGCATGTATTCTTCGCTCGAAAGGCGTGTGATTCTCAGCCACGTACAAAATTTTCCGTTTGGATTTAACAAGAAGGACCAAGCTGATCCAAGATCAGACAAAGCTTCAATATCTTGGCTAAGTTGACCCTGAAGAAAGTCACCGGTATCCGGACCTGTACACTGCAAAAAATCTCTTTGGAGGGTATAGGCATGAGGCTCTTGCAAGAATTTATCGAGATTGGGCATTATCAGAATGACTCCTTTCTTTTTCTAGTCATCCTCTCGGCAGGTATAACTGCGGCAAGAAGTGCTGCTGCTTTATTCCAGCATTCCTGATATTCGCTTTCAGCGTCGCTATCAGCGACAATTCCTGCTCCAGCCTGGACTGACGCAATAGATTCTGTGATAACCATGGTTCGGATCGCGATTGCGTTATCAACGTTTCCTGATAAGTCAAAATAGCCGACTATGCCGGCGTATGGGCCGCGTTTCGTTGGCTCTAACTCATCAATGATTTGCATAGCTCTGACTTTTGGAGCTCCAGAAACAGTACCGGCCGGAAAAGTAGCTTCTATCACGTCGATTGGAGTTTTATCTTTCATCAGTTTCCCTGATATTTGTGAGGTTAGGTGCATTACATGACTGTAGTTTTCCAAAGTCATCATCTCATCCATTTCAAGAGTTCCGAAACGCGAAACTCTTCCTAGGTCATTTCTNGCAAGATCAACAAGCATTACGTGCTCTGCGACTTCCTTGGGGTGCTCTCGAAGTTCGGCAGCAAGTCTTCTATCCTCTTCTTCGTTCTTCCCNCGTGCCCGTGTGCCTGCAATTGGGCGAGAGATGACACGATCCCCTAGAACTTGCACCATCGGTTCAGGGGAACAACCAACCAACGTGACTTCGCTATGGCGGACATAGTACATGTAAGGACTGGGATTAGTTTGCCTAAGAACTCTGTAAACATCAAAGGAGTCAGCATTTAGAGCAAAGTCGAACCGTTGCGATAACACCACTTGGAAGATATCCCCTGCAAAAATATGCTCTTTNGCTATCTCTACAGCCGAGCAGTATTGCTCTTTTGTCATGGTGGATTGGACAGGCGGAAGTTCACCATTAACGATTGGAGGGTCAAGAAGTGGCTCTTGAATAGAGCGAGCTCCATCACTTGCTAAGAGCTCCAATCGATTCACAGCTTCAACATATGCAGCTTCCGTCTCCTGTTGAGAACTTCCACGAGGGACAATAGCATTCGCAATTAGGACAACTCGCTGCTTCCAATGATCAAAGACAGCCAATTCCCCGATGACTGAAAGAATTGCGTCGGGAATAGACAGATCATCGAAAGGACTGTTAGGTAGATCTTCGACCTCACGAACTAGGTCATAACCCATATAGCCCATTATTCCGCTATGCATTGGTGGCAGTTGTTCAAGGGCAGGTGATGTTAATCGGCTTTGTAAATCGTTAATAAAACCTAGAAGCTTGCCATCCTTAGGAATCTCCACTGGATACTCGCCCGAAATCTCAATCTCTCCATTTTTTTTCTTAACTGTAAGTAATGGATTCCTTCCTATAAATGACCACCGGCTCCACCTCTCTCCGTGCTCGACGGATTCAAGAAGGAAACCATCACCATCTCCAACTACTCTCGTGAATGCGGCAACAGGAGTTATATAGTCTGCGACAAGTTCTTTCCAAACAGGTATAACTGTGTATTCGTTCGCTAGATCGCTGAATTCTTCTAGCGTGGTGGTCATTGTTAGAGGTAAAGCCCAGTAGATCCTTGGTCAAGCCGCTCGGCTGCAACCGCGTGGATATCACGCTCCCGAAGAATAATGTAATCCTTAGCCCGTACTTCTACCTCATAGCGATCTTCGGGATTGAATAGAACCTGGTCTCCTATTTCCATGCTTCTGACGTTAGGTCCTGTTGCCTTTACTTCTGCCCAAGTCAAACGGCGAGATACTTGCGCTGTTGCAGGTATTAGGATTCCCCCTGTCGACCTGCGCTCACCTTCATCTGTGGGAATTTCAACAAGAATCCTGTCGTTCAGCATTTTAATGGGTAAGCGCTCGGATGGAGAAGGAGTATGAGTTCTTCTTTTCTTTTCCCGCGCCTTTTTAGCCTGCTCTTCGGAAGCTGGTTTATCTTTGTTTTCAGTTGTAGAGGTTTTAGTTGTGCTCACGATGTTCCAAGGTATCGGCTAATCATTAAAGTGTCGACTACCGATTGAATTTGTAATGTTTTGTTCGTTTAATTATGTCGAAAGGTTGGTCGTACTGGCACCCCACTGGAGTGGAGATAGCTTTTCACTTCAGAAATACTCAATTCGCCGAAGTGAAAAACACTAGCAGCTAGAAGAGCGTCGGCTGATCCCGAAGTTACACCCTCAAGGAAATCTTCGATTCTACCTACTCCACCACTAGCAATAATCGGAATGTTTGTTGCAGAAGAGACGGCTTTCGTCAGCTCGCAGTCAAAACCGTCTTTTGTGCCGTCCCTGTCCATCGATGTTAAGAGAATCTCTCCGGCACCTAACCTTTGACCCTCCTGGGCCCACTCTATGGCATCAAGTTCTGTTGGCGTTCGGCCTCCATTTATGTAGACCCCATAACCGCTCTTTGAATGGACAGCTCCATCTTGAGTATTTTTTCGGGCGTCGATTGCAAGAACTACACATTGATTACCAAACTCAGCTGCAATTTCTGAAATTAGTTCTGGCCTTTTGACTGCCGCAGTATTCACGGAAACTTTTTCTGCTCCTTCACGAAGTAGCTTTCTTGCGTCCGACACAGTTCGGATTCCCCCCCCAATCGTGAAGGGAATAAATACTTTTTCAGCGCATCGTCGAACTAGATCATAAACCGTATCTCTATTATCAGATGAAGCAGTTATATCAAGAAAGACAAGTTCATCCGCCCCCTCTATGTCATAAAGGGCGGCAAGTTCAACTGGGTCTCCCGCATCAACGAGATTTACAAAATTTGTTCCTTTAACGACCCTTCCCTCAGATACGTCTAGGCAAGGGATGATTCTAACAGTCTTCATTTTTTTCTTTGATTCGCTGTGTTGGGTGACATGCATTAAGTGCGGACAGAAGATCAACTTTGTTTTCGTATAAAGATTTGCCGATGATCACGCCCCCTAGTTTTCGGTCGTCAGATTCTAGCTCTAAGAGAGCTTTTATGTCATCGAGAGATCCTACGCCTCCTGAAGCGATAACTTCAAGAGAAGTTGAAGCTAGAACTTCTTTCAAGCCTTTAGTATCCGGCCCAAGTAGGGTTCCGTCACGTTCTATTTCTGTTACTATGACTGCGTCTACACCTGAATCTTCAAATTGCTTGGCCATTTCTGTAACTTGAAAGCCGGTATCGTCCTTCCAGCCTCTAGTTGCTACTCGCCCGTTTCTTCCATCGAGACCTACAGCAACGCGATGCCCTTGGCACGTCAGTCCCTCTATAAGGTTTGGATTTTCTACTGCGGCCGTACCTATTACGACACGTTCTACTCCGCTGCCATAGAGTGCTTTAGCGGAATCAATACTTCTTATCCCACCTCCTACTTGAATCGGGATTGGAACCGTAGAAGCTATTTGGGAAATTATTTCCCGATTTTCTGGATTGCCTGTCCGNGCAGCGTCAAGGTCAACAACNTGTATCCATCGGGCTCCCGCAGAAGCGAAGTGCAGTGCCTGCGATACTGGGTCCTCGTTATAGATTTTTTCAAGATCGTAGTTTCCTTGATGAAGNCGAACGCACTTCCCATTAACAATGTCTATCGCTGGATAAATGACAAAATCCATTAAATNCNCTTACAAGACTTGACGAAATTCACTAAAAATTCTTTACCGGCATCACTTGATTTTTCTGGGTGGAACTGCGTCGCAAAAACATTTTCCGACTGCACTGCAGCGACAACATCATTTCCATAGCTGCATGTCGCTGCGACTATCTCATTGTTTGGAGATAGATCTGCGGCATATGAGTGCACAAAGTACAGCCATTTTCCATCNANCCCTTTAAGNATCTGTGAGTNTTTCCGCACNTGTATAGCATTCCATTGCATTTGAGGGCGCCTAACACTNTCTGGAAGGGTNCGGACTTCTCCTGAAAGGACGCCCAATCCTTGGTGGTTTGGCGACTCTTCCGATCCTTCAAATAGTAATTGCATCCCTATACATATACCTAAAAAAGGGCGGCGGGATTCAATGGCATCCAAGGCCATCCGATCAACACCGGAGGTGCGGAGTGCTTCGACACACGTTCCAAAGTTTCCAACTCCCGGTAGGACAACACCAGCTGCTTTTTTAATCACTTCGGCTTGAGAGGTGAGGACCGCATCTGCGCCNGCTCTTTCTAAAGCTTTCTGCGCTGATCTCAAGTTCCCGATGCCATAGTCAAGCACCGCAATCGTCGGCATATCTATAGAACACCCTTGGTCGATGGTATTTGACTTCCGCGCACCCGAACAGCATCAGATAAAGCTCGTGCCATACTCTTGAACAACGACTCAATGATGTGGTGAGTGTTTTTCCCTCGTACCAGAACTTGGTGTGCAGTGATGTCTGCACAGCTTACAAACGCTCGCCAGAATTCTTCCACCAATTGAGGGTCGAATGGCGGGTCACTAAGGATCTTCTGNCCAGGGGGATNAATTTCATAATGCAGAAATGGCCTGCCCGATAGGTCTAGAGCNATTTCGACAAGTGCCTCATCAAGGGGGCAAGCAGCTGTTGCGAATCTTTGCACACCTGCCTTATCCCCAATGGCCTGCTTGAAACATTCCCCGATAGCAATCCCAACATCTTCAACTGTGTGGTGGGCGTCTATCTCAAGATCTCCATCGGCCTGAACGGTAAGATCAAAACCGCTATGCCTTCCTAATTGATCGAGCATATGATCAAAAAATGGNAGGCCTGTGGAGATATTTGTTTTCCCACTACCGTCGATCGTTAAAGAGACGTTAATTTCGGTCTCTTTCGTCGTGCGTGAGTACGTTGCTGTTCTTTGTTCCATTACACCAGTATTGCTTCAAGATGCTCAAGAAACGAGTTATTTTCCTCTGTAGTTCCAATTGTGACTCTCAAGCATCCTTCGAGCCTTGGCCACGATGAACAGTTTCTCACTAAAATTGACCTTTCGAGAAGCGCTTCCCATAGGGATACACCTGAAATTTTTGCCTCATCAGTTGGTCGGAAGAGGATGAAATTCGCTCCGCTTGGCCATTGCCGAACAGGAAGATCGGAGAGCTTTCTTGCCATTCTTTCTCGCTCTTCAATTAGTAGATCTATGCGTGAATGCATGTCACCTATATATTGCAAAGCTAGAGATCCAGCAATTTGTTTCATGGAATCGAGATGGTATGGGAGAACTACATTTCGGACATTTTCGATAATCTCATCTGGTGCTATGACATATCCAAGCCGAATTCCTGCCATGCTCCATGTTTTCGAAAAGGTTTTTGTTACAGCTATGTGGGAACCTTCNCGAATGAGGTCAACCGCTGACCAATCAGAAAATTCCCCATAAGCTTCATCGACAATAACTAGAGTCCCAAGANTTGAACATCTCTCGACAACCGATTCAACGAACTCCCTCTCTGCAACTACNCCTGTGGGGTTATTCGGTGANCACAGGAAAAGCACATCTGGCTNTTGTCGAAGTACAGCATCAACAGTTGACTCTTCTATAGTGAAATCTTCGCTNCATTCNCCAACAACCACTTCGGTTCCAGTAAGAGCCGAGATGTGAGAGTGAAGAGCATACGTNGGTTCAAACACCGATGCTTTTCTTCCAAACCCTCCGTATGCAAGTAGCAAACTTTGGAGGACTTCATTNGATCCATTCGCTGCGAGCACCATGCTGGGNTCCACATCGTGAAATTTAGCTATGTCACTATGGAGTCGGCTTGCCATTCGGTCTGGGTAACGGTTCCAATTAACCTTCAATAGCTCTTGCCCTAGNTCTTCTGTCAATTTGATAGGCGGNGGGANCGGACTTTCATTTGTGTTGAGTCGGATNNCNACATCAACCTGCGGGGAATGGTANCCCTCTAGCAAAGAAAGGTCGTCCCTAATTTTTGGCAAGTTCATGACTCCCCTTCCAATCTAACTCTGATGGAGTCGGCGTGTCCGCTAAGTCCTTCTGCTTCAGCGATCTCTATTACGCTTTTACCAATCTGCTCAAGTGCCGAATCTTCAACTGAAATTATATGAATATCTTTACAAAAATCAGCAACAGTTAACGCACCCGCAAAACGGGCACTCCCATGGGTTGGAAGGACATGGGATGGCCCAGCCACATAATCGCCTACCGAGGCCGGAGACATGTTTCCTAGGAACACGGCACCAGCATTTTGTAAAAGGCCCAAAAGACTTCTTGGCTCAGATGTCATCAGCTGCAAATGCTCTGGGGCGACGGTGTTTGCAACTTCCATGGCTTGCTGAGGACCTTTAACTAGCACTGCATCCCCGCCATTCACAAACGTTTCGGTGATCATCTCTTTGCGGCCTGAAACCGAAACCATCAACTCTAGTTCTGACAGAATCTTATCGATGACTTCCTGCTCCCAAGAAATTAGCCATGCAAGCCCGTCCGGCCCATGTTCAGCTTGAACGATTAAATCAATAGCCGCATATTTGGGTGATGCGCTCTCATCAGCGATAACAACGATTTCAGAGGGGCCAGCAAAAGATGATGCTACCCCAACATCGCCAGCCACTTGTCTTTGCGCTGTCGCCACATAAAGATTTCCTGGGCCGACTATGACATCTACAGCTGGGATCGTTTCAGTTCCATAAGCCATCGCTGCTATAGCCTGAGCTCCACCAACTGCATAAACATCCGTTACCCCTGCAATCTTTGCAGCTGCGAGCGTTGCTTGGTTAACTGAACCAGATGCATCTGGCGGAACACAAACTATGACCTCCTTGACTCCAGCCACTTTTGCCGGAATAGCTGTCATCAGAAGCGTTGAAGGGTACGCTGCCCTTCCGCCGGGGACATAGCAACCTGCCCGCATAACTGGCTGATGCTTAGTTTCGATGGCAATCACTCCATCATTCGTTACCTCAGCTTCCAAGATCTGAGTTTCATGAAAATTCTGAATCCGATTCGCTGCATCCTCTAACGCTTCTCTTAGTTCAGCCGAAATGGAATTTAATGCTAACGCCATTTCAGAACCGGGAACTGCTAGATATTTAGGTATCTGCCCATCGAACTTCTCTGCGTAATGACTAAGGGCACTATCCCCGCCCTCTCTTACGGTTGCAATAATCTCAGCAACTAACTCTTCTGGAGCAACTCCTTCTAAATTAGGTCGTGGTAGTGATGCAGTGACCTCTTCATCGGCAACTCTGGTAAGGTCGAGTTTGTTTAACATACCGTCTACGGTATACGCGGGAAAGGCTACTTGGGGAGCATTTTCCTCTAGGAGCAAAATTATGGAAAACAACGATGACAAACGCGAACAAGGTATAGCTGAAATATCCTCGGCAGGTTTTCAAATTGATGACCTAATTTCCCGAATCGTGACTGTCGCCAAAGAGATGGAAGCTTCAGCATTTGAAAGTTGCGCACATGAACTATTTGAAGTTGAACGTGCACTAATTTCAGCGAATCGAAGACTGCGAAGAGCCGCCGCCGATCTTAGAGAGTAAATGCGCTAGGGCAAAAATAATTTAAGATACATTCATCGCAATTTGGTTTTCGTGCAAAACAAACTCGTCTTCCGTGCAAAATCACCCGCAAACTAAACTCTCCTCGCTGTTGCGGTTGAAGCATTGGGTTCAATGCCAACTCGATCTTTACGGGGTCATTCTCCTCTGTAATAGCCAACCGTCGTGATAATCGGCCCACATGGGTATCAACAGGAAGTCCAGGAAGCCCAAGAGCAACACTGCGAACAACATTTGCAGTTTTCCTGCCGACACCAGGAAGAGAAACTAGATCACCCATAGATTCAGGTACTTGACTATCAAATTCTTCTACCAGTCGTTGTGCCATTCCGACAAGATTTTTCGCTTTCCCCCTAAAAAGGCCGATGCTATTTATATACGTTTCAACTTCCTCTACATTCGCAACCGATAACTCCTCTGGGCTAGAGAAGCGCTTAAATAGATCCGGCGTTGCTTTATTCACAGATACATCTGTAGCTTGAGCAGAAAGAATCGTCGCAGCAAGGAGCTGAAATGCATTCTTATATTCCAGTTCGCATTCAGCGTCTGGATATTCTGCCTTTAATTCTTCATGAGTTCGTAAACATCGACCCTTAGGAGTTCTTGGTCTTGCCATAATTTCAACATACAACAGCTCATGCCCGATAGTTTGGAGATATGGCAATTGTTATCTCTTCCACCGCTCCAAGAGGTTACGTACTCTCAATCACAGTTACAGACGGACATGACCGTTCAGCTTTGAACCAAGATGTAAGTGAGCTATTAAGTAGTTCCAGATGCTCTGAGTTTCAGAAGGGAGATGAAATCCAACTTTGGATTGAGAATTCGAATAGCGAAGATTCTAACCGAATCGCTTCAGCTGGGTTTACTCCATATCGTGACTTAGTTCAGCTCCGGTGTCCTTTACCAGTTCAGGAGTCAGCGCTTAAAACTAAAATCTTTGAATCTGGCGTTGATGATGACGCCTTTCTCTCGGTCAACCGTAGGGCATTTGCTTGGCACCCAGAGCAAGGGGATTTGAACGAATCTAGTTTCGCAGAACTGAAAAATGAAGAGTGGTTTAATCCAGAAGGCTTTCTCCTTTACGAGCTTGATGACCGACTAGCTGGCTTCTGCTGGACAAAGATCCACAAGGATCACAAGCCCCCACTCGGTGAAATTTACGCTATTGCAATTGATCCGGACTATCACGGAACAGGGCTTGGGAAACCAATGACTGAGGCCGGCCTGAACTACCTTCACTCGAAAGGCATTTCAACTGGAATGCTTTACGTCGAGTCCGACAACATTCCTGCAGTTCGAACATATGAAAAAATAGGATTCACACATTTTCTCACTAATCGTGCTTTCCGATACCGTGTATAAAGCTCACAAGCGAAGGTATCGTTCAAACCTATATGGCAGGTAAAGATAACGACATGAATATGAACCTAGATGAAGATAGCCTCCCTGAAGGTAACGAGAAATATGAGGCAGTTCAGGAGATGTTTGACCGCATTGCTCCTCGATACGATTTCGTCAACAGGCTTATGACTTTTCGACTTGATGTTCGGTGGCGGAAAAAGACAGTTAAAGCACTTGAGCTACCTCCTAAATCTATAGTGGCCGACCTCGCATGTGGGACAGGTGATTTTTGCGTTGAGTTGGAGAAAGCTGAGATGCTTCCGATTGGATTTGATTATTCTTTCGGAATGCTTAGCGCTTCACCATCGTTTTCAATACTTTCTCAGGCAGATGTCCTCCGATTACCTGTTCGGGAGAATTCAATTGATGGAGCGACATGCGGCTTTGCTCTTCGAAATTTGACTGAACTTCCCGCCTTCTTCCAAGAAGTAAGCAGAATACTCAAGTCAGGTGGGAGATTTGGCTTTCTTGATGTTGCAGAACCTGAAAATCGTTTTTTGAATTGGGGGCACCATCTCTATTTCGATCGTATCGTTCCTAGAGTTGGAGCTTTGTTTTCGGATAAGTCAGCCTATGCGTATCTACCAAAATCATTCTCTTACCTACCTCCATATCAAGAGATAATTAGCATGATCGAGCAAGCTGGATTTATTCGAGTAGAACGGAAACTCTTTACTCCTGGATCAACCCAATTATTCACCGGAGAAAAAATCTAGGTAGCCGCTGTGAAATCCGAACTGCACCACATTGCGTTAAACGTAACTGANATANAGANTGCTGTGAAGTTTTATTCGAAGTACTTCGGATTTGAAGAAATTCCTAAACCGGATCCTATGACGGGGGCGTGGCTTCAAGCATCTGATGGAAGACAAATCCACCTTAGAGAGGGAGTAGTCCCTAAAGATAGAGGTCAACATATAGCCTTACTCGTTGAAGATATTTATAAAGCTTGCGAAACACTCATTGAAGACGGAATAGCTGTAACGTCCCCATCTCCAATCGGCCCCTCCTTGCAGTGCTTTCTTCACGACCCTGCTGGAAACCGTCTTGAGATCCATCAATATAATTGAATCAAAGGCCAGCGATTAAACCTATCGAGAGCAGAAGACCGGAAAGCATATGTAATTTTGCCGTATTTTCGAGAATCTTAATCAAGTCCGATGAAGTTGTCCTTGTATACACATCGAAAATTAATTTCAGACTTAAAGGAAGAGCCGCAAGAACTATTAGTACTAAAAGCGCATACAGAAAAGCTATCAATAGACATGTGCCCACTGCCCCCAAAAGCATGAGGGCGTAAAGCATTTGGGTTTTTGACTTCCCAAGCCGAACAGCGAGTGTCTGCTTACCTGTTTTTGAGTCAGTTTCGATATCGCGAAAATTATTCACTACTAAAAGCGCCGAAGCTAATANGCCGACAGGAATACTACAAACAATCGACGACATTTCGATCGTTTCTACTTGAACAAATGCGGATCCAACTGTTGCGACTAATCCGAAGAAAATAAAAACAGAAATCTCGCCATAACCGGAGTACCCATATGGTTTCGAACCTCCCGTGTAAAACCAAGCGGCTAGAATAGCTACGAGTCCGATAGCAATCAGCCACAGACTTGTTATGACAGCAAGAATAAGTCCAGCTATAGCGGCTATCAGAAACGATATCACGGCTGCTAGTTTGACCTTAGCGGGTTCAACTAGTTCAGAACCTACAAGCCTTCTTGGACCTAGCCTGTCTTGATCAGTCCCCCGAATACCATCGGAGTAATCATTCGCATAGTTAACACCAATTTGAAGAGCTATCGACACTACGAGAGCTAGNAGAAATCTTAATAGGTTAAAATCNGTTTCAANTGATGAAGTCCCTACGAGAACTGGAACAATTGCAGCCGGAATAGTTTTCGGGCGCGCACCTTCAACCCATACACCGACTTTCTTTATTAGTTTCATCAAGATCCTTAGGAAGCAGATCCCCCAAGGATGGCTTTGACTTCAAGGAACTCTTCGAGGCCGTGTGTTCCCCACTCTCTTCCATTCCCAGACTGCTTGTATCCGCCGAATGGAGCATTGAAGTCAGGGCCTGCACCATTAACATGCATATTTCCAGTTCGGATTTGGCGGGCTATCTCTACAGCTCGGTCATGGCTTCCCGAAATATATCCAGCAAGCCCATATACCGTATCATTTGCAATAGAGACTGCTTCTTGATCGTCTTCGTAGCCAATCATAGAAAGGACAGGGCCAAAGATCTCTTCTTGAGCTATTTGCATATCATTGGTGACATTTGCGAATAGAGTCGGCCTAACGTAAAAGCCCTTCTCAAGCCCCTCTGGTCTTCCNGTNCCTCCACAGACTAGTTCTGCTCCTTCATCAATACCAGCTTGGATAAGCGCTTGAATTTTATTCCATTGGACTTCTGAAACAACGGGACCAATGGTAGTCCCGTCGCTAGTAGGGTCCCCGACCGATACCGCCTCCATCGATGCTTTAGCGATNGCNTTAGCTTCTTCCATTTTTGAATTAGGGACAAGCATTCTTGTCCCCGCATTACAAGACTGNCCAGAGTTCATGCACATTCCGAAAGCATCTCTGCCAACAGCTTCTTCAAGATTCGCATCATCAAGAATAATATTCGCTGATTTACCTCCCAGTTCCTGCGCAACTCGCTTCACCGTCGGAGCGGCGTTCTTTGCGACNTCGATTCCCGCTCTGGTCGANCCAGTNAATGACATCATGTCTATCCCNGGGTGNGATGACATATATGATCCAACTGTCGGCCCGTCACCATTCACTAGGTTGAAAACACCTGCGGGAACACCGGCTTCGTGCATTATTTCTGCGAAAATAATGGCGTTTAGGGGTGCAACTTCAGAGGGTTTCAGCACCATAGTGCAGCCAGCTGCTAAAGCCGGAGCGACTTTACAAGCTATTTGGTTGATCGGCCAGTTCCATGGGGTGATCATCCCTACAACGCCTATTGGTTCCTTAACGATAAGATTCTTACCCTGTTCTTCTTCAAATTGAAAATTAGCTAAGAGCGCTGCCGTTGTTGCAAAGTGAAATAGTCCCGTTCCAGCCTGAGCAGCCTTTGCTAAACCATTTGGGGCGCCCATTTCTGAAGTAATTGCTGCTGCAAGGTCTTCCGATCGTGCTCCAATAATTTCGGTAATCTTGTTAAGTAAGTCCATTCGTTCTTCAACTGAAGTTTGTGAGAATGAATGGAATGCTTCCTGAGCGGCAGCGACAGCTGCGTCAACATCATCATGATTACCTAGACTGATCGTTCCAACAGCCTCTTCGGTAGCAGGATTTATGACCTCGATAGTTTCTGCTTCTTGAGGTTCGACCCACTCGCCATTTATATAGAATTTTTCATTGTTGCTCATCTGAACTCCCTTGTCTTCTCCAGAAAGACTACACCCCGTCTGCAATCTCTCAAAAATTGAGGCACGGATGTGGTTTTTGTTCTGCTAAGAGCGAATCAAGATGAAGAACGGGTTACAGACACTGATAGAAGTGCAGAAGCTCTAGTACCAACTCTGGCAAGAAGAGAGTTTCCTTACGCAGCTTTTTCTAATATATGCACACCGCATGCCGAACCCAGTCCAATGACGTGCGCTAATCCGACTTTTGCTCCCTCGATTTGTCGATCGCCCGCTTCCCCTCGAAGGTGCATCACAATTTCATGAATATTTGCTATTCCGGTAGCTGCAATCGGGTGCCCCTTTGACTGAAGTCCACCAGAAACATTGACTGGCTTAGTACCGTCACGCCAGGGAGCTCCGGACTCGAAGAAGTCNACTGCACCACCCTGNTCACAGAGCATTAGGTTGTCGTANTGAACTAGCTCAGCGGTAGCAAAACAATCATGGAGCTCGACTAGATCTAAATCTTCTGGGCCNATACCTGCTTGTTCGTATGCCTGNGTCGCTGCNTTGCGAGTNAGGGTATTGACATCTGGAAGGATNTGACATCCTTCTTCCCAGGGGTCTGAAGTNAAAACAGATGCTGAAATTTTCACAGCTCTTTTCCTCACAGAACTAGGCAATNANTTCAGCTTTGAATCATTGACTACAATCATTGCTGCGGCACCATCGCAATTNCCTGAACACATTGGCCGTGTATTTGGATAGGCAATCATTACATCNTTCATGATNTCGTCTAACGTGAACTTTTTTTGATATGCNGCGAGAGGATTNAGAGTTGAATGAGCATGATTTTTTTCGGATATTTTTGCAAACAGCTCGAAGCTAGTTCCTCCATACTTATGNCCGTATTCCATTCCAACTTGGGCAAAAACACCGGGCATGATNTTGGTNCCTATTCGACCTTCTGTTGAACCAATTGCTCCAAAGCGACCACTTGGTTCCCAAGTTTCCGATTTCGGTTTTGGACCCTTCTGCCCAAGAAGTCCAGCACCAGCAAGCTTTTCGACTCCTACCGCCATACCGACGTCAGTCTCTCCAGCCTTCACAGCCATGATCGCTACACGAAGGGCTGTTGCTCCTGTGGCGCACGCATTGGAAACATTAAAAACGGGAATGCCTGTCTGGCCAATTTGTTTTTGCAACTGTTGACCGATCCCTGCTCCTGCATTCATCAGGTTACCGACACCGATAACCCCTATATCAGACATTGTCATTTCTGCATCACGCAGAGCGGCAACACTAGCTGCAGAAGCTAGATCAATTACATCCTTGTCTGGATGCTTACCAAATTTTGTCATGTTGGAACCAATTATCCAAATATCTTCCGATCCCATTATTTGCTCCTTTTCTTAGTTATTGCGTTGGGGTAAAACCGAATGCTATCGCTTCAGTTCCTTCACTATCTGCGCCCATGGAGTATGTGGTCAATTCTACTCCCATCCCAAGGTGAACCTTTTCTGGAGTCGGATCTACCCCGACAAGAGTGCACCGGACTGGAGTTCCTTCACAATCAACCACCGCTGAAATATAAGGCATGGG
Source organism: Acidimicrobiaceae bacterium (assembly GCA_002703045.1). Classification (GTDB taxonomy): domain Bacteria; phylum Actinomycetota; class Acidimicrobiia; order Acidimicrobiales; family UBA8592; genus UBA8592. Next base: position 32,982 of record PAEG01000004.1, read on the forward strand.
CCCCATCTCAACAATAGTAAAACTGGTCACTACTCCTTTAGTGGCGACTCTTACTTGTTTAAATTCTTCTCCGAAGCAGTGAGCGCATGCGTTTCTTCGGTCAAAGTATCTTGCTTGGCATTGCTTACATTCGTTGGCAACGAGGTATGGTTCATCCCCTAGAACAAGGTAGTCGACGAAGGGGATTTGCTTTGAGGATTGCGCTTTGTCTGATTCAATCATTAAATCTCCATACTTCCTTTTCTGATCCTAGCGCGTTTTCGGGCTCTGCAATCAGGAAGACCAACGGCCACGATGTAGCACTTCATGGAATTCTCTNTTNGGGCGATCTAATGACTTGCTCNTCNTCTGCTCAGTGCTTGCATAGCCTAAGGCGATGGCGCCAATAGATTTGAATTCCTNNGGGATACCAAACTTGACTTTAANATTCTCNTCATGATCGAAAAGCCCAAAGAATAGAGCGCCTAACCCTCTGGCTTCGGCNCCCATCAAAATTGTCATNGCAGCCATTCCCCCATCAACCCACCAATACGGGGTTTGCCATGCCGNTNCGTCCTTACCAAGTCCGCTTTTGTTCTTGTCGNCTTCCGAATATCGCTCTAGATATCTTTCAGGGTNAACCCATATCAATATNAGNGCTGGNGCGTTGAATAGATTTGGCCAAGGAAAATCGTCTCGGTTCTTNTCGTTAAANGTAGTTTCCCAATACTCATCGACGTGNCTATTCTCNAGNATTAAGAACTCAATCCCATGAGTGTTCCCTGCTCGAGGAGCTAATCGAGCTAATCCCACCAATNCATCNACAAGCTCAGCGCTGACCTTATCGCNGGTNAAACTGCGAGTCATTCTTCGCCCTCTCACAAGCTGGGTGAAGTTCGCAAAGTCNGTGTTCTTGCTATCGGCCAAGTTTCTCTAGACGCTCAGCCATCGCCCATGCAAGTGCGATCAATGTGTCGCCGTTCTCTACNTGAACTGCTTTNAACAGGTCTTGAANGTCTTTNCTGACTTTGTCTTCTTTAGCGCTTTCATAGTCGAAGATTCTAGGAGTGGATCCATCACCTAAAGCAACAAAGGTCCTGTCGTCATAGGCAAGCGAAGAAANACCTAGTCGCTTAGCGAATCTTGTACCCCACGCNCTTTCCTCTCCGGAAACCTTATGTCCATACTTTGGNAGCTCTTGTTCGAGGTCACGAAANACTTCGAAAGCNCCGGGATTGATGAGTTGAGTTCCAAAGACAACATCTTCATCTGGAAATGCCATTAACGCCCTGTGATAGACCTCTGACATTAGAGAACGCAGGGTTGTAGCCCTCTTGTTGTTTCGTTCTACGGAGGCCAGCCCCATAACAACAGCAGGGGTGCCNCCTATTCGCTCTAGCGTATAGAAAACGTAACCTCGCAATTTGTTATTTTCGCGGGCTGTTGTAAGCAGAACCCATTCTTCAGCCTGCTTTGACAGAAGACCCATTGAAAANGCGCACGAAGANTCNNCGGCTACCGCNTCCAGTTCACCCAACTCAGCATCTGTTACTGCTGTACAGTCCTTTGTTTCTATTTCGAATGCCATATTTCTCCGCAAGGGCACTACNTNTCGACCTCTANNTACNATTTCAGCCTGATTTNGGTTTTTATGCAACTTGAGAACTACTGAATTGAGTCAGCTCCGAGCAGNACACGTATCTCACCCAGTAAACCCGAGTGNGGCTTGACTCGAAATTCAGGCCCTAACCAGATTTTTTTTTCGCCGAGGTGGAGATAGACATCGCANTCNCCATCGTGNNCTTTGAGAATCCCAGANAGTTGATCAAGATGCTTTCCNGTTACCCCTGTCGAGGGAACTCGGATTTCNANGGATGTCAAAGCTGCGTTTGAATCTGTCTNAAGTTGACCTATNTCTAGGCAAATTAGTTTTACGTTGTCGTCTCGCTTATCAATACGNCCAGTTATTAACACTGGTTGATCTTCAACAACTTTATGGCCGATCTCAGCCATAACTTTTGTNAANATTATAACCTCCACTGTNCCTTCAAGGTCTTCAAGAGTGAAANTNGCCATGAGGTCCCCNCGTCGAGTCCANTTCTTTTGGANGTCAGTTACCACACCTCCTGCTACGACAACTTTTCCTTCTTCTGCGCTTTCCCCTGACGATGTGGTGAAGTTACATTTTCGTCTTAAGACTTGTTCAAACCCACCAAGCGGATGGTCAGANATATACCTGCCTAGCATTTCTTTCTCGTATGCGAGGCGTTGAGATTTTTCGAATTCAATTTCTGGGATTTCTATTTTCTCGTTGAATACGACTTCCGACTCTTCGGGTGCATCAAAAAGGGTCATTACCCCCATATCGCGTTCACGTCGTCGNCCCACTACTTGTTCCACTATCCGTTCNTATACTCCNAAAAGACCTTGTCGTGTATGNCCTAGCCCATCGAAAGCGCCNCCTTTTATGAGCGCTTCCAATGCNCGCTTATTAAGNACTTGNATATCAACTCTCTCACAGAAATCATAGAAACTTTCAAAGGGGCCATTGGCGTTTCGTTCCTCTAGTAATAATTTCACGAGGCCTTCTCCGACATTTCGGATTGCCGATAAGCCGAANACAATNTTTCCCTTTNCATCTTCTNGGCGAAGNTCAGGAAANTAATTCATTTCAGCTCTGTTTACATCNGGGACTACAACNTCAATNCCCATCATTCTGCATTCGTTAAGATATACGGCTGGNTTATCTTTGTCTTTCTTTACGCTCGTTAGAAGNGCAGACATATANTGCATCGGGTAGTTCACTTTTAGAAAAGCTGTTTGATATGCAATTAGCCCATACCCGTAACTATGGCTTTTATTAAATGCATAATCGGCGAACTGCGCGATGGTGGCAAAAACTTCAGTGCCAAGATTCCTGTCGTAACCATTTTCTACCATTCCGGTGACAAATCGTTCCCGTTCTTTTTCCATGGCTTCACGGATTTTTTTACCCATTGCTTTTCGAAGAGAGTCGGCATCAGCGAGCGAGTAACCTGCGAATTTCTGCGCGACCCTCATTACGCTTTCTTGATAAATCATTAGCCCGTAGGTATCGGATAATAGATCTTCAGCATCTGGGTGGAAGTATTGGATAGGCAAACGTCCGTTCTTCCGATCCGCATAGTCATTGTGCATATTGGCAGCCATAGGCCCTGGCCTATATAGGGCAACTAGCGCAGCAACATCTTCAAACTTCGAAGGTGCAAGTGAACGCATCAATGCTCTCATTGGCGGCGATTCGAGTTGGAAAACACCTATGGAATTTCCTGCAGAGAGCATCTTGTAAGTCTTTTTATCGTCTAATTGGACTCCATCGATATCGAGTTCTTCCCCTGTAGTAGATTTGATCAACTCAAGGGTGTCACTGATGACATCAAGATTTCGCAGGCCAAGGAAATCCATCTTTAGCAGACCAAGGTCTTCTACTGCCTGCATTTCGTATTGGGTAACCACCGGGGCTTCTTCGATATCTTTACCTTTTTCAGGTTTTCGTTGGATAGGGAGATACTCCGTTAGGGGTTCTTTGGTTATTACCACTCCGGCAGCATGAACCGAGTCTTGTCGTCGGAGTCCTTCAAGACCCAATGCAACATCAACTACTTCCTTGACGTCTGGGTCCGCATTAACCATGTCACGGAGTTCCGCAGCAGATTTAAAACCATCTAAGTACTTTTCATCTTTTTGGAG
>PAEG01000005.1 GCA_002703045.1 Acidimicrobiaceae bacterium
AGCATCTTTTGTTCCTGTCAGTTACGTCGAAGACGAACTTTCAAACAAACTTGCCTTCGATCACAGCACAATATTGTCCGATGCTATTTCTAAAACCCGAATGGGAGTTGAATATTCAAGGCTTGCTGCGGGGTTCTGCACTTCTTCTTTTACGGTCTCAGAATTAAGGAGTATCCACGAGACAATTCTGGGGAAGAAACTGGATCCTGGTAATTTTCAGAAAAAAGTCTTAGCAGCGGAAGGGTACCTAACAGAAGCTGATGAGTCCGAAAGAGTTACCGCAACTCGCGGCCGTCCAGCAAAGTTCTATAATGCCGTACCAAATTTTAACTTAGGTAACTAGTTCAACTATCTAAAGAATTTTATCATCATAAGTAATGTTTTAATGGAAATTCGGCACACTATGTGAATGCGTGTTCCCAGAAGTCTGTATTTAGCAATGTTTAGCTTTACAGCTTCGATCGGCGTTATTTTTGGTCTTATCGCTTCTCTGCAGGACGACTTGGGATTCGCTAATAGTGCGTTGGGCTTGATTGCCGCAGCTTCTTTCTTTGCATCATTTCTTGGACAGCTCTTTTTAGCTCCGCTTGCCGACCGCGGAAAGACGAAGACCCTACTGCTCTTTTCAATAATTCTTGCTGTATTTGGAACTCTTTGGTTCGCTCTAGCTTCGTCGGTTTGGGAGTTAACGATGGCTCGAGCTTTAACAGGACTAGGCTTCGGGGCATTTGCGCCCGCAGCGCGAGCTATCGTGTCGAACATTGATGCTTCTCGCGCTGGTGAGCGGTTGGGAAGGTTGGCGGCGATAGAAACTTCTGGATTTGTGACAGGACCCGTTATCGGCGCAGCACTAAATGAGATTTGGGGTCTCGACGCTCCCTTCATTTTTCTATCCGCTTTCCTCATTTGCATGTTGCCAGGGTTGATCAAGATCAATATTTCTGCTGAAAACGAGATTCCTCAAGATTCTCGACTCTCGGCTGCAAAGGTGATAGTGAAGCGAAAGGAAGCGGCGGGGGCGATACTGCTTGGCGCCGCAATGTTTTTTCCAGCGGGCATGTACGAGGCTATTTGGGCGAGATTTATGGAGGATTTGGGAGCTAGCACCCTTTTTGTGGGCATTAGCCTAACGATGTATGGAATCCCCTTTGCGTTTACAGCGAGTACAGCTGGTAAATTCATTGACCGTATTGGTCCTTGGCGGGCTGCTATTTTCGGAATCTCAGTTATTATCCCGATGACTTTTATTTACGGCTTCCTTACTTCACCTTGGCTGTTGATGGGACTGGCGATGGTTGAAGCTATAGGGCAGGGGGTCGGCGCTCCTGCATGTCAAGCCGCCATGGTTAAGGCTACCCGAGAGCATGAACGAGCTACGGGGCAAGGGATGGTTGGAGCTGCAAGTACTTTGGGGGGTGGGATCGCAGCGCTTATTGCCGCCCCTCTTTATGCAGGACCGGGACCGGAAGAAACCTTTATAATTGTTGCTTGTGTCGTCGCAGTATTAGGCGCAGCAGCGATCCGCCTAGGAAGAGATCAAACCCCGATTGTAAGCGTTGCCCGGCCATGACTCGTATAGTCGGGATCTACAACGCTGATGGCTCCATTCTCGGCGAATTGAATTTCGCAATAGGAAAGGTTACTGGGAAGAGTGACTGTGGGTTATGTGATTTAACGCACGGTTGGAATCCGTTCGGGAAACCATCATGGAGGAATGCTTGTTCAGCAAGCAATATCGAAATTGAACTAGTTCACCGTGATGAGCTTACAAGCGAACAGAATGAAGTCGCAGGAGATTTACCAGCAGTAATCACGCTACTTGATGGGGCGTGGAGGAAACTTATGTCGGCGGAAGAGATCTCTTGTCTCAAAGGCAACGGTTCTGGGTTTTTAGCTGAGATCGAACGTCTAGTCAGCGAGTTATAATTCCTGCTTTCTTTCATAATGGCAAATCTTAAAATGGCGTTTCTGATGCTATTGAGCCACAATTAGTTGAACGAAGGAGATTTGGGTGTTTATTGATTTCACTGATGAACAAAAGGCGCTCCGTGAAGAATTACGCGAATACTATGCAAATCTCATCACCCCAGAAGTCCTTGAATTACAGAAGCAGGAAGAGGGCACAGGGCCGGTCCGAAGAAAACTTGTAGAGCAGCTAGGAGAAGATGGCTGGATCGCTATGGGTTGGCCTGAAGAATACGGTGGCCAAGGGAAAAGCGCTATTGAACAGTTCATTTTTTACGACGAGACAATGCGTGTCGGTTCACCAGCTCCGATGCTCACAATTAATACTGTTGGCCCAACGATTATGGAGTATGGAACCGATGAGCAAAAGAAGTTCTTCCTTCCGCAGATTGCAGCTGGAAAATTACATTTTTGCATTGGGTATAGTGAGCCTGATGCAGGAACAGATCTGGCGTCTTTAACAACACGAGCAGTGCGTGACGGTGATGAATATATCATCAATGGGCAAAAGACCTGGACGAGTCTTGCGTTAGGCTGCGATTACATTTGGCTAGCGGCGCGAACTGACCCTGATGTCTCCAAACATAAGGGAATCTCATTGTTTGCTATTCCTATCGATACGCCCGGCATTACGATCGAACCCCTGTCTCTGCTTTCAACACATAACATCAATCACACATTCTTCGACGATGTGCGTGTCCCTGCCTCAAGCATTATTGGTGAGGAGAATCAGGGATGGCGGCTTATCACCAGCCAACTAAACAGAGAACGCGTCACACTATGTTCCTCAGCGATGATTGAACGCTGCATTGAAGAAGCCCTCGACTGGGCTAGGAGCAATCATCACCCGGATGGGACGAAGATAATTGACACCCCCTGGGTTCGCCGAAATCTGGCCGAAGTGACCGCCGAACTTGAATTTCTTCGCTTGTTAAACTGGAAAGTAGCGTGGAGTGTCGCAACAAAGCATCTCGATGTTGCTGACTCTTCCTCGGTGAAAGTATACGGAACTGAGTTTTACACACGAGCGTTTCGGAAACTGATGCAGATATATAACGAGGTAGCCTACCTTGTCTCCGATAACCCCGAAGAGGATGGCCGATTAGAATCTCTCTATCGTTCGTTGGTGATTCTCACATTCGGTGGAGGAACTAACGAGATGCAAAGGGACTTGATCACGATGTTTGGCATGGGCTTTCCCCGTGCAGACCGGTAAGGCGGATGTATGGATTTTGATTTTTCTGAAGAGCAGCAAGCCATCAGCGACCTCACTCGACAGATCTTCGAAGATAAAGCGACCCATGAACGCCTTCGGGAAATAGAACAGAGCAACCTATCTTTTGATACTGAACTATGGGAAACGTTGGCCGAATCCGGAATTGTTGGAGCAGGCATCTCAGAAAGTTTCGGCGGCGCAGGACTTCGCTTCCTAAGTATCACCGCTGCCCTTGAGCTGATCGGCGAATTCGCGGCATCTGTCCCTCTCCTTGAAACCGTTGTAATGGGAGCCTTACCTATTCAAGAATTCGGAACAGATGCTCAGCGAAATGAGTTACTCCCACGCATATCATCTGGCGATCTTGTAGTAACAGCAGGACTTATTCCAAGCAATACGGTACTGATTGATGATGGGAAATTATCCGGCCGCATCGACTTTATCCCGTATGGTTTAGAAGCGGAAATTATCCTGATACCAACCGAAGACGGGATNTACCTCATAAACACTTCTTCTGCTGGTGTTGAACGTACCCTTCGGGAAACAACGATGGGGCANTCGCAGGCAATGATCACCCTTGATCAAGCCGCAGGTGACCGTTTAGGTTCAGCTTCGACGACCGAGGTACTCAATTGGGTCCGACTACGCGTTGACTCAGGAATCTGTTCGATTCTTTCAGGTGCTTGTAAGGCTTCACTAGATTTAGCGGCTGATTACACAAAAATTCGCCACCAGTTCGATCGTCCCATCGCCACCTTTCAGGCCGTAAGCCAAAGAGCTGGAGACGCCTATATCGACACAGAGGCAGTTCGCCTAACATCGCAACAAGCTGCATGGAGGATCGATGCAGGCAAGCCGGCAGAAGAAAAAGTCGCTATCGCCCGGTGGTGGGCAGCTGAAGCAGGATTTCGCGTTGTACACGCAGCCACCCACCTCCATGGCGGGGTCGGAGTAGACAGAGATTACCCACTTCACAGGTTCTTTCTGATGGCTCGACAATTGGAACTTACGCTTGGAAACAGCGAAGAGCAACTGTTCCTTTTAGGAGATCTAATTGCAGAGTCCTCATAAGTACCCTTTACTTATACTGCGGAGACTATTACTATGGGAAACATGGACTTAACAGAAAATAGCGACCTATGTACTTGCGGGTCTAAGTGCGAGTGCACAGCAGAAACGAACTGTGGCTGCCGATGCTGGGCGAACGACTAGCAAACGACTAGTACTTTCCCCCTATATCGATGAGAGGCGTCACGCTAATTGGGGCGCGAGCGTTCCTGCTAAGTAGACGAGGTAGGAGAATTGCTCTTCTGTGAGTTCTCCGCTACTGCGATGAACAACAACGCCTTCGCCATCGACAAGGACCCAAAAGGGAAATCCGGTCAGTCCGTATGCTTCAGCTATTGTCTTTTCGGGACTATCGACTAGTACTTGCGTTGGCCAGTTTTCTGCTTCAAACCATTCAGATGGAGGGTAGTTTGGTGTCCCTTCACGAACTGACGTTGAGATAGCTACTACCTCAACACCATTAGGGAGATCGTTCTCATTTAACCATTGGGCTACTCTGGGGACTTCTCGCTGGCAGTGCGGGCACCAATGTGCAAAGAAACCGATGAGCCGAATTGTTCCATCATCTGGTTGGATCTCGACCATTTCTCCGCTGGTATTTAGTTGGGCTTTAAATCCAGGAGCGACATGTCCGACGCTTTCATCAGGTGGAAGCGCTTCGCCAATAATTTCGACTGTGCCGGTTTCAAAGCGCTCTTGAACAGTGCTACTCGGCGTGCTTTCGGGTTCTTCCATCTGGCTGGTCGCTTCACTCTGGACGGCAGTAGGTGCGGCTTGGGTTTCATTAGGTTCGGAAGAAGAGGGAATCGTTTTTTCGTTGCTACTATTCCCGCCGGCTAAAAGTATTCCTAGAAGGACAGCGCCACCTATAAGAACGAAGAGGAAACCGTAGATTATTTTTTTCTGCTTCGCTGGCTCCGGCTGTTCCATGGGTTCAGGTATTGGAGGTTCTATATCTACCATGTTGCTAGCCTTTCCATGGTTTCGGAGTTGCTAGCAACAGGATACCGATGAGTACGAAACTTCCCAGCGCTAGCATCGGAATACTCGCAAAACCGAAAACCTCTACCCACCGGTAGGTACAAGAAGCATTCAGGGAACATGAGGAACCTTGGCNGGGAAAGGCTTGNAGCTGATAGTGATAAATCGANATNCCNGCTCCTGCAGCCGTGAAGACTAACGCGTATGGAATAATTCTTCGATCTCGCCGNAATGTTGCCATCGGAAGGATAACTGCTAANGGGTACATGGCAATGCGTTGATACCAGCACCAATCNCAAGGGAGAAAGCCGCGTACNTCCGAGAAATAGAGACTCCCGANTGTTGCCCCGACAGCGACAAGGGAAGCTANAAACATAGCTATNTTTCTGAATTCNTGGCGGAGTTGNGNTCCNGAAAACTTCAGCACACCAAGCGNAGAGATCAAGCCAACTCCAATAAGAAGTGTGAAAATTATTTCGGGTGCTTTCTGCTCCATANNTCTAGGGTAAATGGCCTNAGCAAAAATGCGGNGGCGGCTANTAGTTTCTGTTTATCCGACTGTTTCGACTACCCGTTCCANTGTCCAGTCCGGGTATTCATCGATNGTTCTGGCNAGTCTTCCAGTTGAGTCGAANAGGGCAAAGAGTGTTCCATCAAGTGACCCTANGATACGTGTACCTCGTAGNTNNCGTATCTTTTCTGCAGTNTCGGTATCNGTTTTTCTCGCNACAACCCATGCTGTCGGNGTCATTTCCACGACTGAGCCGAATTCNTGNTCTAGCCGGTGNGCNAANACTTCAAACTGCATTTGTCCAACAGCGCCNAGNACNGGTGTGGCTGTAGGGGCATCCAAGTCACGCAAAACTTGGACAACGCCTTCCTCATCTAGCTGGCTGAGACCTTTTCGGAATTGTTTCGTTTTTGAGATGTCGACTGGGCGGGCGTTCCAGAAAAGTTCTGGTTCGAATCTTGGTATAGGAGGAAACGCTACTTTTTCGCCTATGTATAGGGTATCTCCGATGCGTAGGTCGCTAGCATTTACAAGGCCAAGGACGTCACCGGGGTATCCGTCTTCGGCGGTTCCTCGGTCAGCTCCGAACATCGATGTGGCAAATTTAGTGCTGAAGGCCTTGTTGAGGCGCTCGTGCGTGACTTGCATTCCCCGCTCAAAATATCCGGAATTGATTCGCATGAAAGCTACACGATCGCGGTGAGATGGGTCCATGTTTGCTTGCACTTTAAAAATGAATGCAGAAAATGGTTCATGGACGTCTCGGGTTCCCCCATCTTGGGTTTCACGGGGACCGGGGTTTGGGGCAAGATCTATTACCGCATCGAGTAGGTGTCGCACGCCGAAATTTGTTAATGCTGAACCAACGAATAGTGGGCTCGTCATTCCTGAGAGAAACCCTTCATCGGTGTGGGTTGCGCCAATTCCATCAAAGAGAGCTACTTCTTCTTGGGCTTGGATCCACGTTTCACCTTCTTGGGCTTCTGCGTCTTCAGAAGAAACAATCTCTTCAGGGGCGATAGTAGCTCCGTGACTTGTTCGGGAGAATCGAACAAATTCATTTGTTCTTCGATCGATGACGCCTCGAAAGTCTCCTCCTGGTCCAACTGGCCATGTGATAGGGGTAGTGGCTACTCCGATTGATTGCTCTATTTGATCCATCAGGGTCAAGGGGTCAAGACTTGGTCGGTCCCATTTGTTGATGAAGGTGAGAATTGGCATATTCCGTGCTTTGCAGACTTCAAAGAGCTTCAGTGTCTGTGCTTCAATACCTTTCGCAGCGTCAAGAACCATGACCGCTGCATCGACGGCGGCAAGAACGCGGTAAGTGTCTTCTGAGAAATCTCTGTGGCCTGGCGTATCGAGAAGATTGATTACATGGTCTCTGTAGGAGAATTGAAGAACTGTTGATGCTATCGAAATGCCCCTATCCTGTTCCATGGTCATCCAGTCGGAACGGGCAGAACGGGTGCTTTTTCTTGATTTTACCGTTCCTGCTTCAGCGACTTGGCCTGAGTACAAGAGGAATTTCTCGGTTAATGTTGTCTTTCCCGCGTCAGGGTGACTGATGATTGCGAACGTGCGTCGCTTTTTGGTTTGTTCTTGGATATGTTCTTCAGCCATAATTCTGCTTTCTAGGCGACTTTCAGCGTAGACGGCTATGGTCGGGATTGGGCGGAACAAAGCTGTTGAAGCCTATTATTTTGGATTACCGTTTTCCCTGATTTGCGTGTTAGCGTCACCTATAGATTTAGCAAAGCCTAGGTAATGAGGTATTTAAATGAGCGAAGCAGCACCCACAGATGAGGAGCTATCCGACTTTCGAGCTACGTGTCGTGCGTTTCTTGATGAACATGCAACAGGAATTAGTCTGTCCGAGCCGGACCCTAGGGATCATGCAACAATGGCTCAAAATAAAGCGTTTCAAGGTCTGTTGGCGGATGCCGGTTTAGCTGGAATTACCTACCCGAAAGAATACGGTGGTGCTGGCCTGACAAAGGCTCATGAAGCTATATGGCGAGAAGAGTACAGTAAATATCCTGAGATGACGACGCAACTAACGATCAGTCATGGAATGTGCCTTCCGATGCTCAGTGAATACGGAACAGACGAACAAAAAGAAGTTTACGTTGCGGATAATATTGCTGCTCGAACAGTGTGGTGTCAGATGTTTTCTGAACCTGGAGCGGGCTCTGATGTTGCAAGCCTGCAGACGCGTGCTGACCTAGACGGGGATGAATGGATTATTAACGGACAGAAAGTATGGACGACGCTCGCTCATGTCTGTGATTATGGGGTTGTTATCGCAAGAACAGATCATGAGGTCCCTAAACACGCTGGCATTTCAATGTTTATTGTTGATATGCGGGATCCGGCTATAGAGATCCGGCCGATTCACCAAATCGACGGCGGCATGCATTTCAATGAGGTCTTTTTCACTGATCTGCGGATACCGAAAGATAACTTACTCGGCCCGCTTCATGAAGGGTGGAGATTAGCGACAGCGATGCTGATGTATGAACGTGTCGCAATAGGTACAGGTTCTACGGGCGGAATCAATACACCGCATTCAAAGAGGCTAATAGAGCACGCTCGCAAGAACGGAAGGTTAGATGAACCTGTCCTGAGGCAAAAACTAATGAAACTTCATTGTGAGGAAACTGCAAAAAGTCTTGTTTCCATGAGAACACGCGCCGATCTCAAAGCAGGAAAAACTCCAGGGCCTGGTGGGTCTCTAGGTAAACTTCATGGCTCGAGGATTCTTCGCGACGTCAGATCCCTCGCAAATGAGCTTGTTGGAATGGAAGCCGACGCGTGGATAGAAGGCGACCGCGGCCAGTGGTGGGGTCGNCTGATCCTTGGAAGTTTTCAGGCTGGTATAGCCGGGGGAACTGACGAGATNCAAAAAAATATTATCGGGGACCGCGTTCTCGGCCTCCCTCGAGAACCAAGTGTTGATAAGGGAGTGCCATTTAAAGAACTACGAGTAGGTACCCAAAAGGAGGCCTAGAGATGGATTTTTCAACTGGGAATGCTGTAATCACGGGTGGAGCAAGCGGCATAGGTCTAGGCCTCGCCCACAAACTCGCCGAGGAAGGGATGACTATCATCATCGTCGATGTTGAAGAAGGAGCTCTTCAAGATGCCGTTAATGAACTCGTTGAAAAGGGATACTCGGCGCATGGGCGTATCTGCGATGTATCTGATCGAAACCAAGTTGAAGAACTTGCCAAGGGGGTCTTTGCAGAGTTCGGGGCTGTGCATTTCTTGGCTAACAATGCCGGCGTTGTGACACGACATAAATCTTGGGGAGATCTGGATGACTGGGACTGGGTTCTAGGCGTTGACCTGATGGGGGTGATCTATGGTGTCCATTCCTTCCTCCCCCGCATGCTAGAAAGTGGAGAAAACGGTCATGTAATGAATACTGCATCCACTGCTGGCCTACTCGCTTTTCCTTCGATTGGGTCCTATAACGTTGCTAAGCGCGGGGTCGTCGCTCTCACTGAAACGCTCCACCATGAATTGGAAGGGACAGCAATCACCGCTTCTGTTTTATGCCCTGGAATGGTAGACACCAAAATTCATTGGTCCGAACGGAATAGAAAAGATGCGTCTGCCCCCAAAGAGATGGCAAGCGCTGGAGTAGGAAATAAAGAAGAGCTGTCACCTGCTGAGGTTGCAAATATCGTTGTTGAATCAATCCAGAACGGGATTTTTTGGATTCTTCCTCATGCCCACTATGGTGAGCAGGCGTTAGAGCAGGCCGAAAGGCGCATCGCAGGCGGGCCGCCCGTTTTGCCCTTTGTTAACCGGTAACTGGGGATATAACGATCAACTGGTGAATGCTTGCTATGAATACCCATGAACTGGCCTTTCNTGCCACACTGGAAGGACACGGAGTTCTAGGAGGATCATGACGACACAAGAAGCAGGTTGGTACTGGGCAGAAGGTGATCCTGAAGGNACGAAGCGTTATTGGACCGGTGAAGCNTGGGCTCCTGGAATCGTNGGAATGGAACCTTGGCGGAGAATTGGAGCGAAGCTCATTGACGTAGTGATTATGGTGGTTTTTTCACTGTTGCTTGTTCTCATATTCGGAACTAACGCTGGGAATACTTACCTTTTAACTCTTCTCACGCTTGTCGTGGCTGTATTTTATGAAGTTGGTTTTGTGACGACAAAAGGTGGGACGCCGGGCAAACTGATCCTTGGGTTCCGCATTGTTGAAGTTGAAAACGGGATGACCCCTCCGAAAGGCTCTGTTGCTGCTCTTCGTTGGGCCCCTGGCCTCATTGGGGTTATCCCATTTATAGGACCGATCGCTTCAATAGCTATCTTCGCTTCCTGCTTGTACTGGCTATTTAGCGACCAAAATCGGCAGACCGTCTATGACAGGGTTGCGAAAACCTATGTGGTGATGTTGCCCAAAAATGGAACTGTCCTATAGAAAGAGGCAACTGTGGGGGAAAAGGTTGATTACACCGACGTCAGCGACGTTTCAGTTAGCGATGAGAAACGCGAACGGCTCTACACCGCCCAGACTGAGTGTTGCGTAAACTGGACCAACCGGCATGGCTGGCCTGTAGGTGTTCTCCATCGCTACGTCTGGAACCAAGAAAAGTTCTGGGTGACCTGCATGGGCCAGCGAAAGCGCGTCCCAGCGCTTAAAGCTAGGCCTGAAAGTTCAATTGTTATTTCAAGTGAAGGAACCTGGCTCGGTGGTGATATCACGACAACCGCAAAGACGCTTGCTACGGTCCATGAAAATAATGCAGAAATTAAAGAATGGTTTTATCCGATGCTTGCGGCCCGACTACGCGCCGGTGATGCTGCCGCAAATGCGGAATTTAGTCGACGACTAGACACTCCAGGGAGGGTCATTATCGAACTCGATCCTCAGGAATGGATCACCTACGATGGGACGCTGCTTGAAGCCCAGTTACGAGGGAGGGAACATCACCCCCGCCTCGTGAAGCCCACACGTAACATTACAGAACCACCAGAGGGATGGGAAATGGAGACACTCTAATGAGTGGCGATTTAGAGAATCGGATACAGGCGTTAGAGGCAGAAGTACAGCGTCTTCGTGCCCGTGAAGAAATCATTCACACTTTTAATCAATACTTGTATGGGGCTGACACCGGATNTGAAGAAGATATTCTTGATACGTTTTCTGAGAGTGCCGTTCTTGATGTCCTCAATTTTCCTCCTGATGGGAAAGATATGCACTTTGAAGGCAAAGAAGCTATCGCCCCGCTATATGAGCGCTACCGATCTAAACGATCGATCATTGCTGGCGGCCATACGACATCAAATATTTCGATAGTGGTTGATGACACAGCATCAACGGCGACGTTAAGTGCGTATTTTACGACTACCCGACCTGTCGGAGTCCAAGGTGGCAGATATGAAGGACGCCTTCAGCTTGAGGAAGATGGGCGTTGGCGCTTTACTGAACTTTCAATCATTAGCGCTTGGGGTTGGAAGGCAGACGTGGAAAAGATCAGTGATCCAGTTAACGCTGACCGCTCACGGTTTGGTGGCAGGCCAGCAGCCGGCAGCAGTTAGTTCATCGAGCACGAATCGGATCCGACCCGTCCCAACCCTCGGATGCATCACGCACCTTCTTATAAAAGGACAGGAGCGCTGAGCTCGGTTCATACAGTTCAAGGAAATGGCCCAGACTCGGAACTGCGTCAACAAAATGAAATCGGGTATCCCCGCGGGCTTCCGCCGACATAGCTAGAGGAAATCCGCGTTTTTCTAGTTCTGTCGTTGCCGTATCAAGGTCATCGACGAAATATGCAACATGGTGCAATCCTGTCTCTCCAGGAGCGTAAAGGTCGCGTATAGCTGATGGGCCTTCGCCATGGTCTTGGACAAGTTCGACCATTATCTCTCCCCANTGCCCGTAGGCAGAAGTGTGGTCAAAGACTGCNGGNTTCCCTCGGTGAATAACGTTAGAGACTGGAATATGTTCAGCCAAAAAGAATGGNCCGGCTCCGAAATCTTCTGCCCATTGGCTTGCCGCTTCTCGGGCATCGTTAACGGCGTAGGCTATCTGGACTGGGGGGCCGAGTTTAAACATTGTTGTCTTTGGGGTGAAGGATAAGGTTGAGCGATTCCGATGACCGGAGGTAAAAGCCAACTTCTTTGGGAATGGGGCCAGAAAATTCGATCTCTGAAAAATTCTCGAGTACGTACCGGAGTGATTCTTCCATTTCGAGCTTAGCTACCAGCGAACCGGTGCAGTAGTGGGATCCGCCACCGAATGCTCTATTGTCTCCAGCAGGCGTAAATTGAGCACGCTGATTTTCGGAAAATCGATCAACTTTGAATTGGTCTGGATTTTCAAATATTTCCTGGTCGTGGTTTGCTGCGCCAAGAAGACACATGACCTTAGCCCCCTCAGGAATCTGCACTTCGNCGAGTTCAGCTCTCTGACGTGTTTTTCTTACTGCTCCTTGNACAGGAGGACGGTATCGNAGGATCTCAGCTACCGCCGANGGGATGAGGTCATGGTTTTCCTGCAGTTTGTTCCATTGTTCTGGCCATAGAATGAGTTCTCGGTACAGATTTACCAGCGCTCGATCTGTTGTTTCTATGCCGGCAGAGAGAAGGAAAGCGCAAAAGGATTTGATTTCGCTGTTCGNTAATCTTTCNTGCTCATATTCAATNGTGCACAGGTCNGAGAATAGGTCTTCTGTCGGGCNNTCTTTTTTCTGAGTTATTTCTGGTTCGAGCCATGCGAAGAGGTCTTCGCGTGCCTCAACACCACGCTGGTGAATGGCTGGATCGCCGGTTACGTTGGAAACGCTTGCTGCAACGATTTGGTGATACCAGTCTGGAAAAGCTGTTGCTTCTCGCATTGTCATCAGTTCACCGATCACTTCCAAAGGAATGATGGAGGTAAATAGTCCTTTAACATCGGCTGGTTCTGGGTTTCTAGGAAGAGAGTTTCCGGATACTCGCACGATATCTCGGATCATTTCTCCAATATCGCCTCCGAGCCTTTTGGGGCTTCTGAGGCGTCGGGCGAGAATCGCTGACTTCTTTCTATGTTCTTCTCCGGACATGTGGAGAATAGTTCGTCCGTAGATTCCGGAGCTTCCGGATCCTGCTTCCATTGGAGTGAAGTATTCTGTGTCCTGAAGAGTCCTGGACACATCGGCCCATCGGCTGACTACCCACCCGTCGATTAGGTCACTATAGAAAACCGGTTGGTCGCGGAGTTTTTTGAATGTTGGATATGGGTCGTCACTAGTTCCTGGGATTAGTAAGTGAAATTGTTCGACTAGCTCGCTTGCCATTGCAGCGATCTAGTAGGGCATAGTCCCGCCGTCGCATGGGAAGAGGCAAGCTGTGAANTTTCTNGCTTCATCTCTTGCAAGCATGACAGCGACTGCAGCTACTTGTTCTACTGTATTGGGCTGCTTGATTGCAGATCCAGCGGCGTAATATTCGGCAAGCTCTTCAATATCATTCATGCCCATAGCTTCTACCGTCTGCGGAGCTGATTCATAGAACAGGTCAGTGCGAACGAAACCCGGGAGTATGGCATTCACGGTAACTCCGGCAGCGCCGACCTCATGGGCGGCTGTCTTTACTAGACCGTTGATAGCATGTTTTGTAGCCGTGTAATGACTGCAAGTTTCAACTTTCATTTTCCCTTCCACTGAAGAAATGGCAATAATCCTGCCATCTTCCTGAGGAATCATGTGCTGAAGTGCTTTTCTCATACCCCAAAATGTGTGGTTCAGATTTAAGTTGAGGGTGTAGTTCCAACTCTCGTCGGTCATTTCCGCTACAGGAGCAGCATCGAGGATTCCTCCGGCATTAAGCACTGCGATGTCAATTTTCCCGAAGTGGTCAACAGTTCCATCGATGAGCCCCTCAACGTCAGCTTGCTTTGTTGCGTCACAGGCAATGAATGTCGCATTATCACCGGCGTTCATCTCTTCGAGTGCAGCTGCACCTTTCTCNTCTGATCGTCCACTAACAACCACTCGGGCTCCTTCAGCTAGATATGCTTCCGCTATCGCCCGTCCGATGCTCCGTGTACTTGCCGTGATGGCTGCTACTTTTCCTTCAAGTTTTCCCATTATTAATCTCCTCGTCTAGTAAGGCGCTTGTCCGCCGTCGATACTGATCAGTGATCCTGTAATACCGGCACCTGCCTCTGAAGCAAGCAGTACCGCTACCAATGCGCAATCCTCAACGGTGTTCATTCGTTTAATTGCAGATGGTTGCTGCATCCATACTAAGAATTCTTCGAATTCCATCCCTAGCTGTTCAGCGGCCATTGGCCCTGACTCTTGCATGACGTCGGTCAGAATCCCACCTGGGCATAGCGCGTTTACAGTGATCCCAAGTGTCCCTACTTCCTGTGCCACTACTTTCGTTAAACCATTAAGTGCATGTTTTGTCGTGCAATATGGTGCTTGGGCAGGAATGACAACTTTCCCATACATGGAAGAGACTGACATAATCCGTCCCGAACCCTGTGGAATCATGTACTTGAGAGCTCTACGCATTAACCACATGGGATGATTGAGGTTCCAATCTAGAACAAAATCCCAGTTAGCGTCAGTCAGATCTACGAGAGGTGAAGGCTCTTCTCCTTCTGCCGTTCCGCCTCCAGCATTTGGGACGACGATGTCAATTTTTCCATAGTGTTCAACCGTCTGGTCAACGAGACCTTCGCAAATCTCTCGGTCTGTGACGTCGCCTGCGATGAAATGCACTTGATCCCCTGCATCCATTTCCTCTATGGCTTGGGCTCCTTTATCTGCGCTTCGGCCGTTAATAACGACGTTTGCTCCTTCGGCAACAAAAGCTTCAGCTATGCCTCTGCCGATTCCTCTGGTGCCGCCGGTGATTAGCGCGACCTGTCCTTCAAGTTCCATATTTGCCCCTTCTAAACTTCGTTGCGAAATGTACCTTATTCTCCCCCATTTACTATGTCGAACGCAAAGTGCCGACCCAAATTATTTCTCTTGGCCTAAAGGGTGCTTAAATTAAGCCATGGGTAAGCAACGATTGATTTCTATAGCAGCTGGAGTTTCTCCGGAACTTGAGAGCGACCCATGTACTTTTGTCGAAGTTGCGGCGAAAGCAGGGTGGGAAGGAACTGGCGTTTGGTTTGATCCTTCAACATGGACAGATAGGACGACGAGCAATGTTCGCAAGCGTGTCGATGATACTGGGTTGACTGTTGTTGATATGGAAGTTATTCGAATGGGGCCAAAGGGTGACTGCGGGGAACGTCTTATTGAAGCGGCTTCTGTAATAGGCGCACGGAATATCCTAACAATCTCTAATTTTGATTCGATTGAGGCGACGGCTGAACGTCTTAACGAACTTTGCGAGTTGGCTCGTCCATCAAATATCAGGGTATGTATCGAATTTATGAAATTCACATCTGTACGTTCGCTCGCCGATGCGTTAATGGTTTTAGCACTTGTGGAAGAGGACAATGTGGGAATTCTTGTGGATCTTATTCATGTTTTCAGATCCGGAACGAATTATGAGGAGATCCGCTCAGCCGACTCATCTGTGTTTCCTTACGCTCAATGGTGTGACGCCCCATTGGAACCTATTGGATGGTCTACAAAGGAATTGATACGTGATGCTGTCGACGATCGGGAGATTCCCGGTAGTGGAGCGCTTCCAGTTGCGGAATTCGAAACGCTCTTCACTACTTCTGTTCCGTTTTCTATAGAAGTTCGCTCTAAGAAACTTCGTGATGGTTTCCCTGATTTTGTTGATAGAGCTACCCATCTTTTGTCTGAGACAAAAGCTGCGATTACTGTTACAGGCTAGGTGATGACTATGAATGATTTACATGAAGGACGGGTGGTGTGGGTAACCGGTGCCGCATCTGGTATCGGGAAAGCAACCATTGAGGAAATTCTTGACGAAGGAGGGTCCGCTGTTTGTTCTGATCTTCCGAACTCTGACCTGAACTGGGCTGAAGGAAATGAACGAATTTACATAGTCACAGGCGATGTAGCTGACCCTGATCATAATGATGCTGCGGTGAATGCCGCTGTCGAAAAATTCGGTCGGCTTGATGGGGCGGTTTTGAATGCTGGAATGGCTCAGCGAGATGACCTGTTTGGTGAATCTATGGAAGTATTTGATCGAGTTCAGGAGGTCAACGTTCGGGCTGTGGTTCTTGGAATTCGAAGCGCAGCGAAGGTAATGCGCCCGGGTGCTGCTATCACGGTAACAGCTTCGACTTCTGGCATGCGAGGTGATCCGGGAATGTGGGTGTACAACACGTCTAAAGCGGCGGTTATCAACCTTGTAAGATCAGCTTCAATGGACCTCGCTGGGCGCGGCATACGTATCAATGCGGTATGTCCAGGGCCCACGGAAACTGGGATGACCGAAGGGCCATATGGTGAAGGTTCACCTGGATATGAGGACCTACGTCGTCGAATGCCGCTACAGAAATGGGGCGACTCTAGTGAAGTTGCGGCTGCGCATAGTTTTCTGCTTTCAACGAAGGCGAGCCAGATAACCGGAGTTCATCTGCCGGTCGACGGAGGGATGAGCGCCAATTCAGGACAGTTCACGCCACCGTCCTTTACCCTATAGCTAGATGATATTAAGGGTGTCAAGAACAGTCGAAGCGTAGGCTTCATCTCCATCGATGCTGCATGTTGACCGCCAGTCAGAGCGTTTTGTTCCCCAGGAAACAAAGTCATGGGCAGTTGATGTAACGGTGGCGCTAGACCCTAAATTTGCTCTTGGTGGGACCGTAATCAAGCCGTCATCCCCTGCGGGTTGCATTGTCCATGTTCCTCCGCCGGGCCCTGTTAATTCAATCTCTAGTGGGTGTGTGACAACTGCAGCTAGTTCTTGAGCCTGCATTTGGGGCATGCCAGCGATCATCCATTCAATACCTGGTCTGATCATTTCGTCATTTCCGGAGTCGACTGCTATGGCTAGCGGACCTTCCGGAGCAAGAATATCGACATATAGGTGGCAATAATGATCGAAAGCGAATGCATTTGCCATCATGTGCAGTGGGTAGGTCCCTAGGTCTGCAAGTGGGACCATTGTTGACGCGGTGGGCTCTTCCTGCAACGCAGTCATCCATTCAATCCATGATTCAAAGTATTGGGCGTACTCATCCAGTAGCTCCTGAGCAGTCCACTCTCTTCGGGGTGCGACGAGAGCTTCCATCGCATCCTCTGCTTTAAGTGGTTCTTGTTCGGTTTCAGGTGGCGGGGTGGGGTTGATGGCTTCTTTCATGTTTGAAGACATATGTGCGAAGACTTCCTGCACCCTCCAACCCTCACAAAGGCTGTCTCTCACCCAATCGTCATCATCGATTTGTTGTATGACCTTCTCAACCTGTTTATGAATAAGCTTTAATGCTTCAACTGCTTGTGAACTCATAATCTCCCCTTACGCCTAACGTAGATAAAAGCGCCTTCATCGTCAAAATTGTTGGATAACTCTCGCCGGAGAACCAACAGCGACACAGTGATCAGGAAGATCGCTAGTGACGATTGATCCAGCACCTACCGTGACCTGCTTACCTATGGTTACTCCCGGTAGAACAACTGAATTTGTTCCTATCCATGAACCCCAGCCTATTCTGACAGGTTCTTCAGGCTTTGTTTGTTTTCCGATTGGAAGTTCTTTGTTATCAAATCCGTGATTCTGATCTGTTACGTAGACATTGGGACCGAAAAAAACGTCATCTTCGATAACGATTTCGAAGTGCCCTACGATGCTCGACCCACGCCCGATAAGGACCCTGTCACCTATTTGGACGATCCTGTCGCTTAATAATTCCTGATTTGGGGCCATTCCTGCACTTAGTGAAACATAAGGCCCAATGAGTGTATCTACTCCTATCCGGATCGCATGCTCTCCAAAAAGAGCTGCTGGAGGGAAACACATAATTGATCCCTCACCGAAGCACGAAAACCTTTTCCCTCGTTTACCTTTTGGATGGATTGCCGCTCTACGCGCATACCACTCATACGCATTTAACATTAAGTCAGCTCGTCGAGCTCGAAATGTCATGCTCCTCGACCAGCAGCTGCCTCATCAGCGCGGTTTCTTCCGCTCAGTAGTATTAGCTCCTCGTGCATTTCAAACCACACAGTGTGGTAGCTGTCTTTGAGGGGCGCAGCTAGATATGTTCCGTCACCGCTTTGGAGCTTCTCAAGAGCATCGCTGAAGCGTTCAACGTACCTACCAAGTCGTGGAGCCAGCTCTGCAGCGTTTGTAAAAACTGGTTGTACGGCGTTATCTAGTTCTTCGAGACGAGTAATGATGGCTGCATCGTAGTCTGCGTCTTCATGATCGTTCATGACTTGCTCGCCGTCGACGATTTTTATTTGCCAGTCGGTGACTAATTGCTTGAATGTGTCATTGTGCAGACAAAAATCTTCATAGATGTTATTCATCAATGTCTGGTCGACTCCTTCTCGCTCTTCATCTAGTAGCGAATCGACCCATTCTTTTCCTTCCGGAAGTAGGCGAAGTCCGCGAGGGGTTTCCTGTGCATGGCCGGCTTCGACCATCGTTTGGAGGGCTCCTTCGACTTCGTCTAGCTCTCGACCGGTCATTTCAGCGATGGCATCGCTGCCAGCGATTCCTTTGAGGCGTAACGCCATAGCAATTTCGAGCACAATAATCCCTTTCTTCTTATTACCGTACTTAAGAATAGATGTTTTGGGATGGGTTACAAAACTGAGCATGGAAGAGGCTCGAAGTTTGTCATTTTTTGGTGAACGGCAAGATTTTTTTATATCCCGATTCGCTTTGTGGAGGCTATAACAGTTAGGTTCATCTTACGTTTAGGCGAAGGCGCTAGGGAGGGTACATGGAAGACCGCTGGTTTTGTGATTTAGAGCCAAGTGAACGCTGGCCGCATTACACAAGGGCTAACGCTGGGGAGGTACTTGCTCCGCCTGCTAGCCCGCTTGGGCAGACGTTTGTTTGGGATAACGGAACGTTTCTTGGGTGGCGTGATGGGTATATCCGGCAGGGCTACTTTACTGAGGGAGAAATTACGGATGCACGAACTGAAACCGGAGGTTTTTTCGGAGGGTTTTTCTACATTAATTTGTCGAATGTTCGAATGCAGGGGGTGCGCAATCCGGCGGTGACCATAGAGGATCTTGATTTGGCCTTTTTTGGTGATCACCCTGATGTCCCTGCGTATGAGGAGCACCCTGATGATGTGAACGAAGATCTTACAGAAGGCATTCTGGCTCATGTTGGTTGGGTTATGACGTTAACGGAGTGGCCAGAAATTGATGAAGCTAAAGAGAAAACTTCGGAACTTCGAAGTGGACGACCTGTTTTATCTAGTCTTTCGCCTGAGGAACTCGTTGAAAGGGCTCGATTTCTTCAACCTTTTCTGATTGAGACGTATAACACGCACTGCGTTGCAGCATCGAGTTCGGGGATTGCACCTGGGTTGCTTGCTGCGGTTAGTGAGGCGATCGGGGATTCAACGATACCTATGAGGTGCCTTACTGGTCTTGGCGATGTTGACTCCGCAGCGCCTTCATATTTTTTGTGGGATCTATCTCGGCGCGTGAAGGTTTCTGAAGAACTTACTGCTGCTTTTGATGAAGGGGTAGATGGACTTCTGGAACGGCTTTCATCCTCTGAGACCGGAGAAGCAGAGGAGTTTCTTTCTTCTTGGGATGATTTCCTATTTGAATTTGGTTGCCGTGGGCCTAATGAGTACGAGATTTTTTCTGATACGTGGGAAACTCGTCCAGCTATCGCTCTGGCTCTTCTCGATCGTATACGTTTGCAATCTGACGATGAGGATCCTGCTGGGCGTCATAAGGTGATTGCTGAGAGCCGGATCTCGACTATCAACGAAGTTCGAGAGAAGCTTGCAGCATTAGGAAATGAGGAGCTTACAGGAACCTTCGAAGCTTCGTTGAACGCAGGAAACATTATGGTTTTCCAAGAGCGAACGAAGACGAATTACATCAGAGTGGTGAATGAGATCCGCGTTGTATTTGAAGAGTTAGGTAAACGAGCGGTGCTTGAAGGGTCGCTCGGGGATCATAAGCATATCTATATGTTGAAGGATGATGAACTAGAGACGTTTGTTGCTGATCGAGGGGCTATGCAAAGTACTTTGGAAACAAGGTATGCGGATTACTTGGAACTTCAAGAACTTGAGCCTCCGTTTTTTATTAAAGATGGTGTTGTTCCTCCTCTGAGCTCGTATAAACGTCTAGGTTCTTCAGGGGTTTCTGAGGCCGAATCGGGAGATGTACTTGTCGGGGTTGCTGGTAGTCCCGGGGTGGTTCAGGGGACGGCGCGGGTTATTCTTGACCCGACTGAGCCTGGGGATCTCGAACCCGGTGAGATTTTGATTGCTCCGCTTACAGATCCTTCTTGGACTCCGCTATTTATGGCTGCGAGTGCTGTCGTTGTTAATGTTGGTGGGCAGCGAAGCCATGCTGTTGTTGTGAGTCGTGAGCTTGGGTTGCCGTGTGTGGCTTCAGTAACTGACGCGACTTTGCGTATTCCAAATGGGGCTCAGATTGAAGTTAACGGAACTACGGGTGAGGTGACTTTAGTATGACAAAGCCTTTTCGGTTTGGTATCCAATCCTATTCAGCCGACTCCCCCGAGGAATGGCGTGAGATGGCAAGAAAAGTAGAGTCCTTGGGGTTTAGTAGTTTCCATCTAGCGGATCACTACATCGGAGAGGGGCCAGCCCTGACCGCTGCTAATCATCCGGTTCAAAATTTGGCTGCGATCCCAGCGCTTGCTGTTGCCGCTGAAGCTACGCAGACTATTCGTGTGGGTTGTCGGGTGTTTTGCTGTGATTACCATCAGCCCGTTGTTCTTGCGAAAGAGGTAGCGACGATCGACTGGTTTAGTGGAGGTCGTTTGGAGCTGGGTCTTGGAGCTGGCTGGGTCGAGACGGAGTATGAGGCTATGGGTATTGCGATGGATAGGCCTGGGGTACGTATTGACAGAATGGTAGAAACTCTTGAATTAGTTCGGCAGCACTACAGTGGCGATCAGATTGAAGTCTTGGGACAGCATGTCAGCGCTTCAGGTTTCTCTGGGGCCCCAACTATGGATAGGGTACCGCCGATTATGATCGGAGGCGGCTCAAAGAGGGTGCTTGGGATAGCTGGCCGTGAAGCAGATATTGTCTCTATTAATTTCAATAACAGTGCTGGAAAAATCGGACCTGAGGGCGTAGGGAGTGGAACAGTTGATGGCACTTCCCAGAAAATTGAGTGGATTCGAGCGGGTGCTGGAGAGCGGTTTAGTGAACTAGAGATTGAAATCGGTGCCTACTTCACAGTGGTTACTGATCATCGTGATGCTGTTCAAGGGGAATTTGCGAAGCTCTTCGGTTTAGATGTATCCGATATTGCGAATCACCCGCATTGCCTTATTGGCCCTGTTGAAGAGTTGGTAGAGAAAATACAGCAGCGCCGCGAAGAGCTAGGAATAAATTACGTTACGTTCGGTGGTGCTGTGATCGACGATGTTGCCCCAATTATTGATGCCTTGAGCGGAACTTAGGAATGTAATTATCCAAGTAGCCGTAATGGCTGCTCTAGTAGTTTTTTGATGGTTGCTGCGAATTCTGCGGCAGGTGCTCCGTCTAGGACTCGGTGGTCCCAAGTGAGACTGATTGTCATCCGCTTTACTCGGATAGGAACATCCCCTTCCCACGCAACGTCATCTCGTATTCTTCCAACGCCTAGAATCCCTGAATTTGGGGGGTTTATGACTGGGGTGAATGCGTCAACGCCGAACATTCCTAGTGCTGTGACGGAGAAGGTTCCACCTTCCATTTCTGCGAGGCTGAGTTTCTTTTCTCTTGCAGCTGTAGCAAGTCGTGATGTTTCTTCGGCAATTTCTTTAAGGCCAAGTTTGTCTGTCTCTTGTACTACTGGAACGAGAAGCCCGTCGGGAACGGCTACTGCCATTCCGACATTTATTTGCTCTAGAAGTACAACATCACTTCCGTCGATTTGGCTGTTTGCTTCAGGGTGTTGTCGGAGAGCTTGTGCGACAGCCGCAATGACGAAATCTGTGTATCCGGGGACAATCTCTGCTTCTTCTGATCCTATGTCTTTCAATTGATCTCGTAACGCTATGACTCGGTCCATATCCACGTCCATGGTTAGCGTGAGTTGGGCCATTTCCTGCAGAGATGAGTACATTCGCTCTGCGATTATTCCTCTCATGCCCTTTAGCGGAATGCGTTCGCCTGGTACTCCTGTACTTTGGGCTGTGATAAATGATTTGGTTTTGAGATCTTTTGATCGTGCGTGGTTGTAGACATCGGTTCTGCTGACGCGCCCGTCTGGGCCGGACCCTTGAACTTCATCGATATTAACGCCGAGGCGTTCAGCTGCCATGCGTGCTGCAAATGGGACAAGGCTATCTTGTGGTTTGTCTGGTGCGGGAACCTGAGCGACTGGATCTTCGGCCTGAGATACGGCTGTAGCTGGTGGCGTGGTTTCTTCTGGTTCGACGGGGGCGGTTTGGGGAACTGGCGCTGGGGTAGCCAAAACATCTTCTGATGTGATTCGACCTCCCGGTCCGGTCCCCTTCACTGATGCAAGATCAATGCCTTGTTCAGCTGCTACACGTCGCGCATTGGGGGAAGACAGAATTCGACCTGTTTGAGGAGCTGGAGTGTCTGGAGCATTTGAAAGGTCCTCTGTTGTGATTCGACCTCCTGGCCCGGTCCCCTTTACTGATGCAAGATCAATGCCTTGTTCAGCTGCAACACGTCGCGCATTGGGGGAAGACAGAACTCTTCCTTCAGTGGCCTCTTGTTCAGTGGTTTCTGTTTGGGGTTCAGTTGCAGCTGCTTCGCTTATTTCTTCAACGGGAGCAGGGGCAACTTCCTCAACAGGAGCAGGCGCAACTTCCTCAACAGGAGCAGGCGCAACTTCCTCAACAGGAGCAGGCGCAACTTCCTCAACAGGAGCAGGCGTAGCTGAACCATCAGGGGGAGTTTCTCCATCGGCAAGTAACCATCCGACAATTTCTCCGGGTTCGAGAGTTTCGCCAGCCGCTGCAGTATGAAAAACGATTCCATCGCCCTCTGCTGAAACTTCTTCTTCGACTTTGTCTGTTTCGATAGTCATCACAACAGACCCTTTTGTGACCGTAGCTCCAGCCTCAGCTACCCATTCAGTAATGGTTCCTTCGGTCATGGTTAAACCGAGTTTAGGCATTTGAATTTTTATCGCCACGTCTGCTCCTAGGCCTTACTTTGAAAGTAGCTATTTTTGTTTGCTAGTTCAATTGTTTTCGTTGGATTAATTACCCACGGTCCGTCTTTACGGATAGAAAGATTTGCCTTTTGGNCTTCTATNAGNACATGGTCTCTTTCTCCATCAAAGGCTAGGACACCTGGACCCTCGAAGACAACTTGCTCATCTAGACGAAGAACCCGNTGGTCTGTGATNCCGATTGTTTCATANGTCCCTGGAGCAATCGGAGCTCGAACAGTTTCTTTGCTTTCTCCCATCTCTATGAATAAACCAGCGTCCTTAGTTCGGGGAATACTCTTTACAGCGGCCCCAATGGATGAAAGTCCTACTGATGCTGGTTCTGCTATNGCAAATACTGCTGACCTGAGATCATCTGTATTCCATATTGCTCTGGCTCCGATAAAGCCACCATCAGTAAGTACGACATCTACGAGGGCTCTGTCATTTTCCCGATCCTCAAAATGTACATGGATAATTTTCGCTCGATCTGCGACCTTTTCCAGTTTCACTATCCCACCAGCGATAAGGCCGGCTGCCATTCCGCCGAGGGTCGGTTCAATGGTTAGTGGAAACACGTTATTAGTTCCCACTGAAATCGGGACGATAGGGGCATCCTGCCAGCCTTTTACTATGTCGCGATTTGTTCCATCGCCTCCAAAAACGAGTATGGCTGAGACTTCCTGTTTAGAAAGCTGCTCGGCGGCCCGAACAGAGTCACGACTGCTTCCTAGGGTGGGCACATCGATACGTTCGAAATCAACATGCTTCTGATGCTGCGAGACAAGACCATCTAAGGCTCGTTCAACTAGGTGGCGCGTATCATCGAGGTAGAGCAGCCTAGTAGCTCCTCCTTCTATGGCTCCAGAGGCAGCTCGTCTGATAAAGGATATTTTATCTACGTCGCCAACGGACCCAGCGTTGGCTACTAGCCTTCGCAAGTCTTTACCAGCTGATGGGCTAGCAACTATGCCGACCGTTGTCATATAGTTCTCAAACTCAAGCGTTTCGGTATAGAACGCCTCGAACTCCTTCAGCAATGCTCTCTGCGTCTGGAACGTACGCATTTTCAAGAGCAGGGCTAAAGGGAACTGGGGAAAATGGGGCAGCTACTCTTGCAATTGGGGCATCGAGATAATCAAATGCTTCTTCTTGAATCTGGGCAGCTATTTCAGCACCGATGCCTCCGTTGCGAACTGCTTCATGAACTATGACTATCCGGTTAGTTTTTTTCGCTGATTGGACAACGGTGTCAATGTCAAATGGGAGCAGCGTCCGTGGATCAATGATTTCAATGCTGACGCCTTCTTCAGCGAGTANTTCTGCAGCTTTCTGGGCTTCTCCAACCATCATGCCGATAGCGACAACCGTAGCGTCGGTTCCTTCTCGAACTACATTTGCCTCTCCAAGTGGTATTTCATAGAGGCCTTCTGGTACGTGGCCTTTACTTCCGAGCATTTTCTTATGGAGGGTAAAGATTGTTGGGTTGTCATCTCGCACACAGGAAACTAGGAGGCCTTTTACGTCGTATGGGTTTGAGGGATAAACGACTTTCAATCCGGGAACATGAATCAGCCAGGCTTCAAGGCTTTGGCTGTGCTGTGCTGCGGCTCCGAGTCCTGCCCCTCCGGTCGTCGTTATNGTCAGGGGCAATTTTGCCTTTCCTCCGTACATGTATTTCATTTTTGCTGCTTGNTTTGCAATTTGGTCCATTGCCACCATTACGAAGTCCATGAACATTAGGTCAACTATGGGACGNAGGCCTACAGCTGCTGCTCCGATGCCAAGTCCAATTATTGCCTGTTCAGCGATGGGAGTATCAACGATACGTTCATCTCCGAATTCGGCGTTGAGACCTGCGAAGGATTGGAAAACGCCTCCGTATCGGCCAACATCTTCCCCCGCAATGAAGATGTCAGGGTCATCGAGGAGAAGTTCACGAAGTGTTTCGTTGAACGCGTTGTTATAGCGAATAATTCGCTCTTCTGTTTCTGTCGCTGTCATGTTANGACGCCTCCGTATACACATCGGTTAGCATGTCCGTGGCTGGGTCGGGCATGGGGCTGGCTTCTGCGTATTCTATTGCTTCNTCAACTTCTGCTTGAATTTCATCATGAACTGCCTGAGCTTCTTCNGTGCTTAGCACTTTCGCTAGTTCTAATTGCGCTTCGAAAAGCTTGATGGGGTCTCGTTCCATCCATTCTTTGACCTCTTCGTCAGTTCGGTATGGTGTTCCGAATGCTGATACTCCAGCGTGGTTGTAGAACCTGTATGTCTTGCATTCGATCATCGATGGGCCGTCGCCATTTCGGGCTCGTTCAACGGCTGCTTTTGCAGCTTCATAGACTGCTACCACATCCATTCCATCAACGATGACGCCTGGCATGCCGTATGCTACGGCTCTATCGGCAACATCTGTGATNGCCATCACGCGTTCCCGGGCGGTGTATTCGGCATATTCGTTGTTTTCGCACATGAAGATNACGGGAAGGTGGAGTGCGCAGGCCATGTTNGCTGCTTCGTGGAAAGCACCGATATTGGTGGATCCGTCTCCGAAGAATGCCATTGTTACGAGGTTATTTTTCCTGTATTTGTTTGCGAATGCTGCTCCGACAGCGTGCGGGACTCCAGCACCAACAATGCCGTTTGCTCCGAGCATTCCTAGGTCAAGGTCGGAAATATGCATTGATCCGCCTTTTCCTTTGCAATATCCNGTTGACCGGCCCATAAATTCTGCCATCATGGGNTTGAATTGGCCTCCTTTNGCGACGAGATGGCCATGGCCTCGATGTGTTGAGGTGATTTGGTCNTCTTCNTTGAGCGCTACGCATCCTCCTACGGCTACGGCTTCTTCTCCTACATAGAGATGGATGAANCCCGGGATTTTAGCTTCAGAGGCAAGACGCCCTGCAGCTTCTTCGAGAAGGCGTATACGCACCATGCGTCGGTGCAGGTCAAGGAGCACTCCTTTCGAAATCTTGCTTTGCTGTTTCGTCGCCATTGGTTTTAATGCTCCAATCAGAGTTTTGGGATTTAGGTTATTGTACTTATCGAGAAATGATCCTGCTAATTCTCTTTATGTTGAATTAGCTTTGTTGTCCTAAGGCCCATCGTATCCCTCTCCGCAATAATTCNTGGTATTGCGGTATTTCCCAGGAGCATCTCTCTACATTCGGGTAGTACTTCACTCCGANGTTGGTCATATCCCAGTGGCCTCGGCAGTGCCCGAGATTGTTGTAGAGGATTTCGCCTTCTCCATGAGATTTGAGGTACATGATCAGATGGACTGGGTCNCAATTNTCCCAGTCGGATTCTTCAAATCCTGGCGTTTCGCCNAGCCACTCTGTTTTTAGGAGTGGGTGGAGCGTGTCACGATTNTGGTATTCGCAAAGGTAAAGTTCATCATCGGTCTCGAAAGGGTCGATTCCTTCTACTAACCAATGGTCGGGGTCAGCGAGTTCCACAGGAAATGGTTGTATTGGAGGGTGGGAAATAAACTGTGTTCCTAGAAGTTCAGCCCATACAGGGAAGCAACGCGGTGTAGATACTGGATTTGGTGGNTTCAAATCCAGTGCCGAATTNGTCCCATGCAACGCTAGCCACCGTCCTCCTTCATTTACCCAGTCTCTGATAGCTATCTGGGCCTGCTCGGATGGCCTGATATCGCAGGTGTAGGAAACCAGGAACTGTGATGCTGCTATTGAGTCAAAGTCTTCATAGTCCGACCCTACTTTTAGTTTAATGTGTGGGTGTTCTGCTAAGAGTTTTAGGAGTTCAAGCCGTGCATAGTCAATGTCGTGGTATCGGCCGCCGGCAACTAGATATGCATCTACTCTTTCGGGGTTTTCTCCAGACATATATTCCTCCTAGAATTCGATGCGTTTGGTGTATCCGCCGTCCACAACAATGTTTGCTCCGGTCACCCAAGAAGCTGCGGGGCTACATAGGAATGCAGCTACGTTTGCTACCTCTTCGGCGCTGCCCATTCTGCCAGATGGCTGGTCGGCGACTGTTGCTTCATAGAATTCTGGCATGCCGGACTTGATCTTATCCCATGGTCCATTTTCAAAGAAGATCGGCCCTGGGGCGATGGTGTTGACTCGGATGCCTTTCCTAGCGAGCGTTTGTGCTAATCCTGCTGCATAGACAGTGGCTGCGGCTTTTAATGCGCTGTAACTGGTTGGTCCAGGGCCGAAGTGTTCAAGCGCAGCAGTTGAGCTGATAGTAAGAACGGCTCCTTCACCAGATGCTGCGAGTAAATCTTCGGTTGCTCGGACGCCGCGGACGAGGCCCATGAGGTCTACGTTGTAATTGGCGTCGAATTTTTCATCAGTTTGGCCGCCGCCGCCGCCAGATGCGTTGTTTATGAGTATGTCGAGGCCGCCGAGTTCTTCAGCGGCGTTTTTTAGCCATGTTTCTAATTCGTCGCCATTTCCGACGTCAACGGCTTGACCGATAATGGTTCCTTTACCCTGAAGTTCCGCAAGGGCTTCATCTACGCCTTCTTGCCCTCGTGCGCAAATTGCTACTGATGCGCCTTCCTCTAGCATTCTGGTGGCTATCGCTCTTCCAATTCCGCGCGATCCTCCTGTGATTGCTACCCGCTTTCCTGCAAGTCCAAGTTCCATGTTTTCTCCTGTCTTCACGGTAACTCTACGAGTCTTGCACTGCTAGCGTAAAACAGCAATCTGAAAGGCAGCTTTAGGATCTATCTAATTGTTGACATTATTGCTTTTTGCATTGTGAGAAACTTCCCATCGGTTTCGTCCAACTCTGACTGGGGATCACTGNCTGCAACTATTCCTACTCCAGCGAAAAGATTGGCTTCTTTCCCAGTTANTTGCGCTGAACGGATCCCAACNGCAAAGGCNCCATTCCCATCCGCNTCTACCCATCCGACGGGNCCCGCATATTTTCCTCGTCCGCCTTTTTCAATCTCTGTGATTAGATNTATGGCTTCAGCTTGGGGTTTGCCTGCAACAGCGGGTGTTGGGTGAAGGACAGATACGAGCTCCAGCACTGAAGCTGGTGGGGCAGATAGGTGTCCGAGAACTTTGGTGGCGAGATGGTGGACGTTGGGTAGGGAAACAATCCGAGGCTCTGGATCTGCGTCAATGTATGAGCAGAATGGGAGTAATTCGTTGAGGAGCCATTCAATGGTTATTTGGTGTTCATACTGGTCCTTGACTGATTCAAGGAGGAAAGCCATCGATTCTTTATCTTCCTTTTCGTNAGTGAGTCGTATTGCTGTTCCGGCGAGGGGGTTTGCTTGAACCACNTCGTCTTTTCGNGAGACGAGAAGTTCTGGTGAAGCTCCGATAAATTTGTCGACGGAAAAAATCATTGCATTGGGATTTGTTTCAGCCAGATTGAGAACTACTTGCGCAACATTTATGTCAGCATCGCCTGTAATTTGAATCTCTCTTGCGAGAACCATTTTTTCCAGCTCGCCATCTTGGATGCGGCTAATTACATCGGTGACCAGTTCATCTCTCCATACATTTGGGGGGATGAGAGATTTGATGTCAGCATGCGTCGGTTGTGATAAATCTGGTTGATTGGCTTGTGAGATAATCTCTTCAGTGGCTTCCTCGACGGATAGACCTTCTTCGCTGATTGCNGTTANTAACAATTCTCCATTAGGTAGAGAACGTAAAAGTATTCTTGGAATAATTAGCTCTCCTGGCAATGAGGGATCGAAAGGAAATGCCGCAAAAGCTACAAGGTCGCGGCCAGATATCTGGCCTTCGTTTTGGGATGAAATACTCGATAAGCGTTCTTGAGCTTTTTTGGCTGCTTCTCCNCCGCCGGCCCGATCTATCGGAATTCGGGCTGCTTCNCCGACCCCGGCAAGGGTAGTTTCAGCGTCTTTCCAGAGGGTACCTCTTGCCCCGATAGCGGTGGGATCAATTCCAAGATCGATCTGGGCAGTTATTGCTNNCACATTGTTAGGATAAAGGAGTTAACTCCCGATGTCGCATCCTCTGGGACAAGAGGAAAGATTTCAAAGGCTGGAAGGAATTGTTTGTGAGGCAGGTAATTGAGGTGGATCTCAATGGGTCGTCTGAGCAGATCTTCAGTGCTCTCTCTGACCTNGCAAACTATAAGAACTGGCTTGGATTTATCGACACCATCGACACGGTGGACGCTGACGGGGNTGGNGCGTGTTGGATAGTTACGCTTCGGGCNCAAGTAGGTCCTTTCGCTAGATTGAAGAAACTTCGCATGGTGCGTGTTGAAGAGGATTTTCCGGAGTTAATCCGGTTCTCCCGAAAGGAAACTGATTCAAAAGATCATTCTGATTGGGATCTTCATGTCACCATAAATGAGAAAGAGAGCATGGGGTGTTCCGTGCAGATGGTTGTTTCGTACTCTGGCGGTTTCTGGTCGGTTCCCCTTCAAGCTGTTTTTACTTCGCATGTCGAAACTGCGAAAGTCCGNCTTCAGGAAACGTTTGCCTCCAACGACGATTCTTCCGAAAGCTAGTTAGTNCTGAGGGAGTCCCTTGCCTACTATCTATTANGTGAGGGTTATTTTTGTTGTTATTGATGCGTTACCTAACCATTGGGTGAGCGAAGAATGGACTCCGAATCTATGGGCACTATTGAAAAGTGGTGGTTGGAACCCGTCAGGTGGTAGAGCCGTTCTATCGACTGCCACATACCCTAATCATGCGTCTTTTGTTACGGGTAGAGATCCATCATCGCATGGGATCTTCGTCAATCGGGTATGGGATGGTTCACAATTCGTCATTTCCTCAAAAATCGGGCCGCAGGGGGACACCTTGTTTCAAGCTGCGGATCGATCAGGGGTATCGAGTGCCGTCGTTGTTGGTGACCACAAACTTATCGGAGTGATGGGGGCTAATGAGGCAGATGTTTGTTGGCCTCCTGATGGTGAAAGGCAAGACGTTGAGCTTGATGAGTTTCGGTATGCCGCTGATATTTCAGTTCTTGATGCCGTGGATTCCATTGGCCTGATGGAGTCTGATTTTGGGTTTGTTCACTTCAATGAACCGGACACTGTCTGTCACTTGTTCGGTCCCGACGCAATGGAGACGAGAGAAAGAATTCGCCAGACTGATGCCTCATTTGGGCAACTGGTAGAGCGTTGCAAACCGAGATGGGATGAAACGGTTATGATTGTCGTGAGTGACCACGACCAAGAAGAGGTTGTTGAATACGGGTTTGATCTCGCCAAGATTCTCTCAGATAAGGGCCTTCCTGGACTTGTTGAGAATGAAGGGACGTGCGCTGTTGTTCTCGATGGTCCTGATTTAGCTACGTTGATAAGCGTTGAAGAGGTGGAGGGTGCTTCCATTCTCGATGCTCGTCATACATTGGTGTGGGGTAAGAACGGTCACGTTTTTGGCCCATGGTTAGATGACCTGCACGGCTCGCATGGCAGTCCACGGACTTCAACTCAAGTTGCTGTGGTCGGGGGCGGACACCCAAAGGTAAATGAGCTAACGAATTTGATAACCAAAGATCGTCCCTCAGCCGTGGATTGGGCTTGGCACATTAATGCATTACTCGAACTCAGCCTTGAAGGTTGAAACTNTTAAGCTTCTAGCTCTTTTGCGAGATTATCAAGCGTTATCCGCATTGACATCTCAGTATGAGACATTCTTTCCGGAACTCCGGTTGCNATAGTCCCAATTTTTCTCAGAAGTGCCGTTTCTTTTTCAATCCAAGTCTGGGTAACTTTACATCCGTTTTCGGTAGGTTCTATGTCGAAGCTCCAGTCTGCTCCGCCTAGTGGCCTAATCCGCATCTCAAAGGTAAACCGGTGAGGTGCGTCAAACTCTGTAATAGTAACTGGAGCTTTCCAGGATTTTCCTTCCCAGCTGTTCTTGCCTCGGAACCTTGCTCCAACCGCAGGNCCNGATGCTCCTCTAATCCAATCGCCGCCATCGTTTTCTGGGGACCATCGTCCCATAGATGGAAGGTCGGTTATTAAGGACCAGACCTGCTCAGGGGTCGCTGCTATGTCTTTTGAAACACTTACTTTTCTTTCCATGCCCTTACCTTAATGACCCAGAAGTACTGGGGCAAAGTGACTACTTGGGAATATCTTTGAAGGGAACATTCTTGTCTGTTCGCGGTTCGCCTGGAAGCCCCAGCACGCGCTCCCCGACAATATTTCTTTGGATCTCGTCGGATCCGCCAGCTATTCGATAGCCAGGAGCTCCGAGAAGGTGCTCGTTCCAGTCATATGTTCCCCACTCTCCTGTATCAGCAATGATACGCGGACCGAGTATTTTGGTAATGACGTCACTCATGAGGTTCATGGATTTAACCCAAATCATTTTTGAAATTGAACCTTCGGGGCCTGGTGCTTGACCGGCTTTGGTTTGTGCGGCCACTCGCTGGTTGTTTAATGCCATGATTCGGTACTGAGAGTAGAGGCGGGCGAGATCATCGCGCACGACAGGATCTGAGGTAACGCCAAGATGTTGGGCGAGCCCTTTAGCTTGAGCCCAGTTTCCGCCGACTCGGGAGCTTCCATTGCTGCTTCCTCTTTCGAAGCCAAGGACTGTGAGAGCAACTTTCCATCCTTCTCCGATATCTCCTACGCGGTATGCGTCTGGAACGCGGACATCTGTGAAGAACACTTCGTTGAAGGAGGTTCCTCCGCTCATTTGTCGGATTTGTCGGACTTCTAAGCCTGGGGCGTCCATTGGGACGATGAAGACCGTGATGCCTTTGTGTTTTGGTATGTCCGTATTTGTTCTGCACACCGCCATGCCCCAAGGTGAGAATTGAGCTCCGGAGCTCCAGACTTTCTGCCCATTGAGGATCCATTCGTCTCCGTCTCGGTCAGCTTTTGTTGATACGTTCGCTAAGTCTGATCCCGCTCCTGGTTCGGAAAAGAGTTGGCAGCAAAGTTCTTCGGCTGCTGCCCAACTTGCGACCCAGTCTTTCTTCTGTTGCTCGGTGCCGAGGAGTTTGATTGATGGTGCCATCAGGTGCGTTGTGACACTATGTGTTTCATGGCCATCGGGCGTTATGTATTTCGCTTCGAGTTGGTGGAAAGCTTTTTCGTGTTCTTTGGATAGGCCCAGCCCTCCGTATTCAGGTTCCCACGTTATTTTGTGATACCCGACTTCAGCTTTTTTTCTCGTCCATCCAACTACNCCATCGATCACGGCCTTTTCTTCTTCGAAGGTTAAGTTGTGGAAGACAGAAACGGAGAATTCACCTTCCCCCCATGCCATTTCGCGTTGCCCGTGGTCGTTTGTCGTTCTGGGTTCAGCGTTGTTNTCAAGCCATTCTTTTGCTTGGGCGGTAAAGGTTTCAATATCTATCATGTCTTCATTATTCACGAGAAATTGGTGAATTGCTCTATCGGAACCCGAGAATTCCTGCAATAAGTTATAGCGTCGCTAGACCTTCGGCGATCTTTTCTACCACGGATGGGTCTTCAGTTTTCGGGATCGAAACTATGCCTAGATTCACGCCTGCATCTTCAAATTCTTCGGCTTGGTTTATTGTTGCTGTGATATCGCCAGAATACTGGAGGAGAGTAGAGATTGTTATCTCGTTAGGGTCTCGTCCTATATCATCGCACGCTTGAAGAAAAACCTTATGCCTGTTTTGAAAGTCTTGAAGGGACATTGTTTGGGACCCGTAGTTCCAGTGATGAGCGTATTTTGCTACAGCGGGTATGGTTCTTTTCAGCCCTGCGCCGCCTATGCATATTGGCAGCGGGCTTTGAGGACCTTTCGGGTTATTCATAGCATTTTTGAGCGTGTACCAGTTGCCTGTAAAGTCTGATCGTTCTTGGGTAAGGAGTAGTTGTATGACTTCAAGCCCTTCTTCGAAGCGGTCGAAGCGGTCTTGCATCGTTCCTAGGTTGAAGCCGTAGGCTTCGCATTCTTCTTCGTTCCAGCCTGCGCCAACTCCGAGTTCTAAGCGCCCTCCCGACGTGATATCGAGGGTGGAGGCCATATTTGCTAATAACGCTGGGTGACGGTACAGCATGCCTGTTACGAGTACCCCGCCTCGGATCCGGCTNGTTTCCTGAAGAAGTGCCGTTAAGGTAATCCACCCTTCNAGGCAATCTTCGGTGGAGTCTCCAAAGAGCGGGTAGAAGTGATCGAACGTCCACCCTGATTCGTAGATTTCAATTTCATCAGCGCGTTTCCAGACCTCGAGAAGCCAGTCCCAAGAGCATCTCTGCGGAGATGTACTGATAGCAAACCTCATGATGGTTGGCGAATTCCAGGATTCCCTTCGACCCAGTCCCTTGAAAGTTTTCGGAAGGTGATCCTCCACCCGTCGTCGGTCCTGATCAGTTCATCGTCATATCTTCCAGCAATGACGAAGTTATCNCCGCCTTCGGTTCCGCGGAGCGTGTGCTGTGCATGAAGATAGCANCGGCATGTGGCGGTATCGCCATCGATGGTAACTTGCTGATTACTGACAATATGTTGTGATGCGTCTAAAGGCCCGAGCGCATTTCTTACCTTCTCGATAATTGCGGGAAGTCCCTCGACAAAGACGCTCATGTAATCGCAGACGGCGTCTTCGGTAAAGACCGTGTCGAGTCTTTCTCTTGGTCCATGGTCAAGAAGCCACGCGTATGCGATTGTAAGGTCAATGATTTCTTGACGGTCTTGCATTTCTTTCAGCAGATCAGACATTTTTGTTCCTCTCGTCGATTTGGATTTTAGATGAAGATTCACGAATTGTTTAATTCGAAAAGGGCTCTATTGCTTTGACGCCTGTCATTTGACTGTTATTCTCCGAGAATGATTCACCGCTTTAGCTCTGACACGGCCTTGTTATTAATTGATGTTCAANTAGGTGTTGATGACCTAGCTCATTGGGGNGGNGTGAATGGAAGACGAAATAANCCCAATGCTGAAGCTGTNATGCTCTCCTTGTTATCAACGTGGCGCGACCATGCGTTGCCTGTTGCCTTTACTCGCCATGATTCGGTTGAGGATAGGTCACCGTTGAAGCTCAATCTNCCGTCNGGGGATTTGAAGCCNGGTTTTTCTATAGCCGATGGAGATATCTCTGTCGTAAAGGACGTCAATAGTGGTTTTGTGGGTACAACTCTCCACGAGGANTTCACAGCTCGAGGGATCTCTCGACTTGTNGTNGCCGGTTTTTTTACCAACATGTGTGTAGAGACCACTGTTCGGATGGCTGGAAATATGGGCTACGACACCTATCTTGTGGATGAGGGGTGCGCCACG
>PAEG01000006.1 GCA_002703045.1 Acidimicrobiaceae bacterium
CGGTTGTACGTCTAAAACAACGGTAAATGTATCTGTAGAGCCATTTTCTCCCACTGTTGTGGAGCCCCCGGACTGGGCGACGGTAAATGCTTCACCTTCAGCTAGAGCAGCTGGTGTAAACGGGGCCAAAAACGAAAATAATGACGTAAAAAACGCCATGAATAGGACAAATAGCCCTAAAGCTGAACGACGTCGGCTAGAAAAATACGATCGCGAATCTCGCGAGAAACGTTTATACATTAATATTGGCTGCCCATTCCTTAAGGAATTACTAACTAGTAGAATCACTACTAGGAAATGAATAGACTAACCATTAAAAAATGAACATACTAGCAATTTTGCGAGCTAAGCGAAAATCGCAGCCAAAAGATTAAACTAGCTGTTTTACTTTTGGAGGTTATTAGCGAAAATCGCTATTTGATTAATGACAAGTGGCTAAAAATATTCCAAGACGCATCTGCGGATCATCATTAATAAGAAATATGAACAAACTATACGAAATTAAATGAATAATCCAACAAATAAGTTATAGTGACTACGTGGATGATCTTGATAAATTAATTGTTGATCAGCTCTTCGAGGATTCTCGAAGGTCTGTAACCGAAATCGCACAAGCTATTTCACTGAGTCACTCGGCAACTAGAATACGTCTAGGGAAATTAGTCGACTCCGGGGTAATCAAACGATTTACTATTGAACTTGCAGAAGACACAGAAAGAAGTGCATCTTCATCCAAAGAAGAGAATAAACCTTTGGAAGTTTCAAGTGCGTTCGTAGACTTTCGGATAGAAACGAACGAGGATCTAGACAAATTCATACTATTAGCGAATCAAATTCCTGAAATTACTGCTGCTTTTTCTTTACACGACAAATTTAATTGTCGAATTTTTATGGAATGTGAAGATCCTAAAAGCCTAATGAATTTAATTGATGCCGTGAAAGAGGACTTATCGGTTGAAGTCATCCAAAGTTGTGGAGTGGAAAGACCTCTTATTGGTTTTAACCACTATGAAACTAATGGCATAAGGAATGATCTTGATTCTGAACACGCGTCATCTCTTGAAAAAACAGTAAGCACAGAACATGAAAAATTTGGGAACGACCTTTTACAGTTTGAAATATCTGCAATGGAGAAATTAAGTTATATGGACCCAGGAGAAGAACAAAAGATTGTCCGCATGGCTGTGAAGCTCGTTGAAAGCAACAATTAAAAACGTCGAATCGTTCTAGACCTTGCATTTAGATTTTTATACGGATCTNAATTGACTATTATTAGGCCATGGATCAACTAGATTTCCAAATTCTCGAACTCCTNTCGGATAACTCCCGCATTTCTNTCACAGAAATTTCTAATCAAATNGGAAGAAGCCACTCTGCTACCAGNCTGCGCTTAGNAAAAATTATCGATTCCGGCGTTATTNAGAAATTTACAATTATTNTNGACGAAGAGATTTATGAACAGNTTTCANGTCANANNCCTTCAANCGAAGACAGGGAAGATCTTANNGATGAGCTGGANGAAGAGGAANAGGAAAATGGGTCACCTCCACCTGANNATCTNNAAACTNATAATANGGNNNAAGAAANNGANCGAATTAATGACTCTCGGCCGGTGATTGGATCGACATCTCGATAGTCATATTCATCGGACTGAATATACAAGTTGNCTAGNTGTTCAGTACTTCAACAGAGGAGAAANTGTGTCTAANTTTTTAGATGGAAAACTTCTNGCGTTAGACGTTGATGGCACNTTACTTGATGCNAATGGTCGGCTTCAGAAGCGAACACGAAACGCGATTCAAGCTGCAAGTGANTCCGGCTCTACAGTGGCGCTTGCAACNGGTCGTGANTGGCTGGCTGTTGAGAAACTGATGGAGATACTCCCCTCTGTTCAATACGCTGTGTGNACAAACGGAATCGAAGTTTATGATAGGAAAGGGCNTAGGCTGACCGCGCGTGAAATTGATCTCGATATTGCTCAGACGGCTATTCATAGTATTCGCCAAAAACTTCCGGGAGTAGCAATTGGTGTTGGAGTCCATGGGCAGTTGGTTGGCGAGCCGGATATCGCCANGGCGTTACCAGNAATGCCNGCGGGGGTTACCTCATTCCCAGCGAAAATAGTTCCTGATGTTATGGAGGAAATGACTAGCAATGCACAAGACATAGTGGTGTACCACGCTGACTATCATTCACGAATAGAAGANCTTTANAAAATAGTNGGNGAAATTNTTCAAGATAAACAGATCGANGTTGTTTTCAGCGGNCTACCTATGGTCGAAATTGTTCCTGCAGGGTGCGGTAAAGAAACGGGNTTATCNTGGCTCTGNTCTCATCTGGGNATANCTTCTTCAGAAGTCATTGCATTCGGCGATGGGATGAATGATCTNTCAATGCTTGAATGGGCAGGGAAGGGNATAGCTATGGGNCAGTCCGNAGAGAAAGTTATAGGATGCGCAGATGAGGTGACTTTAGCTAATAGTGACGACGGAGTAGCGGTGTGGATTGAGACTCAATTACTGGCAAGTAAACAAGAGTAAATAGTTAACGAATGGAAATATAGTTAGATTTATCTTATTCCCGAAACAATGTAACTGATAGGAAATGCGCAATGCCAACGAATTCCTCACTACTTAATCGTTATCTCTCAAGCATGGCCCCGTATCTTAAACCTCTATACGATACGCCTATCTCGATTGACCAAGGAGACGGAAGTTACGTCTGGGATGTCGAAGGAGCAGAGTACCTAGACTTCTTTGGGGGAGTCTTGACAACTATGATTGGCCATAACAACTCTGCGGTGACTAAAGCAATAGAGTCACAAGCTAACAAAGTTCTTCATACCAGCACCCTGTATCTCTCTGAGCCCATGATTGAATTAGCTGAAGAAATCGCAGCTATCTCCGGGATTCCTGATGCTCGGGTGTTCTTTACTGCTTCTGGCAGTGAAGCAAACGATACTGCTTTGATGCTTGCAACAAATTTCAGGAGCTCTAACGAAGTACTTGCAGTTAGAAATAGTTACCACGGGAGGACATTTGCGACGCAGGCCGTCACTGGTCAATCAACTTGGCTAGCTTCACGTATTTCTGGTCTTTCAGTCAATTATGTACAGGGGCCGTATCGTCTTCTAAGCCCATTTGAGGCTGTCCCAGATGAAAATATTACTGAAATGTGTGTAGCTGATCTACAGCAAATTATGGATACTGCAACAACTGGAGAAGTTGCCTGTCTGATCTTCGAGCCGATACAGGGCGTGGGTGGTTATACAGTCCCCCCTGATGGCTTCTACGGGAGTATGCAGAAGATACTTTCAAATTATGGCGCNTTGATTATTAGCGATGAAGTACAGACGGGTTGGGGAAGAACCGGGGAACACTTTTGGGGCTACCAAGCACATGGAATTACCCCGGATATGTTGACTTTTGCCAAGGGAGTTGGGAATGGCACTGCCTTAGCTGGAGTCGTCGCTCGCGCTGAAATCATGGAAAGTATCAACGCTCTTAATTTCAGTACATTTGGCGGTAACCCTCTTTCGGCAGCAGCCGGTTTGGCGACGCTTCGATACGTTGTAGAAAATAATCTTCAGGACAATGCAAAGAAAATGGGTTCTCGGCTCATGGCGGGACTTGAGAGCGTGGCAGAAGAAACAACTTGGATAGCAGAACTTCGCGGACGCGGGTTGATGGTCGCCTTAGAGATTGTAGATCATAATGGGGATGGAGCTATCCCTGACTCCNATAAGGCCGGAGAGGTTCTTGAAGCTTGTAAAGATAACGGAATTCTTGTGGGCAAGGCAGGAGTCTTTGGAAACGTAATTCGAATTGCTCCNATGCTGACGGTGACCGAAGAGGAAATAGATTCAGGAATTTCAAAAATTCTTAAGGCTATTCAATCAATCGAATAGAACTGCCAAACTATTTTTCTCTAGGCTTAGNCGCTTGCTTGGTTGATTAACCACTTGAACAGGGGGTCATTATCGCGAGTGTTCATCATTTCNGGATGCCACTGGACAGCGACAAGAGGNAGTGATTCNTGTTCAATTCCCTCAATNCCACCGTCTTGTGAGGTAGCTGTCGCTGCAAGGTCCTTNCCGAGACGGTCAATGCTTTGATGATGAAGCGAGTTGACTTCACGCGATGGCCCGTAGAGTCCCCCTAANGTGCTTGCTTCGTCAAGTATTACTGTGTGTACTTCNCTATTTGGTGGTTTGTCTCGNACGGCGTGTTCAGGGACATCCTGTATCAGGCTTCCTCCAAAGTAAACATTAATCATTTGCAATCCCCGACATATTCCTGCAACAGGAAGTTCGTATTCGCATACAGCATCTAAAAGTGCCGTCTCGAATTCATCTCGTAAAGGCTCAGGTTTATAAGTCTCCGGAGCTGGCTCTTCTCCGTAAAGATTGGGNTGAATATCGGCCCCCCCGCTCATTAGAATTCCATCTAGTCGGTT
This sequence comes from Acidimicrobiaceae bacterium, assembly GCA_002703045.1. Taxonomy (GTDB): domain Bacteria; phylum Actinomycetota; class Acidimicrobiia; order Acidimicrobiales; family UBA8592; genus UBA8592. The sequence goes on from PAEG01000006.1 coordinate 4,456, forward strand.
GATATAGAGATCAGGATTTACATCTAGTGGAAGGAAAACTGGAACACCACCGGCAGAAAGAACTCCTTGCGCGTAATCTACCCAGTAAACGTCAACATGCAGGTGGCCCATCACCTGAAAACTTCCCTTCAGATCCTTTCCGTACCCTCTCTTACCCGTTATTCCTATAAGTGGGGCAGGGCTCATAGTAGGTGATTCGGATTTGAACGGTATCGTGGATGGATGCAATTAGTTAACGTAGTTGCGGTCATTCCACCATTGTAGAGAGCAGATAACAGGAACAGAAAAATTATGGAAATCACTTGGGATGTTATTGATTCACATGCATATCAGTTTCGGAATATAGGGGTTGGGGCAGATNCGGATGTCGTAGTTTTGGGCGATCACTCTTTGCAACCTTCACTTCGAGATGTCGCTAGGTTAGCGTTACAATCCATCGGCGCATCTGTTGTCGAAGTTTTGTCCACATCAGCCTTAAATAAAACTAATGGGGACCGTAATATAGCCACAGAACTTGTATCATCAAGCGTGGCTTCAAGCGATTACGTGATTGACTGTACAAAATCAAAACTCACCCAAAATCTAGACCTTGACTCGATCCAGCGAAGNGGNACTCAAGTAATCATCGAAGACAAAAATACCTGGATTTCTATAGGAGAAGCCTCAAAATAGTAGATGGGCACCTAGATAGTATGAAGTTTCATCTTGTAGTCCCCTCACCATCATTCGATAAAGGAGTTACNTTTTTTCGGGATGAGCTCGGATTCACCCTTGAAAAAATCACACCTTCAGAGAATCCATCATTAGCTGTTTTNACTGGCAACGGCATAAATATTTGTCTAGATAAAACCATCCAAGCGGCTCCGGTGACGTTAAGAGTTTCCACAGATAACAAGGACCTTCTAGGAATGGAAAAGATTGGCCCCAATGGGACCAGGGTCTTATACGAGTTAGCCCCATCAACAGCAAATATTCCAACTCTGCAGCAGGCTTCGGTTGATATTAACGAAGTAGATAAAGCCCACTGGACAATTGGTAGGGCGGNTATGAAGTACCGGAACCTACTCCCTGAAGGACCCTGGAACTATGTCGCTTCTCATATTCAAATTCCGGGATCAGGTAAAGTGCCCGACTGGGTTCATTATCATGATGCACAGTTTCAGGTTATTTATTGCTACAAAGGCTCAGCAAAGCTGGTGTATGAAGACCAAGGCCAACCTTTCATTTTTAATGAGGGTGACTGCGTTCTCCAGCCTCCGCATATCCGGCATCAGGTACTTGAGAGCTATGAAGACTTAGAAGTTATTGAAATAGCGACACCACTTCAGCATGCAACTTACAGCGACCATGAAATGAAACTTCCAAATGACACCTTCGACCCTGATCGAAACTTTCAGGGCCAAAACTTCATTTGGAGTCGATCTTCAGATCGAGTATGGCGTCATGATTCCTCNGACTCCAATCTTTCACACGAAATAAGTNCAACNGGTATAGATCAGGCAAGCGCCCAAAGAGGAAATGTCAGAGTACTACGTCCTGTAAAAACCGATCAANCACCGNTGCCGTTAGTCCCTTTCCCCGAAAAAGACAATAACAACTTTGTCCTCTGGTTTGTTTTAGCTGGGACGGCGTTTTTCGAACGTTCTAGTGGTGCCGCCTTACAAAGAGTTTCAGAAAGTGATGCTATCACCCTGATTAATGTTCCTCAGGAAGATATAAGTGTCGCTTTTCGAGACTCTTCGGAGGACTTTGTGCTTCTCGAAATTTGCCTTCCTCATAGACCTTCAGAAAGCTAAATTGTGTTTCTCTTTGTGGTTCCTCAACTTCAAAACAGTTTTTGTCTAAACCTCATATGCCATAATGGCTCATGAGGAAAATAGGTAATCTAATCTTTTTCGGTATTCTTATCGTCGCAACAGTTATCCTCCTGACCCTTGTTGATTGCTCCGGTGAGCGCCCTTCGCTTGAACAATCAGGTGTTCACTTCCCCAAATAAATGGCTCTCTCTAATGCTGAACCTATCCAACAGAGTTTCAGCCCGAGTTAATTGTCGATNGAGNAGATGATTGTGTTTGAGGAAGAGTCAGGGTTAGAGCCCAGTTAATTGCNAAAAACCCGGCAGAGATCCACAAAGCCGCATCTAATCCACCTACCAAATAAGCCAAACCAGAAAGCAGCGTTCCNAAAAGCCTTCCGAGGGCATTAGCGGCATAGTAGAAACCAACATTGATAGCGACCGTATCCTCATCTTTAGAGTATGCCAAGATCAAAAATGAGTGAGTAGAGGAGTTGATGGCGAAGATGATTCCGAAGATAAGTAGCCCACCAATTACGATGGCATTAACTGAAATCTCGGCGGAAACAAAGATNGCTATTCCAATNGTTGNAAGAGCAAGCATTAATGCCCAGATCTTTGCAGCCTGAACGGTCTCTTTCGTTCGACCGAATAAACCNAGTAGGGAAGGAGCCCAAGATTGTACAATGCCATATCCAATCACCCAGCCNGCAAGAAACCCCCCGATCCCGTTGTACGACCAACCNAGTTCTTCATCAAGAAACACAGGTAGCGCTACCACAAACCAGATATCTCGAGAACCAAAAAGAAAGATACGTGCTGTAGAAAGCCGGTTTATCGTTGAGGATTCAGAGGAGAAAATTCTTAACGGCTGAGGTTTTTTTGATTTCCCAATCTCTTCCCTCAAGAAAAGTACGACCACCATCAGTGATATTGCGACGAGTCCAGCAAGAAGAAATAGTGATTTTTGAAACCCAACCCAGGTTAGAAGGCCACTCCCAATAAAGAACCCCGCGCCTTTTAGGGCATTCTTTGAACCCGTAAGTGCAGCGACCCATTTGAAGAGAGCCTTGTTTTCGCCTGTTCCCACCACGAGTTTCACAGCACTCTTTGAACTCATTTTCGTTAAATCTTTTGCGACNCCAGATAAGGCTTGGCAAGACATAACAAAGACCACTGAGAGGATTTTGTTCCAGTCTGGTTCTACAAANGAAATTGCGATTAANGCAAAGATCTGAACTCCGAGTCCGACCTTTAAGGTCCGGTCCAATCCGGAACGGGAACCAGCCCAGCCTCCGAGAAGATTGGTGATCACTCCCATCAATTCATACGCCAGAAACAAGAAACTTAGTTCGAGCGGTCCATATCCTAAATTGTGGAAATGGAGAAGGACCAACATTCGGAGAGCCCCNTCACTTATCGTCAACCCCCAGTATGCTCCTGTTACAAGACCGTAGGTTCGAACATCCATCGGCTAGTTGTTTGAGAGTTGAGAGGCGACTTTGGCAGTTAATTCAGCAAGTCGGTGAACATAACCGTATTCATTGTCATACCAGATGAGAACTTTGACCAAGTTTCCATCTATGACGGTTGTTGAAGGCCCATCCACAACTCCTGATCGCGTGTCATTGACATAATCAGTTGAAACTAGAGGTCGATGCTCAAAACCGAGTATTCCACTCAGAGAAGAAGTTGATGCTTCCTCTAATAGGTCATTGACCTCTTGGGCTGAGATAGTCTGTGAAACCTCGAAAACACAGTCGCTTAAGGACGCGTTCAGCACCGGAACTCGAACTGCGATGCCATCCAACTTTCCTGAAAGCTCTGGAAATATTTTTGTGATGGCTGTCGCGGACCCCGTCGAAGTTGGAATGAGCGAATTTAACGCTGATCGTGACCTCCTGAGATCTTCCAGCGGGTAGTCCACGACAACCTGTGTGTTTGTAGGGTCATGGATAGTAGTGATGAGTCCTTTTTCGATCCCTATTTTCTCATTGAGGACTTTGACAACTGGAGCAATGCAGTTCGTAGTGCATGATGCAGCAGTAACAATATCGAATACCTCAGGGTCGTAGAGGTCTTCATTGCAACCCATCACTATGTTTAAAGCTTTCGGGTCATGGACCGGCGCAGCGACCACGACTTTGCTCATACCTAGTTCTAAATAACTAGACAAAGTATCCAACGTCCTAAATGAACCGGTGCAGTCAACGATGATTTCAGCATCTGATTGGGCCCAAGGGGCGTCACTAAGATTGGTAAATTCGCTGAAACTTATGATTTGGCTATTTAGAGATAATTCATCCCCTTGAACTTTTGCTTCATGCTCCCACTTGCCATGCACACTATCGAACTGCATCAGGTGAGCAGCTGTCTCTATCCCACCGCTGTGTTCGTTTATGTGGACAAGTTGAAGTTCAGGGTGATTGGAAAGTGCCCTAACAAGTAGTCGACCGATGCGACCGAAACCGTTTATAGCTATAGGTACAGGCACGAATTTAATTGGAACGGAGGAATACCGGCTTTAATGCATCTGACCGATCACGGTCGTACCGGTAGCCTTCTTCATCGAAATTCTGCAACTCATTCGCAGCTTTGACTCTATTACGAATGATCCATGAGGCCATAGAGCCCCTAGCTCTTTTGGCATAGAAACTAACCATCTTATAGTCTCCTCCTTTTTTCTTGTCTAGAAAGGTAGGTGTTACAAGTGGACCGTTGACCTCATCAGGGTTAACAGATTTGAAATATTCGTTTGACGCAAGGTTAATAAGCACTGGCTCCCCAGGGCTTTCCATTAAGTCACTATTTAGCTTTTCTGAAATTTCAGTTCCCCAGAATCCATACAAATCATTCGATGAGTTAGTTCTAAGTTTGCTCCCCATCTCCAACCTATAAGCCTGAATTAGATCTAATGGGCGGAGCACCCCGTATAGTCCGGAAAGGATTCGGAGAGTTTTCTGAGCGTGGGTAAAGTCCCGTTCGCTAAATGTCGCTCCAGCATTAAGGCCAATGTAGGTATCTCCGCTGAAGGAAAGAATTGCAGGCCGAGAGTTGTCGGTTGTAAATGGAGTAGACCAATCTTGATATCTATCAAAATTGAGTTCAGCGAGTGAATCGGATATTGACATTAGCGATTGCAGGTCTTGCGGTGTTTTTGTTGAAAGAACATCAACAAGTTCCTTGCTTCTTTCGAGCATTGCTGGCTGACTATGTTTCTTTGTCACTAATGGAGATTCAAAATCTAAGGCCTTGGCAGGAGATACAACAATAAGCATGCTTTATTTTTACCTCAGATAGCTCGCTTTTGCAGCTTAAACGTTCAAGTACTTTGAATATTTTGTTGCTTTCCTAAACTCGGGGATAGTCTATGGTGATCCTGAAACGCTGCGATTAGTAGAAATGGAAGATGGAGATGGGGGAATTTTCGAAATCTGAGATTGAGAAAGCTTTCTTGGAATACCGCCGTCGGGGTGTTGAAACTCATGACTGGGAGAATTGGGCCAGCTTGTTCGCTGAAGATGCAAGGTATGTAGAGCACTTTCTCGGGGAGTTTCAGGGGAGAGATGCTATCAGGAACTGGATTGTAGAGACCATGGCAGAGTATCCATTCATCTCACTTTGGATGGACTGGTGGGTAATTGAAGAGGATCGAGTCGCCCTATATATCTGGAATAATCTTCCTGACCCGACAGGTGATGGGAAGAGGTATGCGTTTCCAAATTCAACAGTTTTACGCTACGCCGGCAACGGGCAATGGGACTACGAGGAGGACTTCTACAACCCAGCAGATGCCGAAAGAGTATGGGCAGAATGGTTTAATGATGGAGGTCGGCTAGATACCGAAATGGACAGGAATCTAAAAGGNGTTGAAGGATGGGCGCCGCCCGTTCCCGAACCTNCTTNCAGNAGGGAAGAGGTTAAGCGAGAATTCTTTGAATATAGGCGNANAGGNGACATCGCNGTAGCGACCGGAGACTGGGACCAGTGGGCTAANCAATTCACGTATGATGCCCAATATTTTGAACATAACTATGGGAGGTTCTCAGGCCGTGAAGAGATAAGGTCGTGGATCTCTCAGGCTGTCAAGCCCTTTCCAGAAATGTACTTTGCTCTCGATCATTACATGATCGATGGAAATCGGGTAGTGGCCGTCATCCCCAATTGTCTTCCCGATCCAAAGAGTGGGGGAGAGAACTATTCGTTCAACGTCCATGTTGTTTTGCACTATGCGGGTGAAGGGATGTGGAGCTACGAGGAGGATGTATATAATCCGCGCGAGGCCGAAGAAGTCGTTTCAGCATGGATGGAAGCTGGAGGTACTCCTTCTCCTAGAGGGTAGATATTCTGTTACCCAGCTTCACTATGCGTTACTGGTTCCTCGCCCATCCATTCGCGAAGAGTATTTTTTAACTTTGTTTGTTGTATGAACAGGTCATGTTCTGGGCCGTTCTCCGTGGCAGATTGTGGTGCTTTAAGGTAGAAGCTCAACCACTCTTGCACCCCAGACTCTCCGGCACGATGGGCGAGATCCATGAAGAGGGCCAGGTCAAGGACAATTGGCGCTGCCAAAATTGAATCCCTGCAGAGAAAATCAACCTTGATCTGCATGGGGTAACCAAGCCANCCNAAGATGTCAATNTTGTCCCATCCCTCTTTGTTGTCGCCACGCGGNGGGTAATAATTTATTCGTACCACATGGTGAATGTCCCCATAGAGGTCTGGGTACAGCTCCGGTTGCAGGATCGTATCAAGTACGCCAAGTTTCGAGACCTCTTTTGATTTGAAATTCTCCGGGGCATCAAGAACTTCCCCGTCACGGTTCCCGAGGATATTAGTGGAGTACCACCCTTCAAGGCCAAGCATGCGCGCTTTGAACCCGGGGGCGAGAAGTGTTTTCATCAGCGTCTGTCCTGTTTTAAAATCCTTCCCTGCTATGGGCACTCCTCTGGTTTTTGATAGTTCGACTATGCAGTCGATGTCGCAGCTGAGGTTAGGCGCGCCGTTTGCAAAAGGAACATCAGCTTGTAGAGCTGCATAAGCATAGATTTGACTAGGTGATATATTGTCGTCACTTGCCTTTAGTCCTTCTTCGAAAGCAGCGACGGAAGCATGCACCTCTGTAGGTTCTTGAAACGCTTCAGTGGATCCGCACCAGACCATGACCATCCGGTCGCAATCATTTTCTTGCTTGAATCGAGCAATATCGTCGATAAGCGCCTCAGCCTGTTCCCACTTACTCATATTTTGCTTAACGCGAACACCATCGAGTCGAGACACCCAGCGCTGATCAAAGACCGCTTCCATTGGAATGATTCCTTCAAGTTCTTTTGAGATTTCAGAAAGGTCTTCGCCGTCAAGTACGCCGGCGGTCGTTGCTGCTTCGAGGACATTTGGGGATATGGGATCCCAGCCGCCAAAGACGAGATCGTCGAGTTCGGCTAAGGGAACGAACTCCTTTATTAAAGGATTTCGATCTTCGCCTCGAGTTCCTAGACGAATATGCGCCATCTGGCTAATGGATCCTATTGGGGGTTTGAGCCCTTTTCGGGCGGCTAGAACTCCGGCAATAAATGTTGAAGCGACCGCACCCATTCCTGGTGTGAGGATGCCTAGTTTTCCGGAGGCGGGAAGTATGTTTCGTGATGTCATGAGACGAATAATAAGCGAATTTTAACAAGAATGTGTGTTTATTAAGAAAAACTAAACTAAATTGCAAAGCTATGGGAACTCTTCCTGATCTTTCTATCCGACAACTGGAGTATCTTGTAGCTGTTGCAGACGCGCCATCATGGGCTATTGCTGCAGAACAGGTGGGTGTAAGTCCTTCAGCCTTGTCACAAGGACTATCAGAACTTGAGAGACGAGTTGGTGTTCCTCTATTCGGTAAAGATGGAAGAAGAAGAGTACTCCAGCCCCATGCAGAAGTCGTCCTTGCCCATGCCAGACAAGTCGTATCTCTAACAGGGGATCTTGCAAAGTGGGCGCAAAGAACGAAAGATGCAGACGAAGGGTTTATTCGCGTTGGGATGATTGACATAGCTGCAACACAACATTTCCCAGCAGAATTAAAGAATTTCCGAGAACAACATCCTAACCTGAACTTTCTGTTACGTGTTGGGCCTTCGCGACCATTATTGGAAATGCTCGAAAGAGGGGAGTTGGACCTAGTTGTTTGTGTCGACCCTGAAAAAACATTCACTGGAATAGCTACCCAGCCACTCTTCGATGAAGAGCTTGCCATTTACCGTCCTGGAGGCGGGAAGCTGGGGAATCCAAGCACGTGGGGGCCTTGGGTACTTTTCCCAGATAATTCTCATACCCGAAGAATCATTTCCGATGCGCTAGTTGCTCGAGGAGCGAAGGTAGATGTCGTTGCTGATTCGCCTCAACCTGAAGTGCTTCGAGAGATGGTAAACCTTGGTTTGGGCTGGACTGTTCTACCTAGGCATCAGGCAGAATCCGGCGACCGCCCGCTAGTTCCCAGCAAGGTTCTCGCAAAGAGGACGTTAGTGTTAGCCTTTCGATCAAACGCAGCCATTGACCCAGCCGTCCAAGCTCTTAGTTCTATTTTAAGTCGAGAAGCACCTGAAGCTTAGTGGCGTTCATAGACCCAATCTACGAACTCAATACCGTCATAGGGCATTGAGCCATGGAAACACCGTGGGTCTGAATCAAAAACAAGTGGGAGAAAGTATCGATCACCCTCCCATATTGGGAGGTTTGCTTCCTTGCGGACTGATGCGTCAGGGCTGCAAGCATCCATAAGTCTTTGAATCGGAACCCATTCAAGAGACCCCTCAGCATTTGTTTCAAAAATCTCGCCTTCCCATGCATCAACCAAGTAGATAAAGCCCAGCCATTGTTCTCTTTTCGGCCCAAAATCGGTCCAAGCGATTGTCCCACGAAGCGTCGTTGACAAAATTTCAACGCCAGCTTCCTCGAGGATTTCCCGTCGGAGCCCAGCAAGAATATGTTCGCCGGTCTCCAATTTCCCTCCCAATCCGTTAACTTTTCCATAATGGTCATCATCAAGGCGAGCATCTCGCCTTATCAAAAGNACGCGTTGCGTATCTGGATCTATGAGGTACGCAAGGGTACCCACTAGAGGGACGAAGTTCATTTCATCTGTCTAGCAGCTAACGGCTAGTTTGGACGAATAAAGTACCTTTGGATTTTAAAGNGGAAGCTGGTTATTGTTGNCCTATGGGAGAAACTCTTTACGATCTTGATGCTGACGGGATCGCTACCATAACGATCGATAACCCAACAAGACGAAACGCAATGACATATCCCATGATCGAACAGCTTTATGAAGGGTTGAACCGTGCCGAAGATGAAGCAAGGGTAGTGATAATTACCGGCCGAGGTGATGCTTTCTGCGCTGGCATAGATCTAAATTTTTTATCTGACATCCCTCCACAGGAGCGGGGAATAAAGGTCCCGACACATGATGAGCAAGGCTGGTGGAACATTACCTCATGCCCTCTTCCTGTGATCGCAGCAATTGATGGTGCAGCAGTCGGCATGGGGGCGGAATGGACCAGCCATTGCGACGTCAGAATNGCAACTACCAGNGCNCGGTTCNCATGGAATTTTGCTCATCGNGGNCTTATTCCGGATACAGGAGCTGGAACATGGCTACTTCCTAGNCAAATCGGGTTACAAAATGCGCTTCGGCTNCTTTATTCTGGCGACTGGTTGGANGCGCAGATGGCACTAGAGATTGGGTACGTCTATAAAATCGTTGAACCAGACCAGTTACTTATTGCTGCCCGAGAAGAGGCGCAGAGGTATCTTNTCGGCGCTCCTTCATCTCACCGTCTAACGAAACAGCTTCTATATGAAGGNCTTCATCTCCCTNTACTCGAACATCAAGAGAATAGTCGACGTACCCTTNTAGAGTGTTTCCAGTCTGACGAGCACCATGAAGGCGTTAAGGCCTTCTCCGAAGGTCGACCTCCGAACTTCTCCGGTAGATAAAAATGGATTCTGGACGATTCGTTATCCGCGGTGGAACCGTAGTCGACGGCTCAGGAGACGAACCATTTGTAGCTGATGTACTAGTTGAGGGAGGGTATATCACCAAGGTCGAACATGGTATTCACACAAGTGCACAATCCGTTGATGCCGAGGGCCTGCTTGTTGCCCCCGGTTGGATAGACATTCACACTCACTACGACGGACAACTTACTTGGGATCCGCTTCTCCGACCGTCNTGCTGGCATGGAGTCACAACAGCGGTAACTGGAAATTGTGGGATCGGGTTCGCNCCAGTTAAACCTANCGGCCAAAAGTTGTTAGTCGAAATGATGGAGTCGACAGAAGACATCCCAGCTAGATGTTTAGAAGAGGCAATCGACTGGAATTGGGAAACCTTTCCGCAATACATGGACAGTGTTGCCAGCGGTACTTATGCGATGGACATTGGAGTCCAAATACCCCACGCTGCATTACGTTTTTATGTGATGGGGGAAAGAGGAGCCAGAAACGANCCTGCAACCCCAGCTGAAAGCAATGAAATGGCTCGAATCGTAGCTGAAAGTCTCCGTAAAGGCGCACTAGGATTTTCCTTCTCACGNACCAAAGCCCATACNTACCTTGATGGGTGGCANCCGGGGACATTGTCTGGGATCGAAGAACTAAAACCTATTGCTGAAGCGATCGCTCAAGAAGGCGGAGCTCCAATCATGTTTAGCCCNAGAGGNGTTACNGGNCTCTACCCTTCGGAGCGAGAAGGTGAGATACGCCTTGCCGCCGAGCTNTCAAGGACCTCACATGGCCCAGTAATGATGTGCCTTATTCAACATGCTCATGACCCTGAAGAATGGAAAAGTGTTTTAACACTATTTGAAGCNGCCACCGNCAGCGGCGCCGAAGTATTTGGTCAAGTAACCGGACGATCGATCGTTACATTAGGTGGGTTCTCGACAAAATTTAACCCCTTTATGCATGGNGAGGATTGGCCGGCTCTTTCTNCTCTCACGAATAGTGAAATTGCACAAAGAATNCAGTCAGATGAGGCTTTACGTGACAGGCTGATCGAGAGCGCAGAATCGACGCGTAATNTTTGGCAAAGCAGAAAGTTTTTTGAANAGNGNACATACCCNTTAATCCCTTTGGGGGAAACNTCCCCCCAATATGAACCCTTCGAATCTATTGCAGCGATTTCAGAGNGGACTCGGAAAAACCCTTTGGAAATNATGTTAGANGTACTCTGTTCGCACGATGGAAATGGGCTGTTGAACTACCCGCACTACAACTACGCTGAAGGGAATCTAGATGCAGTTCACGAAATGCTTCAGCACCCCAATAGTCGGCTTGGCTTATCGGACGCCGGAGCTCATCTTGAGACTCTCTCTGATGCAAGCTTGTTCACATTTATGTTGACGCATTGGGCTAGAGATCGCAGCAACGGTATACCTCTAGCATCAGTGGTTAGGATGATGACCGCAGAACCCGCCGAAATTTTCAATTTAAGCGACCGAGGCAGGATAGCTGATAGCTATCGAGCAGATATCAACGTCATTGACTACTCCAGTCTTGAAGTTGGGATTCCTTGGTTAGAGCATGACGTACCAGGCGGGGGGTCACGGTTGCTTCAGAAGCCAGAAGGCTACGTCCATACATTCGTGTCAGGAATAGAAACATTTACCAATGGCGAAGCAACAGGTAACCTTCCGGGGAGATTAATAAGAAGACGGAGTAGCTTATAGTTATGGGTACAGTTTCCTTCGGGATAAGTACCGGCCCCCAAGATATCGAGTGGCAGGTTCTTCGAGACATATGGAAAATCGCCGATGATATTGACCTGTTCGAAACCGGCTGGGTCAATGACCATTTCTTCGGTTTTGTAGGGCCACCATTTAAGGGGGACCCTAACCAAGGAGCAGCCGATGGGTGGATGGTTCTCGCTTCGTTGCTCCATGAAACAAAGAGAATTCGCGGTGGAGTACTCGTCACTGGGATTCATTTTCGCCATCCCAGCGTCCTTGCACACATGGCAGCCACCCTAGATTGGTCAAGCAGCGGAAGGTTAGAAATTGGATTAGGGGCAGGTTGGAGTCCAGAGGAATGCGACATGTTCGGTCTTCCTTTGGGAACCGTCAAAGAACGCCTAGATCGATTCGAGGAATCCATCGAGATTATCATTCGACTGCTATCGGGCGAAAAAGTGACATTCGATGGAAGATATTTTCAACTTCAAGATGCGATCTTTACCCAATTAGGCCCTCAATCCCCTCACCCTCCCATCTGCATTGGCGGTATGGGAGAAAAAAGGACAATCCCATTAGCTGCGAAATATGCACAGCACTGGAATTATGAAGGAACCGACCCGAAAGTACTAGAACAAAAAGCCCGTGTCCTTCGAAATTGCTGCGAAGCAATAGGCAGAGATCCAAGTGAGATTCGAATCTCAGGAAAGGTCCGTTACTCAGCTACAGAGGACCCTAATGTCCTAACTGAGAGGGCTAATAAAATGATAGAAGCAGGGGCAAATACGATTATCGTGTCTTTTCCCAGACCAACAACACCTGAGATGATTGAACCCGTGGCTGCCGCTCTGAACGAGTTGGTCTAGAAGGTACTTTCTATTCCCAAGTCGGTTTTCTTTTTTCTAAAGCTGCAGAGACCCCTTCTGCAAAATCCGGATGATCCATAGATTG
>PAEG01000007.1 GCA_002703045.1 Acidimicrobiaceae bacterium
GGCTAACGCCGACGGGTTTACAGCCCGTTCCCTTTGGCCACTCGGGCACCGACCCTGAACTGGTGATACTAGCGCTAGTCTAACGAGATAACACCCAAANTGNCCACACATTACCTTTNTAATTCCTGAGAAGGTTCAAAAGTTAGTTCTAAAAACAAAAAGTTAGTTCTAAAAANAGTAGGGAAGATGAAACAGGGGAATTAGTATTTGAGCTANCACTTGATTCCCCTACTGAGGAGGCNAGAAATGCCATCATTCGATGTCACATCAANTGTTGATATGCAAGAAGTGAGAAACGCAACCGATCAAGCTTCNAGAGAGATTAANCANAGATANGACTTTAAAGGAACTGAAAGCTCAATCGAACTCTCAGAGGAACATGTAACAATTGAGTCATCATCCGATGACCGACTCAACGCACTTCGGACTGTTTTAGAAGAGAAGCTAGTCCGCAGAAAAATNTCATTGAAAGCTCTCGAATACCTNACTGTTGAGGACTCAGCAGGAGGCAGGAGGAGACAAGTAGTTGCTTTGACTTCGGGCATCAACTCAGAAAAAGCCAAGGAGATAAATAAGTTCATAAAAGCTCTCGGTTTCAAAGGACTTCAATCTCAAACACAGGGAGAGCANGTACGCGTCACTGGTAAGAAACGCGATGACTTACAATCTGCGATTAGNAAACTAAAAGAAAACGACTTTGGCATACCAATACAATGCGGGAATTTTCGGGATTAACCTACTACGATAATTTTTTATGATCGATAGACGCTACTGATGCCTGATTGGACATGGAGTACCNCAATAAATGAGGGCGATGATGTGGTTATCTTTGACCTTGATGGGGTAATAAGTGATGCTTCTCATCGTCAGCATTATTTACGGGGCGAGGAGAAAAATTGGAATGGGTTTTTTTCTGCGTGCACAGAGGATCCACCCATCATTTCCGGCGTTAAACTCATAAATCTTCTTCACAAGTCTCACAAAACCATAATTCTTACCGCTCGCCCAAATTCTATTCAATCAGAAACTATTGATTGGCTTAAAAAATATGGGGTTATTTGGGATGCATTGATTATGAGATCGAATGAAGATTATCAACAATCATCAAAAATGAAACTATCTGCTCTAAATCAGATCATCGACGCCGGATATGTTCCAATACTGGTATTTGATGATGATCCAAGGAACATCGAGATGTTTTTAGAACATGATGTCCCTGCGATCTCTGTTCANAGCGGNTACTACGCTTAACTTNCNAGATCGGCNAATGANGCCCGGCAGATTATAATCAGACTGGTCTAGCTTAAGNAATTTAACTTTNANCAANAGATACTTTCAAATAANATGAACTATCTTGGAGGAACGAATGGCAACGGTAACGAGAAAAACCAACGTTTCATGTTCNCTCNNCGAAGCGTGGGAGGTTTTATCAGCTTTTGGNGAAATCTCAGGTTGGGCTACTAANGTCTCTCATTCATGCCTGCTATCTCACCAGCAAGAAGGGGAAGGTNCATGCCGCAGAATACAAACTGGAAATTCTTCGGTAACCGAGCATGTTACGAAGTGGGANAATTCAAGGTATTTAGNGTATGAAATACGAGGACTACCTCCAGTATTTAAAAANGTTACAAATTCATGGACACTGGAGCCCAGTGAAGTCGGTGTTNAGCTATCGCTAACCGTTGAAATTATTCCTNTTCGACGACCTGCCACTCCGATCGCAGGCATAGNTTCCCTAATCTTTGGCAGAATTAATTCCGGCATGCTCAAAGATCTAANNAATNTTCTAGAGNTAACAGAACCCTTAAAAGAGTTTGAACGACAAATATCACTTCTTCACTTGAGAATTGATGAAATGGAATCTCGACATGAGTAGCTCATACAAACCTGACGTCATNATTTTTATGACTGACGAAGAGAGGGCGATCCCACCTTACGAAGCTCCGGAAGTTNTGGAGTGGCGAGATAATGTCCTTTCAGGACGAAACTGGTTTAAAGATAACGGTGTAAGTTTTAATCGGCATTACACGGGTTCCTTGGCATGCGTTCCTAGCCGTCCGACACTTTTCACTGGACAGTTTCCCGATGTCCATGGTGTTACTCAAACAGACGGCTTGGGGAAGGATGCTTACGACGCTCGGATGAGGTGGCTGGCCCCTAGGGAAGTACCCACGCTTGGTCATTGGTTTAGGGCTGCAGGATATGACACTCATTATGATGGCAAGTGGCATATTAGCCACGCCGACCTTATAGATGAGTCGACGGGTAAGCCGCTAGCAACGAATACTTCGGACGGAACAATTCTTCAGGATGCTGTTAAACAGTACCTTGAAATGAACCCTCTTAATGAATATGGATTTTCAGGTTGGGTTGGTCCTGAACCTCANGGTGCGCTGCTNGGAAATTCAGGTATTATTCGTGATCCCCTTATCGCTGACAGAACTGTTCGATGGCTTGAGGATAGGTATAGAAGGCGCAATCTAGGTGATAGTGATGCCCTAAAACCTTTTTTATTAGTTGTAAGTTTTGTGAACCCTCACGACATTGTTCTTTTGCCTCTATATATGCGCAGACCTGAGAACAATCCCTATCTCTCTTCTGATTTTGATCCTCCAGANATTCCAATTCCACCTACNCGCTATGAAGATTTATCTTCAAAACCTGCAGCCCAAATTGCNTACAAATATTCTTACTACTCTGGGTATGGGGTTCAAAGAGCCGTGCAAAGGCTCTACGAGAGNAACGAACANGAATACAGAAACCTTTATTATCGAATGCATTTAGANGTCGATAATCCCCTTGATATGGTTCGNAAAGCTGTCATCACAGATGGGTCNCGCGAGAAAATAATCTTCCGAACATCTGATCATGGTGATTTATTAGGTGCTCATGGTGGCCTNCATCAGAAGTGGTTTAACCTTTATGATGAGGCCACAAGAGTCCCATTTGAGATAGTCAAATACGGGGGTACACAATCTCCCAAAGCAGTAATCGATTCAGTGCCGACTTCACATGTTGACCTTATCCCGACTGCTTTGGCACTCGCTGGGTTAGACCAAAATTACCTTGGAGANCATCTAGCTCCTCAATTCTCAGAATTTCACCCTCTTCCAGGTAGAGATCTCAGCCCGCTACTTGAAGATCCTGATATTTCTGAATTTAAGAATAGAGCTGTTTACTTTATGACACGAGACAACATGCTTGAAGGCGATACGCTTGCCTCGGCAATGGCTCGCGGGTTGGGGCAAGCCGAAAAACCCCCTCGAGCTTTAAAAATCCAAATCCTGCCGCATGCAAGCACTAATTTTGAAGGGATAGTCGTCAAGATAACAGATGAAGAAGTCTTAGGGATTAGTGATTCACTCTGGAAAATAACTCGATCGTATGATGATCCTCAAACATGGACTATCCCAAATATTGCTAACTTATCTTCATCGGGCTTAATGGGTGAGACTTATAGAACGGATCCCTTGCCTGATCAATGGGAATTATATGACTTGACGAGTGATCCGATTGAATCGCGAAATTTGTGTCACGATCCGGAGGTAGCTGAAGTGTTTGACTACATGAAGCGAAGATTATCTCAGGAGAGGGGTTCTTTAATTCCCGAACGAAATAATCCACGACCTTATGCACGTAGGAAACCCCCTAAAGCTCAATTGACGGGTAAAACGCCTCCCGCTCTCGCCCTAGGTTTACGTGGCCTTCTTCGAAAAATCGGAATGCATCCAGAAGATACACAAGAACTCAAGATGGATATGGCCGGCAAAAAGGCGCTAATTGTCTGCACGAATGCGGCTCAACTCACTAACGGGAAACCTACTGGAGTTTTTGCTTCTGAAATGACAGTGCCCTATTACATTTGGACTGATGCTGGTATGGAGGTTGATTTAGCAAGTCCGCTTGGTGGTCTAATCCCAGTTGACCCTCAGTCGTATCGGCCAGTAATTCGAACTACCCATGATGACAGGTCACTTGGCGATGCTTTACTGCAAAAAAAGCTTTCCGAGTCTCTTTCGATTGAAGATGTTGATGTCGGTAATTACGACGTCATATATTTTGCTGGAGGCTGGGGGGCTTCGTTTGATCTAGGTTTTTCTGAAAGCGTTGGGGAAAAAGTAACAGAAGCTAACAGAAGAGGGAAGGTTCTTGGAGGGGTATGCCATGGACCGCTTGGCTTTCTTAAAGCTAAAGATGAGAATGGAGAGCCGCTTGTTAAAGGGCGTCGCATCACTGCTGTGACTGACAAGCAAGTTCGTGACCTTCGAATTACTTCTACACCACACCATCCAGAAACAGAATTACGTCGTTTGGAAGCTGATTTCCGTTGTGTCCACCGCTTTAGAGATCCATTTGCTAATTCTTGGGAAGTTGATGGAAATTTGGTTACAGGACAGAATCAAAATGCAGCCCCGATGGTCGCCAGAGAAATCATGGAGCTTCTGGACGACAAGTAACTCTTTCGCTTTGTTTAATTTTAATTGCCAGCCGCTTCAAACACTTTTCAAATTAACTTCTAATCTTCGTTAGACTCTCTGGCGCCTTCCTGGATAGCTGAAACAACAGAAGTATCTGCCAAAGTTGTAGTATCTCCAAGATCTCGGCCTTCCGCCACATCGCGGAGTAGTCGCCGCATAATTTTTCCTGAGCGTGTTTTAGGTAAGTCAGGAACAAGGAAAACGGCTCTGGGTCGAGCAATCGGTCCAAGTTTCGTAGCGACATGAGCTCGAATCTCTTCACGAAGTTCATCTGAAGAATCAAACCCTCCACGAAGAATGACGTAGCCTATGATCGCTTGTCCTGTCGTCTCATCAGTTGCTCCAACGACAGCCGCTTCAGCAACACTTGGATGGTCAACTAAGGCAGATTCTACTTCAGCAGTTGAGATTCTATGCCCTGATACATTCATGACATCATCAACTCTCCCTAGGAGCCATATGTAACCATCCTCATCTATTTTCGCACCATCGCCGGCAAAATATCTACCTTCGTATGTACTCCAGTAGGTATCAAGGTACCGCTGCGGGTCACCCCAAATTCCTCTTAACATCGAAGGCCAGGGATGTGTGATAGTAAGATACCCACCACCTTGCGTGACCTTATTGCCGTCATCGTCAACAACCTCTGCATACACACCTGGAATCGCAAAACATGCAGATCCTGGTTTCGTAGTTGTGACACCTGGAAGAGGGGTAATCATATTGCCCCCTGTCTCTGTCTGCCACCAAGTATCAACTATCGGGGTCTGGGATCCTCCAATATTTTCGTGATACCACATCCATGCTTCAGGATTAATTGGCTCACCGACAGTTCCAAGAACACGAAGGCTAGTCAAATTATGTTTGCTGACCTCTTCGCTCCCCCATTTCATAAAGGTTCGAATAGCAGTTGGGGCTGTGTAAAGCTGTGTCACACCATATCTTTCGATAATGTCCCATAGCCTATCTTTTGACCACGTAGACCTATCTTCTGACCCTCTAAGGTCTTGTCGTGGAGTGTCCGGTGTTCCTTCATACATCACGGAGGTGCACCCATTCGCTAAAGGACCGTACACGATATAGCTATGACCTGTAACCCAGCCAATATCAGCAGCACACCAATACACATCACTTTCAGGGTGGATATCAAAAACATACTTGTGGGTGAACGCCACCTGAGTGAGGTAGCCTCCGGTGGTGTGCATAATACCCTTTGGTTTTGCGGTAGTACCCGATGTGTATAGCAGATAAAGAAGTTGTTCACTGTCCATAGGTGGGGCTGGGCAATTGGCTGATGCTTCCAGCATTAATTCATGCCACCAGTGGTCTCGCCCTTGGANCATTGTGACAGGTGTATCGCAACGGTTTACAACGATTACATTCTTTACTGTTGCAGCACCATTCTCGAGGGCTGCGTCTACATTTACTTTCAAGGGTGAGGGTTCACCACGTCTGTATCCGGCGTCNGCTGTGATNATGAGCTTGGCATCAGCATCCTCACATCTGTCAATGATGGCNTCAGGACTAAAGCCTCCAAAGATAACAGAGTGGGCGACACCGATTCGGGCGCATGCAAGCATAGCTATTGGTAGCTCTAAGATCATAGGCATGTATATTGCTACTCGGTCGGATTTCTGCAGTCCTAAATCCTTCAGGACGTTGGCAAATTTGGAGACTTCATCAAGAAGCTCTTTATAAGTTATCGACNTTGTATCCCCNGGTTCACCTTCCCAGTGAAATGCTACTTTTTCTCCGTTNCCACTCTCGATGTGCCGATCAAGACAATTGTACGTGATATTTAGTTCCCCTCCAAGAAACCACTTTGCATATGGGAGGTCCCATTCCAGAGTTGTATGGAAGTCCTGAGACCATGTGAGTAGCTCTCGTGCTTGACGAGCCCAGAATGCTTCGTAGTCGGTATCTGCTTCTTCGTATAAAGTCTGGTCCGCCGTTAGGGCGCCTCTTTGAAATACTTCAGATGGTGGAAATGAGCGATTCTCAGTATAAAACTCTTCAATAGCTTGATTGGACACTGTGCCCCCTTTGATGACTTATTGATGAGAATACCCTTTGGGAAGAACACGGGCCAAAATCTCTTACCGGATTAATTCAAGGCTATATCTTCCATTCAATAACGGTAAATCCTCCNAGCCCATTGGGGTCAAGTAGAGCTTCAGCTTCAGTTGCTCTACTTCGTGCAGCTAATGCTTCAACATTTGGATTTGATGCATTTTCGAACCATACTCGTTTTCCTTCTTCAACGAGATCCGAAATTCCAAGTGATTGCAACCACTCGTGTTGGAACTGAATAGAATCCGGGGTCCGTACGGAACTTATTTGGTTAAGATCTACATCAGTCGTTATGTCNTGACTACCTGGTNCGACCAGTGGACTTTCACCTGAACCATGACCCCTATATGTTCGGAGCCACTTATGATTTGCCGCTGCGGGGAAAGACGGAAGAGCATAGTCGATTACCACTACTCTGCCAGATTCGATTAAACCAAGTGCATCAGACAGCCAGCGGCGAGCGATAGTCTGGTATGGAATTCGGATACCAGAGCTTTGAGCGATACCGAATACATCGTTTAGACCTTCATCAGCTTTGATGAGCACTTCGTGGAATAACCCATTACTAGATCCGACACATACCTGAGACCACTCACCGGTTTGTTCACTCTCATATATATCAAAGGGGATATTATCTAGTAACTCATTTGCAAAAATAACACCTGAAACTTTTTTATCCGGAAGTTGATCGGACGATTGCACACCTTCTGGATGTTGAGATCGCTGAAGTGTGCTCTTTTCTACTGCTATATACCTGAGGGCCCTCTGGCAGTCTGGCTGCGCCTTTAGGACTGACCTTGCAAGAGTTCCTGGGCCAGCTCCTGCTTCAATGAAATAAAAGGGGTCAGGGTTTCCTAATTCTTTCCACCATTTATCTAGTGCATTTGCTACTAGCTTTCCAAAAAGTGGACCTGTTTCTGGACTGGTTATAAAATCCTTTCTTCTGCCTGCTCCTCCACTTGCATAAAATCCTAATGAAGGATGATAGAGGGCTAATTCCATGAATCTACTAAATGGCATCGCTCCATTTAAGGTAATTTCTTGGGCTATTTCTTCATGAAGGTTCATCGTAGATATATACGCATACGCTTTGAAAGTCGTCAATTACGATAAAGAATCATCCGCCAAATGCTATAAGACTGACATCAGTGAAATGGGTGACAATTCCGGGTGCGACTCCGAAGGCAATAGTGGTACCTGCTGTCAACACAAGAGCGGCTAAGAGCGAAACAGGTACTTTTACTTCTCCTTCAAGTGCTTCATGAGGGTCTTCAACCCACATTCGCATAGCTATCTTTCCGTAGTACCCAAAGGCGATGACAGCGTTGATCGCAGCTACTACAGCCAATCCATATCCCCANTTTGTACCGGCNCTNGTAAGCGAAGTAAATACTGAGAATTTTGCNTACCAACCTCCCAATGGAGGTATGCCTGCNAGTGATGCTAGGAAAACTGTCATTACTATCGCGAGGCTTGGAGATGTCCGAAATAATCCGTTGTAGCTTTCGAGATCAGCCGTTTTNGTTTTTCTAGAAACGGCAAGGATTATTCCGAACGCCCCAATATTCATTGCTGCGTAGATCACAAGATAGGTAACAACAGCAGAAACGGCTTTGTCAGCTATTGCTGGACCCGCCCCCGCTACGGCAAGAGGAGCAAGCATGAATCCTGCTTGTGCAATACCGGAGTATGCCATTAGACGAACAATGTTTGTTTGTCTCAATGCCATTACATTTCCAGCAGTCATTGACAAAGCAGCGAGAATCCAGATTAACGGCTGGAAAACATCTTCCTGACCAATGAAACCGATAACCACTAAGTTCATGAGCGCAACAAATCCTGCTGCCTTAGAAGCAACAGCTAAAAAGGCAGTAACAGGTGTCGGTGCCCCTTCATAGGTGTCCGGAGCCCATGTGTGGAAAGGGAATGCAGATACTTTAAAACCAAATCCGATTATCACGAATGTTATTCCTAAAGTTATTACTGGGGTATTAGCGCCACCGCCTGAAATCGACTCGTTAATTTCTTCAAGAATTGTGCTTCCGCTGACACCAAATATCAGCGACATTCCATACAGCATGATCGCCGAAGCGAAAACTCCCATNAGATAATANTTAAGACCTGCNTCGTTGCTTTTGTGATCTTTTTTACGCCAAGCAGCCAGTANGTAAGCAGGAATTGAAAGCAGCTCAAGTGCGACNAAGATGGTAATAAGATCTCGGGCAGAAGCCATGAGTACCATCCCAAGAACTGAGGAGATAAGCATTCCGTAATACTCGTTTTCCCAGTACTCTCCTTCGGCTATGTAGTTAGTTGACAAAAGGACAACTAGGTAGCCGCTAAGAAGGAATAATGCTTTGATTATGAGGGAGTATTTGTCGACAACAAACGCTCCCTTGAACATTGACCTATCTTCTGAGTCTATTGCAAGAGTAAGAATAGGAATAATAGGTATCAGCATTACAATTCCAGCAAGAGCCGACGTAATTGAACGTCCCTTCTCTAACCAAATGACATCGATCAAAGTCAGGAGGGCTCCNCCACCTAAAAGGCAAAGTTCGGGGGCGACAGCATGCCAGTCGATTGGTGGACGTTCAAATGCCCCTGAAGAGGCAAGAAGNCCAAAAGCGGATGAGAAAGCGTCAATCATTAATACTTATTCCTTCATCGATTCAGCTAGTTCCCTGATATTTTCGAAACACTCTTTTCCTAGATCTGCACCCTCTACTTCTAGACAATTTTCAACTTCTTCGCCTTGTATATCTACAGTTAGTGACTTGACCACAGCATCATCGGTGGTTTTGAAGATGGGACGAGGGTACAAGCCGAATAAGAGAATAAGGGCGAGGATGGGCGCCCAAGCTATCCATTCGTGCTTTTTGACATCAGTAATTTCCTCATTATCTGCAAATTCTTCCTTGGGGTTTCCCATCGCNGTCTTTTGTAACATCCACAGGAGNTATCCAGCTGCTANGACAGTTCCAAGGGCTGCGACAACCATATATCCNCGGAAGGTGCCNTCTGGAAGAATAGAAGCAGGGTTATAGCTTGCAAGAATTGCCGGGAATTCACCCCAGAAACCTGCGAGGCCAGGCANACCAAGTGANGCCATTGCTGAGAACCCAAGNATCCAACCNAATCTAGGCGCCGAGACAAGAAGNCCACCTAANCGNNCCATATCTAATGTGTGGTATCGGTCCTTCATAGATCCAGCTANGAAGAAGAGCATCCCCGTTATTAGGCCGTGAGCAACCATNCCGAAAACTGCAGCATTGATTCCNAAGTCAGTNAATGTGGANATTCCTAACATCACAAAACCCATGTGAGCTACNGAAGAAAANGCTATAAGTCTCTTCATNTCCCGCTGCGCTAAGCACCCAAGCGCACCATAGATAATGCCGATNACTGCCAATAANCCTATGAAGGGNGCCCAAGCAGCAGCAGCTTCAGGAAGCATAGGAATAGCAATTCGAATAAACCCATAAGTACCAAGTTTCAAAAGAACNGCNGCAAGAATAACTGAACCNACCGTAGGTGCCTGCGTGTGTGCATCAGGGAGCCATGTGTGAAATGGAAACATTGGTACTTTNACTCCGAAACCTACAAACATTCCTGCAAAAATCCAGAGCTGAGCAGACCTACTAATACCTAAAGATGCTCCTTCTGAGAGGGACACAATTGAGAAAGTATTCNCCTGGTCGCCGACGATCGAACCATCNGCAAGGAAATATAAGGCTAAGAAACTAACTAACATCAGTGCAGAGCCAAACATCGTATATAGGAAAAACTTGAGAGAGGCGTAGCGTCGATCATCGCCGCCCCATACAGCAATCATGAAGAACATCGGCAAAAGGACAACTTCAAAGAATACAAAGAAGAGGATTAGGTCTTGAGATGCAAAAGTACCGATCATTCCGGTCTCAAGAATGAGGATGAGAGCCAAAATAGCCTTCGGGTTGNGTGGTTCGGGGAAATGGCCGAAAGTGTAAACGAGACAAAGCGGAACGATNAGCAGCGTNAGNGCGATTAATGGGAGAGACATCCCNTCCACTCCTAANATNTAACGGCTATTAATTACGTTGATCCACTCTTTATCGACGACNTANTGTAAATCTCCTGATTTACCGTAATCAAAGTCGAAAAGCATGAAGACTCCAAGCGCNGCAGTCACGACTGTGGTCCCCAGAGCTACGNCTTTGACCAGTTCCTCTTGAGCTTTGGGGATTAGCATAACNACCGCCGCCCCAATAAGAGGAAGAAATACCATAAGGCTCAGTAGCCAATTGTTGTCATATTCCATATCAGATTTCTCCTAAACAAACACAATAAGTAAGCCAGCCAGAATTGTGGCGGCCGCGAACATAATTGCGGCGTATTGGTGAATTCTGCCGCGTTGGATAATAGTTCGAGTAGCCTCACCAAGACCTTCAGATGCCTTACCTGAAAGGTTTACTACTCCATCGACCATATTTTGATCAATTTTTTCATATACGAAAGTGGCTGCACGAGCCGTTTGTTTCCCTACTTGATTAACCGCTTCATCGATGCCCTTTTGGTTGGTCCAATACGTTGCATCGGCTACGGGACCCTTTGTTCCATTTGCAATGATATCTGTGTAGAGATGATCTAGATAGTACTTCTGCTTTAGAAGAGTATGTCCCGCTTTGGCTACCTTACTCTTCTCCGTTAACCCATTCGTTAACTCAGTTGCTGCTGGGCTTTGGGCATTCACTTTTACAAAGAAATAGTAGCCGGCAGCACTAACACCAATCACTGCGACAACTGTGGAGAAAATAGCAAGGGACCAGCTTGGCGTTCCGTGGGCTATTGGAGGGAAGTATGTTGCAACCGGCTCTACATAATGGCCGAACCTTTCCTGCCATCCAGCTTTACTGCCAGTTAGGAAACCTACGGGGAAGTTTAGGAAACCAGCACCGGTCGCCATGACAGCGAGAATCACCAGTGGAATTGTGATGCGCTTTCCTGATTCGTGTGGGTCGCCATGCCCATGAGTATCGCCACGGAATTCTCCGAAGAATGTTAGATAAATTACTCGGGTCATATAGGCGCAGGTCAAGGCAGCTCCAATAATTCCCATCACTAAGGCAAAAACGTAGGTTCCGTTACCGCCGGTACCGCCGAACAAGCCCCAGCCTCCAGTACCGACAAGTATCTCGTCCTTTGACCAGAAGCCTGCCAGAGGTGGAAGCCCCATCAAAGCAATCGTGCAGACTATAAATGTTTTATAGGTCGTGGGCATAAACTTTCGCATACCCCCCATCGATTTCTTCATATCGAAACTGTGCACAGAATGACTTACTGAGCCAGCTCCGAGGAACAGCCCTGCTTTGAAGAACGCGTGGGTAAATAGGTGGAAAACAGCTGCCGTCCATGCTCCTACACCAAGAGCCATAACCATATACCCAAGCTGGGAAACGGTTGAATAAGCCAATACTTTCTTTATATCATCTTGCACGAATGCCAAAAGGCCAGCTCCTACAAGCGTCACTGAGCCGACAAGAGCTAGGACATTAAAGCTTGAACCTGCAATATCGAATCCTTCGAAAAATACTCCGTAGAGTCTGGCAACCATATAAATTCCTGCAACGACCATTGTTGCTGCGTGGATCAATGCTGAGACGGGGGTAGGCCCTGCCATAGCATCTGGAAGCCAGGTATGAAGGATAAATTGCCCTGATTTTGACATGACTGCAGCAGTTAGACACAGAGATGCTACTAGGAGAGTCGACTGTCCGATCTGGTTGTTGATTGCAGCATTATTAATATCTACAATGCTCCAACTCCCTGCAGACCAAAACAGGACAATCATTCCGACAAGAAGTCCCATGTCGCCCACTCGGTTAGTTAAAAAGGCTTTCAAGGCTGCATCAGAATTTGGTTTTTCTTCCCACCAGTGCCCAATGAGCGCGAATGAGCAGACTCCAACAAGCTCCCAACCGACAATAGTTTGAAGGATATTCTCGCTTAGGACGAAGAAGAGCATGGATGCTGAGAAGAGGCTCAGGAAGGCAAAATAATGAGTGTAACGCCGATCACCTGCGACGTATTCAGTTGAATATATGTGAACGAGAAGCGAGATAGCTGTTACGACAAATAGCATCATTACTGCTAAGCCATCGACCATAATGCCAACCTGGAAACTTCGTCCGCCGCTTTCCCACCAGGTAAACCTCTCTATTACGGGTTTTATGCCTACGGAACTGTAACCATCTTTTTCTTCAGCGAGCGCGGAAACAGTCATCGTTTCACTGGATACAGATCCATATTCGTTAGAAGATGTTCTTAAAATTTCTTCGTTAAAAATTTTATTTTGGCCTGCTTCTTCTGAGTGCTTTTCCTCGTCATGGTATTCTTGCTTCTCGCTGTAGCTGTCTGCATTATTGACTTGGCCAATCCATTGTCCAACACAGCAGATAGCAAAGATGAATGCGACTGCGATTGAGAAAATGCCGAACTCAGCTCCTTTGTATTTCATCCGTTTCCCAAAGAAAAGGATGAAAACAAATGAGATTGCCGGCAACGCAGGAATTATCCATGCTTTTTCTAAAAACCATCCACCAGCTTGGATCAATGATGTCGGACCTTCACCGGCCAATGCGCTCAAAGCTACCATTTCACCCCTTCATCGAATCGATAGATGATAAATCAACGCTTCTTCTATTACGGAAAATCAATAAGACGATGGCGAGCCCTACGCCCACTTCTGCTGCTGCTATAGCGATTACGAATAATGCAAATACTTCTCCAGCAATATTGCTTGTCATTGTTCCAAAGGCAACAAGGTTGATGTTCACGGCGTTGAGAATCAATTCAATAGACATTAGAACCATGACGCCGTTTTTCCGAGCAAGAACACCATAAATCCCGATGCAAAAGAGGACTGAGCTAAGCAGAAGGAATTGAACTAATAACATATTATTCCTTCCTCGCAACAACAACTGCACCTATAAGAGCTGCGAGTAAGAGAACTGACACTGCTTCAAAGGGAACAATGTAATCAGCAAATATAGAGTCGGACACTGCAGCTGCATTTGTTACAGACTCACGGGGCAGCTCAGTATCTCTGAAAGTATCAATTAGAGCGTAAGTCATTACACCGAACATAAGGGCGGCGATGACTGCAGGGAGCGCACGTTTAGGCATGTTGAGGTCGGCTTCTTCTCCCAAGCTGGCTTTTGTTAGCATCACTCCAAATAGTAAGAGAACTACTACAGCGCCGATATATACGAGCACTTGTGTTATACCAATAAATTCTGCTCCAAGAAGGAGAAATTGGCCAGCTACCCCCCCAAGGACGACGACAAGCCAAAGAGCTGCATGTACTACGTTTTTCGTACTCACTACCTTTAGGGCAGCAAAGATCATAACAAGTGCCATAATCCCAAAGAAAACGTTCTGCGCAACCATCAGCGGGGAACCTTCCTTTGCTTCTGCTCCGACCCAGCTTCATATTCTTCGTAATCAGGAACAGTGTGCATCCATTCACTTAGCCGTTCTTTGTCATGCAATAGGTCGGCGAGACGAAGTTCGGAGAATTCATATTCCGGAGTCCAGAAAAGAGCGTCAAAGGGACACACTTCCACGCATATTCCGCAGTACATGCAGAGCGAATAATCGATGTCAAAGCGATCTAAAGCATTGACTTTTCTTGGTTGTCCACCTGCTCGACGTGGTGGGGCTAGCTCCTTATGGCCTTCAATATATATACACCAATCAGGGCACTCTCTTGCGCAAAGCATGCATGCGGTACAGTTTCCNTCATGGAGCGCGATAACGCCTCTAGCTCTCGTCGGAGGCGCCTCTTTTTCATGCGGATATTGAACGGTAAGAGCACCTTCGCTGGGCCTAGGCACTGGATTCTTAATGCCTCCCGGAAAAAGGGTTTTCATCATGGTTCGGAATGTGACCTTGAGGCCTTTAAGTATTCCTGGAATCTGTGACATTATACGACCACCTTCAAGACGCCGGTTAGAGCTATGTTTGCGAGGCTAAGNGGTATGAGGAATTTCCATGCAAGACGTTGCAANTGGTCCTCACGAAATCTAGGAAATGTAAATCTAAACCAGAAGATGAGGAAAGCAATGACCATCATTTTTCCTGCAAGGATCAAAGGCCCTATGACATTAAATATGTCATTAGCAGGATCGATTCCTGGTACATACCACCCGCCGAAGAAAAGCACCGCAGCTATAGCTGAAAAGACGCCGGCTGAGGCGAATTCCCCAATGAAGAAAAGTAAGAACCGTATCCCTGAGTATTCAGTAAGGTATCCCGTGACTAGTTCAGACTCAGCTACAGGCATGTCGAATGGCGCCTGAGTTAATTCAGCTTGAACCGCAACCATAAAGATAAAGAATCCTATGAATTGGGTAAGTATAAATGGGTTTCCAATACCGCCCCACCCTAAGATTTCTCCTTCTGCCTGTGCTAGAACAATTCCTTGCATGTTCATAGTTCCTGCCTGAATGACAACTCCAACAACTGCAAGGATTAATGGGAGTTCATATGCAATAAGCTGTCCGGCTGCACGGATACCGCCAAGTAGTGAATATTTATTCGCAGAAGCCCAGCCCGCCATCAGTATCCCGATAACAGAAACTGAAGAAACTGCCATCGCAAAATATATCCCCGCATCAAGATTGACAAACATTGCATCTGGACCTGCAGGAATAATTACCACCAGTAAGAAAGTCGACATGAGTACTACAAATGGTGCTGCGGCGAACACAAATTTGTCTGCTTTAGTTGGGAAAATATCCTCTTTTTGCAGCCATTTCCCTACTTCTGCCAGCAGCTGTAAAGAGCCGTAAGGACCTGCCTCCATTGGCCCTAGGCGACTTTGCATAAAGGAGATAGCTTTGAATAGGTATAGGTAGACGATTGTTCCCGCTGGGAGAAGAACAGCTAGGAGACCAATCGGTACTTTGATAAGAAATGTTTCCTGCCACCATGCAGGGTCTAGAGCAAGAACGCTAGTCATCATCGGTCGATATCTCCCAAAATAAAATAGAGGGAAGCAAGGATTGAAATAATATCTGGTACGAATACCCCTTTCAGCAGCCATGGGGTAATGGACATATTTGAAAAGCTTGCTGATCTGATCTTAACTCTGAATGGGGTGAGGTCTCCTTGGCTTACTACGTAGAACCCCATTTCTCCAAGGGGGTTTTCGGTCGCAACATATGCTTCCCCAGCAGGGACCTTAATGATGCGCGGGACCTTAGCCATGATTGGTCCTGCTGGTATTCCTCCGAGTAGCTGTTCGATGATGTTGCAGGCTTCGCGTGTTTCTTGAAGCCGGACCCAGAATCGAGAAAAGGAGTCGCCGTCAGGGTGAGTCCAGACTTTCCAATCAACCTCGTCATATACCAAACCCACATTGGCATCTCGCCGGATGTCCCAGTCAACTCCTGAAGCTCGAAGGTTTGCGCCAGATAAACCGTACGATAATGCTACTTCTGGTGGTATTACTCCGATGCCTCGCGTGCGGGCTTGGAAAATTTCATTTCCTAATACGAGCTCTTCCATTTCGTCGCAGAAGTCTCTCATTTTTCCTATTACGGTTCCTGTTTCTTCGATCCATCCTTTGGGAAGGTCATCTTTTAGACCTCCAATTCGGTCAAAGTTAGGATGGAAACGACCTCCGGTAACTCGNTCTATTTGATTTAGNACAAACTCTCGGTCACGGAAGGCATAGAAGACAGGNGTAGTTGCCCCNACTTGGACTGCCATATCTCCTAGGAATAGGGAGATNTTGGCTATCCTNCTTAACTCAAATAGTANTGTGCGGATCCATTGNGCTCTAGGGGGCGCTTCTACGTCCATTAGTTGTTCAGCGGCAAGGATAAATGGAACCTCATTAGCGAAGCTACCNAGCCAATCTATTCTGTTGACTAGCGTGGTTACCTGCGGGTAGGTNCGCACCTCNGTAAGTTTTTCATATCCACGATGCATATAGCCCATGATTGGTTCGGCAGCGATAACTTTTTCGCCGTCAAGTTTGGCAATGATGCGCAAGGTTCCGTGAGTTGCTGGGTGTTGAGGGCCTAAATTGAGTGTCATGCCTTCATCGGTTTCAACTTCGACATTAACGCGGGCGTCAGCTGCCTGTGCGGCGATATAGGCCATCTGTTCGCTCTCAGTTGTTACCATTATTCTTCATCTCCTGGGAGAAGTTCAACATCTACGATTCCG
Organism: Acidimicrobiaceae bacterium; assembly: GCA_002703045.1. Taxonomy (GTDB): domain Bacteria; phylum Actinomycetota; class Acidimicrobiia; order Acidimicrobiales; family UBA8592; genus UBA8592. The sequence continues at coordinate 16,764 of PAEG01000007.1, forward strand.
GGCCATGGCTTCATTCTTCTAGATAGCAGCGGGTAATCCTTTCGAAGTGGGTGCCCTTCGAAATCACCTGGAAGGTAGATATTCCTAAGATCAGGGTGTTCATCGAAAGTTACGCCAAACATTTCTCTTGCTTCGCGTTCATGCCAGTTCGCTCCGGCGTATATGGGAATTAGGGATAGTGCTCTAGGGTCGCTGTCAGGAAGATCAGCCTTGATCATGACGCCTATCTTTTTAGAAATTGAGTAGACACGGCATATTAACTGAAATCGGGTTTCTCCTCCCGTGTATCCCCATTCCATTTCTTTCTCTTCGCTTTCTTCTAAGGCATCAACAATTTGGTCCTGTTCGGTTTCGTGTTCACGTCCATAGGGGGAGGGCATCCAGTCAATTGCCGATAGCCAATCAAAGAATGTGCAGTCGAGAGTTTCTTTGGCTGCTTTTGCGGCAGAACGCCAGTCTTCGACGTGTACGCGGATCCAGAGGCCTCTTCCAGGGGCAATGTGAGAATCGAGAATCTTTTCTTCAAGCGCTGTTTTAAGAATCGACAGTGCTTCTTCGGCATTCTCATCAGTTAGATCTACTATCTCTTCGACCTCTTTGGTTTCTTCGGTTTCTTGTGGTTGAGTTGAATCAGTGGTTTCTGTCTTTTGTTGCGATTCGGCTTTCTCTCTAGCAGCCTGAGCGCGTTTTAGTAGATGTTCAGGTATTTCAGCCATAGTGCTCCTCAGAACGGGCTAAAGAATTCCATTTTGTGAAGTTACTCAACAACAATGGGATCCCCTTTCCATCTTTCAGCCATATCTTCGTTCATTATGCGTTCTTGAAGAAGAACGATTCCTTCAAGAAGCGCTTCGGGGCGTGGCGGACAGCCAGGAACGTACACGTCTACGGGAATGATTTGATCCACTCCTTTGGTAACTGAGTAGGAATCCCAGTATGGGCCGCCACAATTTGCACATGACCCCATAGAAATAACATATTTAGGGTCAGGCATTTGTTCCCAAAGGCGACGGACTGCTGGAGCCATTTTGTCAGTAACTGTGCCAGAGACTACTAGAAAATCGGCTTGCCGAGGACTAGCAGGAAGAGGGATAACACCTAATCGCATCACGTCATAACGAGGCGAAGCAAAGGCTGCGCCCATCTCGATAGCGCAACAGGCTAATCCCCATTGGTATACCCACATTGAGTACCTTCTACTCATGTTAAGCAGCTTTGTCAGCGGCTTCGGAATTTTTCCAGACTCTACAAGCCCCATAGCTCCTCCACATCTTTCTCGCATTCTTCTCGCTTTAGGACCATTTCAGAACTCCCTTGCGCCAGGCATATAGCAGACCCAGTAAAAGAATAAAGATAAATATTGCCATTTCTACCAAGCCGAAGTAGCCATATGCTTCAAGCCTGGTTGCCCATGGGAAGATAAATACTGCCTCGACATCGAACATTACGAAGAGTAGGGCGAATATGTAGTAACGGATATTGCTTTGCGTCCAACCAGTTCCAACTGGGTCGACGCCTGACTCGTATGTTAGGTATTTTTGGTCTTGTTTCCGTGTGGGCCTTATTAGGGCACTGAGACCTACAAANGCGCCAACGAGGAGACATGCGAGTACACCAAAAACGGCGACTGTGAGATAGCTGCGTAGAAATTCAGACACGTTGATAAATAGTAGTTACTTGGGACCAATTGGACCAAGGTGTACGACTCAAGATAGCCCAAAGTAGAGCCTTAAACGTGGTTAAATGAGGTTTAGTTCTAATTGTTTTTTTGAGATAAGACACGTTTAGTATTATGTATCCTTACAGGTGCTTCTGTGATCTATTGCGTTGGAGTTTGTATGACTCATTTCCTAACTCGCTACTAGGACGGGAATTGCCCGCTCAACCATTTCTACTAAGGGTTCTGGCCAAATACCGAGGAACATCGTAGCGATTACTGAGATCACTAGTACTAGACCGATTTCAAATGGAATAGTGAGTTTTGCGCTATCTTCTTGGTCAGTTGGTTGGGATAGCCAGATTTTGACAAGGATGCGAAGATAGAGGAAGGCTCCGATTACTGCTGCGATCATTGCGATAACAGCTAGCATGTACGACTTTTCTTCGATCGCAGCTTCAATGACGTAAAACTTTGCAAAGAAGCCGGAAGTAAGCGGAATTCCNGCTTGACCTAGAAGAAAAATAGTGAATGAAATTGCTAGTAAAGGTTTTTTCGTAGCTAAACCAGCTACGGAATCTAGACTTGTTTCTGTTCCCGACTTTCCGGCATTTATTGCTACCACTGTGAAACTGCCNATGACCATGAAAGCGTATGTTGCCAGATAAAAGAGGACTGCTTTTACACCTTGATCGGATGCNGCTTGAGTTCCTACTAATAAATANCCNGCATGGCTTATGGAAGAGTATGCCAACATTCGCTTTAAATCTGTCTGTACGATTGCGAGTAAAGAACCAGTAAGTAATGTAGCAATTGCGATTGCATAGATAACGGGTTGCCAGTCGGCTCGATATTCCCCAAGGGTCACGTAAAGCACTCTGAGAATGGCGGCAAATCCAGATACTTTGACTGCAGAGGCCATAAAGGCAACAAATGGCGTTGGCGANCCTTGATACACGTCNGGGGACCAGAAGTGAAATGGTACTGCTGCGACTTTAAATGCTAAACCGACTATTANTAANGCTAATGCAGCAAGTAAAAGGGCATCATTTNTTAGTTCGACTTGTTGGGTGAAGGCTTTAATTGCAGTGAAGGACGTTGATCCAGTTGCTCCGTAGAGTAAGGCTATTCCGTAGAGTAAAAATCCTGAGGCAAAAGCTCCAAGAATGAAATATTTTAGACCTGCTTCTTGTGATTGAATTCGTCTGGAATTCATCGCAACTAGGATGTATGAAGATATTGAAAGTACTTCAATGCCAAGGAAAAGAATGATAAAGTCATTCGCTCCCGACATAATCATTCCACCCGTTGCGGCGAGTAGCAATAGGACATATGGTTCTGGTCCGCTTACGTTTTCTCGCTCTAGAAAAGTTGATAAAAGGGGGCAGACAATGATGACTATGATAGATAACAGCATTGTTACAAAGAGCGAAAACCCATCTACCCCGAACGCTCCTGCAAGAGTTGAGTAGGGTCCTTCAGANCTATTTTGTACTTTGCCCCACAAGGGGAAAGTAGTTATTAGTNCTGCTAGTGAAGCTAGTGCTGTATAGATGGATAGTAGTTTGGTGGTTATTCTATCTGGNAANAGCGAGCAGATCGTAAGAAGTAGAACCGCTGCTGCTGCCAAGATAACTATTGGCAATAAACCTGTCCATGCGACAGATGGTGTTTGAATTGACTGGGAGGCTAACAAAGTTATCTGTTTCATTCGTGGCCCTCTGAGTGGTTTTCATCTCCGTGATGGTCGGAGTCGTGCCCTTCATCGTGATCTCCGTGGTGNGTATCACCGTGCTTGTTGTGGCNATGTGATTCGTGAGTTTGCATCAATAGATCGCTGAAACTTGTTCTATTTTGGGTGATTGGAACAGGCTCAGTGAATGAGCCATCCTCGATAGTGTCTTCAATATGAGAGACAAGTTTGTCAACCGCTGGTTCGATACGGTCGAGCATNGGTTTGGGGTAAATACCTAGAAATACGATTCCAACGATTAGAGGTAGCAGTGTTAAACGTTCCCAATTGGTAAGGTCTTTTGTCGGTTCATCTTCGGGATTTTGAGGCCCGTGGAATACACGTTGGTATGCCCAGAGTAGATAGAGAGCAGCGAGAATAACTCCAGTTGCTGCGACAACTGCCCACCATCTGTTTGCTGTAAAGGTTCCAAGAAGTATGAGAAATTCTCCGACGAAACCGTTCAATCCTGGGAGGCCTATTGACGAAAGCATGACTAATGTAAAAACGCCCGCTAAAACTGGGGCTGATTTTTGCATTCCGCTGAGTTCGGAAATCTGTCTGGTGTGTTTTCGCTCGTAGATTATTCCAACGAGCATGAATAAAGCACCGGTTGAAAGTCCATGATTAACCATTTGTACTGTGGCGCCTTGTATACCTTGAGTATTGAGCGCAAATGTTCCAAGGATTATGAATCCTAGGTGCGCAATTGACGAGTATGCCACTAGCCGTTTGAGGTCTTTCTGCATGGTTGCGACTATCGCTCCATATACGATTCCTATAACTCCAAGAGTTAGGAACAGGGGCGCGAAGAAGTGGGAAGCCTCTGGAAAAAGAAAGAGGCCGAATCGTATGAAGCCATATGTACCCAGTTTCAGCATAACCCCTGCCAAAATTACCGAGCCGGCGGTTGGAGCTTCGGTATGTGCATCCGGTAGCCATGTGTGAACAGGGAACAGTGGAACTTTCACAGCGAAAGCGATAACGAAACCGAGGAATAGCATTCTTGCTGCGTTAGTGGAGATAGCGGGGTTTGTTGCTATCTCGAGGAGGTTAAATGTGAGATCGGTATCAGCGTTCTGTGAATGTAGGACAGCTAATGAAACGATACTTACGAGCATTAGGGCGGATCCAAACATTGTGTAGAGAAAGAACTTTGTTGCTGCATACTTGGCGTTGGCATGACCCCACTTCCCGATTAGGAAATACATCGGTATTAAGACGATTTCGAAGAAGACAAAGAACATGAAAAGGTCTAGAGATACAAAGACACCCATGCATCCTGTCTGTAATAGTTGAATCCAGATGTAGTAAGCCTTGTGGTCGTGACTGGGATTTATGGCAACGATAACGAATGGGAATAGTAGTCCGGTTAGGACTACTAGAAAGAGTGAGATTCCGTCGATTGCGGCGAACCACTCGATACCTAGACTCTTGATCCATGATTGTTGGGATAGAAATTGAAATTCGCTGTTTGTTTTAAAAGCGGTTAGTAACCAAACAGAGATTGCTCCCGTAACACCAGTAAAGATGGTGGCTAGCATTTTGTGCAACCCAACTCGGGCGTTTGGTGTGAGAGCTACAGCTATTGCTCCAAAAACTGGTAGGAGCACGAGAGATGGTATTACTGGGAACGTCGGTTGGGATGATGATGCTGCTAATAGGTTGAAGAAAGTCATCAGAATCCCATCCTAGAAACGAAGTATGCGATGATCGCTACAGCTCCAATGACCATGCCCAGTGCATAACTTCTTATAAGCCCCGTTTGGGTGCTTCTTAATCTGGTGCTGACTCTTTGGGTTATTTTTCCTACACCGTTTACTGCACCATCGATGATGTTCTGGTCAAACCATGTGGTTGCTTCAAAACTTCTTCTTCCCGGGCCACCCATGAAACTGCTTACGGTCGAATCAAATCTCCAAGCATCTTCCAAAATTGCGTGTTCAATCTTGCTGGTGGCGACCCTATTCTTTAAATACACAAATATGGCAGCAATTACTCCTGCGCTTGCGCCGATTATTGCAATTACAGCAAGTAGCCATTTCGTCTGCCCAGAGGCGTTAACGTGAACTTCATTTCCGAACAGGATTGGTTCAAGCCATTTTTCGAGGTGTTTTGTGTCATGGCTGAAGGGAAGATTTAAAAGTCCGGCAATTGCTGCGAGACCTGAGAGGAGGACGAGAGGTAGCCACATGACCATCGGTGATTCATGAGGTATAACTTCATGTTTCTCTGTTTCACTGTCATGAGCTTCTTCTTCTGAAGTCCCCCACCTCTTTTCTCCAAAGAAGGTCATAAACACTAGTCTGCTCATGTAGAAAGCAGTCATTACAGCTGCTGCAAGAAGCATCACCCAAGCAATTTTATTTTCATTCCAAGCTGCTAAAAGGACTTCGTCTTTTGACCAGAATCCAGAAAACGGAGGTATTCCTGCTATGGCTAACCAACCGATAATGAAAGTGAATGCAGTGATGGGCATTGCTTTTCTAAGAGCCCCGTACTTTCGCATATCTTGTTCATGATGCATTCCGTGGATGACAGATCCGGCTCCGAGGAACAAAAGCGCCTTGAAGAAAGCATGTGTAATCATATGGAAAATAGCGGCGACATACAGACCGGATCCGACTGCTACAAACATGAATCCAAGTTGGCTGACTGTTGAGTATGCAAGGACTTTCTTTATGTCATTTTGAGCAACTGCAGCGGTTGCGGCAAATAGTGCTGTGAAAAGTCCAACTATCCAAATTAGATCGGTGGACCATCCTGCAGCTTCTGCCAGTACGGGATTCATCCGTGTTAGGAGGTAAACACCAGACGTCACCATTGTTGCGGCGTGAATTAGAGCAGATACGGGTGTAGGTCCCGCCATTGCGTCAGGTAGCCAGAGGTATAACGGGAATTGGGCTGATTTTCCTGCGGCCCCTATGAAAAGCATTACGACTATTCCTGTCGCCGTTGTTTGGGTTAATGCATCTGCTTCAATGACCGAGGAAAAGATATCACTGTATTTCAATGACCCGATATTGAAGAAAAGAAGGAACATTGCGACCATGAAGCCCCAGTCGCCAACTCGATTAGTTACGAATGCTTTTTTGCCTGCGGTTGCATTGGCAGGCTCCTCGTGCCAGAAAGAAATGAGGAAATAGGAACATGCCCCAACACCTTCCCAGCCAAGAAAGGTGATAAGGAGGTTATCTCCGAGCACAAGCATAAGCATTGCGAAAACGAAGAGGTTGAGGTAAAGGAAGAACTTTGAAAACTTTGGATCTCCATGCATGTAACCAATCGCATACATATGTATAAGCGCTCCTACTCCGGTTACAAATAGAGCCATAGCTATAGATAAGGGGTCAGCTAAAAAACCCATACCAACAGATAATTCTCCTGACGGAATCCATTCAAAGAGAGTTACTTCATAGACTCTTTCTTCGGGTGGCTTTGTTGCTAGGCCGAAGAAAACAGCTAATGCTGAGAGGAATGACCCGCTAACAGTTGCTGTAGCTAGCCAACCTGCCTGTGGCTCTCCGAGGCGCCTTCCAAATATGAGAAGAAGCGTGAATCCAATTAGTGGAAACCCGGGAATAAGCCATACGAGACTAGTCATAACTATCCCCTCAGTACCGAAACTTCATCTACTGAAGCTTTCGGCCTTCTTCGCATTACTGCAACGACTATAGCTAAACCTATTACCACCTCAGCTGCTGCAACAACAAGGACGAAAAGTACAGATAGTTGTCCACCGAGGTCCCCCATTTCCTTACCGAAACTTATGAAAGCAAGGTTTGCGGCGTTTAGCATCAATTCAATGCACATGAACATGACCAGTGGATTACGGCGTATTAGAAGACCGCCAGCACCAATCGTGAAAAGAAGTGCTGAAAGTGCAAGGTAGTATTCTGGGCCAATTGATAGTCCTAAAATCATTCGCCAGATACCCCTGATTCCTCTGCAGAGGCCGTTTCAGACTCGCTCGGATCTGTTTCAATTGCTGACTCATCGTCATCACTACTAGTTGGGTTAAGGTCAGCGTTATTTTCATCATTTCGCATGATCGAAGGCGGGTCATCNTCTGGAATCGGCTCTAACTCTCCTTTGGGTCTTCTCGTCAAGACAACAGCACCTATAACCGCAATGGTTAANAGAAGAGCGGTTATTTCAAGTGCAAATACATACCTTGTTGAAAACAATGCTCTTCCGACTTCGCGAATATTTTCCTTTGGGGCAATTGTGTTCCCGGTGTCGTCCTGTCTCGCTTCGTCTATTGATAGCCCACCTTCTAAAGGCGTATAAGTGGCTTCTTGAGGGGGCACTCCAGTAACCTCCCCATTTGAAGCAACGCCTATTAGTACCCCGAAAGTAAGAAAGGCTACTAGCGCTAAAAGTGCTAGGTGGCGTTGACCGATGATGGGTTCCGCTCGAATACTTTCGGCACGATCAACTCCGAGCAGCATGATTACGAATAGGAATAAGATTACTATTGCTCCGGCATAGACGATGACCTGAACTGCAGCTAAAAAATAGGCTTCGAGATTAATAAAGTGAATAGCTACACCGAAAAGTGTTCCGACAAGAGATAGTGCAGCGTGGACAGGGTTCTTTAGTAGCACAACACCGCAAGCACCAGCTAAAGTTACTCCGGCGGCAATAAAGAAAACAACAGCTTCCATTAATTANCNTCTTCTTCNGCAGNGANAATCTCTCCATTGCTGCTGCTGTCTTTATGTTCTTGGCTGCTTTCTGGTTCGCGAATGCCATATCCTAATTCTCCGGCCCATTGGACTAAACCTACAAAATCAGCTGACCCTGATGGGGATGTTGCCCTCATCCATTCCGATGTATGTTCGTCCTCTCCGTGTCGCCAGTCTTCCCAAGGTAAGTTCTGTGGTTTTCCGTCATCTGCGACAACAAGTTCATCTTTGGTATAAATGGCTTGCTCTCTATCCATAAAAGAGAATTCAAATAGTTTGGTTTCTGTTATGGCCTGCGTCGGGCAAGCTTCAACGCAAAGGTCACAATGGATACATCGCAGATAATTGATTTCATATATAAAACCGAAGCGTTCACCGGGAGAAGTCGGATTTTCTAGATCATTATCTGCCCCCCTGACGTATATACAGTTAGCTGGGCAAACGCTAGCGCATAGTTCACACCCTATNCATTTCTCCATTCCGTCCTCATATTTATTNAGNACATGGCGCCCATGTAGTCGGGCTGGTTTTGCGCGTTTCTCTTCTGGATAGCTTGTTGTGACAACTTTCCCCGATTTTGAAGCGTGNTTTAGTTTGCCAAATGTGACTGCAAACCCTTTAAAGAAATTAAGAAAGCTCATAAGANAANNCCTTTTTTAAGCTCCTCTTTAGGAGANNNGTTTCTAACAATTCTCATCCGAATACCTCTTCGCCTTCTTGCTCTCGTTTNTCTTGNCCTTTAAGAATTGCGATCATGAGAAGGNNCCCAAAGGCCAATATGGCTACNACACANATCGCTGCAATGAGTATCTGCGCCGGTNCACTTCCGAATCCTCTGTCANNGAAGATATCAAGAGCAGCTATGAGCAATACCCAACCTAAAGCNAGAGGTATCAATAACTTCCANCCTAANTCCATTAGTTGGTCGTATCGAGGTCGAGGTAGAGTTCCTCGCATCCACACGAAGACTGATACGAAGATAAAGACCTTACCTACNAACCACAAAAGTCCCCAAAGCCAGGCTGGGCCGAAGCTTGGGTANTATCCGCTTGGGCCTCCGAAAAAGAGGGTGACCATAACAGCAGACATTGTGATGACGTTCATGAANTCTGCCATNAAGAAAAGAGCGAATCTTATTGAGCTGTATTCTGTGTGNAATCCGCCNACTANTTCTTGTTCTGCTTCTACTAGNTCGAAGGGTGGTGAATTAAGTTCTGCGGTAGTTGCGATGAAGAAAATAATAAATGGGACAAATCCTGTGATTACAAGGCCCCAATCTGAGATTCCACCGTTTTGCTGAAGGGCTATGTCGTGAGTTGATAGTGTGCCAGTTTTTAGCAAGACGGCAATCAGAGCTAACCCGAGGGCTGCTTCGTAACTTACCATTTGGGCTGATGCTCGGACAGAACCAAGTAAGGGATACTTTGATCCTGACGACCATCCAGCAAGCATGATCCCGTACACAGCTATAGAAGACATTGCTAAGACGAAGAGAATACCTACATGAGGGTCAGCAACTTGAACAAAGGTCTCGTTGCCAAACCANGTGACGGTTCCATTACCNCCNCTACTGAAATCGCCTGCGACGGGAACCACGCAAAACACAAGCAGCGCAGGAACTAGGGAAAAAAACGGTGCNAGTTTGAATACGAATTTGTCAGACTTGTTCGGAATTAAATCTTCCTTAAAGAAGAGCTTGATTCCATCTGCAAGTGTTTGCAAAATCCCAAATGGGCCAGCCCTACTTGGACCAATTCTGTTCTGCATAGCGCTAATAAATTTTCTCATCCACCAGATATAAAGCATCACAGAGACTAGGAGTAGAGAAAACGCCACAAGTACTTTGAGCAGCACAATTAGGAGCATTTCAAGTGTTCCCGCATCACCTAAGAAAAGGGGGTCTAACCCGCTGAAGATCATGACCTCGCCTTACTCGTGGGATCTATTCTGATATCTATACTGTGAGTTCCTTCGATGAGTAATTCCCTTGGATCAGCTCCATCAAGGTTGCTATAGATTAACGCAGATGACCGTGGTACACGATTGTCAACCTTCACAGAGATAGAGATATTTCTGCCCTCAGAAGTAACCTCGACTTGTGCACCTTCTTTGATGCCCAAACGTTCAAAGTCGTATTGATTGATTCTCAGTTGAGATTGTTCTGCTAAATGAGATAGAGAGGAAGACATTTGCGTGATTGTTCCTTTATCAAACATTCTTCTTCCTAAAATTAACCTCAGAGCGTAAGAGTCAACAGGTCTTGTTTCTATCCGTTCCTCTACCGGAACAAATGGAATCCGCCCTGTTGCCGTTATAAGGTAGCCGCCCGGTTCATCATCTAAGCTTCCATAATTAAGGTCTCCGTGGACCGCAGAACGTGAACTTATCTCTGCCCAAACATCCTCTGGAGCAGCAATTTCAAGATCATGTCCTAGTCGGTAAGCTATCTCCGCAGCAATCATCCAATCTGGTCTTGCAGTTCCGGGAGGAGTAATTTTCTGACGAATTGGAGTTACGCGTCCTTCTACATTCGTATGTGACCCATCAGCCTCGAGAAAAGATGTAGCTGGAAGAACTACATCGGACTCGTACACAGATGGAGTTACGAATAGATCTACAGCAACTAGGGTTTCAACCTTCTGAAGGGCAGCTTCAGCTAGTGCTTTATTCGGAAAGTCAGTTAATGGGTCAGCTCCTAGAAGGAAAAGAATGTCGACCTCTCCATCTGATGCTTTTTGGAGTATTTGTTTTGTGTTTGCGCCAGTTTCTGTGGGCANNTTTGTCCAAATGTCAGAGAAAACCGAAGAACCAGAACTAAGAGTATTCCGTCCAGGNAGGAGACCTGGTGCCATCCCCATATCAAGAGCGCCCATTGTGTTCGCTCGTCGTACAAGTGGAAGGAATCGGCAATTTTCGAGTTCTTGAAATGAGGTAAGCGCTTCAATAATNGGAACTTCTGACTGNCCCATGGAAGAACGACTTACAACAACNAAAACGTNCGTATCTTTGAGNTATGTATGGGCTTGGGAAATTTCTTCTCCAGAAATTCCGCCGACTTCACGGGGAATATCGCCAGTAACNAGAGCTTCAACTACGTTTCCAATTTCGCCAGGTANGGGATGTAAAGAAGCCACNGCATCGCTAGAAAGAGCTGTNTTGATGGGTGAAAGTTCAATAATATTNACACCTAGATTTTTAGCTGCATCTCTGAGGCGNATAAACAATGTCCCATATTCTTCTTTAAGNTCAGGTGTAAGAAGAACGACTGTGTTACCTGGNGAACATATCTCTGANANCGTTGCNCTTGGCAAGCCAAGTAGAACGTGTGGCGGNAGCTCATCCCCAAGGTCCGCNCTGACGTGGTCCGTTCCGATAACGCCTTTTGCGAGCTTCGCCCACGCATACTGGGACTCATTCGTTAATCTAGAGCCACCGATTACACCAACACGATCAGGATCTGTACCGTTTAGGGATTCAGTGATTATGCTCATTGCCCCTGCCCATGACGCCGCTACAAGACCGGTACCTGATTTATCAGCTTTATTGAGGCCACCTCCTCGAACTAAAGGATTATCCAACCTATATTCACTTTGGAAAGCTTCGAAAGAGAANCGGTCCTTATCGCATAGCCAGCCCCAATTGACTTCTTCACTATCTAACCCTTGCAGGCGTAAGACNTGGTCTCGAGATGATTGAACCACTATCCGGTCNCCGAGTGGGTTCGGGTAGGTTGATTCAATCTCTTCCAAGTCCCACGGACGAGCTTTAAATCGGTATGGCTTAGCCGTTAAGGCACCTACAGGACATAACTGAACAANATTTCCACTGAAATAAGAAGCGAATGGATCNTCTGGAAATGTATTGACCTGCGTAGAGTTTCCTCGATCAATGAATTGGATTAATGGATCACCAACAACTTCATCCGCGAAACGAGTGCAGCGGTCACAAAGAATGCATCTTTCACGATCTAGATAAACATTGTCACTAATCGGTATTGGTTTCTCAAAATGTCTTTTTTCTTCAACAAAGCGGGTTTCACCGGGCCCATACGCCATAGTTTGGTCTTGAAGGGGACATTCTCCGCCCTTATCACATACTGGACAATCCAGTGGATGGTTCAACAGAAGGAATTCAAGCACACCATCCTGAACCTTCTTAATTTCTTCTGATTGAGTGTCAATGATCATCCCTTCGCTGACATCCATCATGCAACTTGGTTGAAGCGAGGGGCCGCGCCCAGTATCGACTTCCACAATACACATCCGGCACATGCCAACTTGACTCATCCGCTTGTGATAGCAGAATCTTGGAATATCAACCCCTACTTCCTCGCAAGCATCAATAAGAACCTCTCCNGATTTTACTTTGACCTCTTGCCCATCGATAGTGACGGTAATTAGCCCTGAATCTTGCTGAATCTCTGTCATGATGACCCTCCATCTACTGAGACAGGCGTAACCGTATTTGATGCGATGTAAGTCTCAAACTCTGACCGGTAGCGTTTTAAGGCCGATGCAATAGGTGAAACTGCCGATGGCCCCAGCGGGCATATCGTTGTTTGTTTAGGAGGCCATGAGATCCCGGGACTGATATTGTCGCATACGTCAAGAAGTAGATCTATATCTTCAGGGCGGCCATAGCCGTTTAGAATTCGATCTAGAATCTTTTCTAACCAGTTTGTTCCTTCTCTACATGGAGTNCATTTGCCNCAGGATTCTCGCGAGAAGAATCGGACGACNTTNTGACATGCTTTGACAATGTCGGTTGTCTCATCCATGACCACAATAGCCCCGGAGCCAAGCATCGATCCTTCATTATCAACTACTGTTTTTTCTAAGGGAATATCTAGATGCTCTTCAAAGAACCAGGGCGCGGAAGCTCCTCCTGGAATAAACGCCTTTATCGAATTACCATCTCGAATGCCACCGCCGTACTGCTCCCCCATGATGAGGTCTCTAAACGTTGTTGTTCCAAATTCGACTTCGAAAACACCTGGGGTTTGGACATGACCTGAAACTGCAAAGATTCTTGTTCCGGTGGATTGTTCAGCNCCTATCTTTGCAAAAGCNNCTCCTCCGTGTTCTATGATCCAGGGGATATTTGAAAGCGTTTCAACATTGTTAACAATTGTCGGCTTGCCATAAAGCCCGATGGAAGCTGGGAAAAAAGGAGGTTTCAATCTGGGCATACCTCTATTGCCTTCGAGACTTTCTATTAGGGCTGTCTCTTCTCCGACAATGTATGCTCCCGCTCCCCAATGAAGGACAACATCCACTGACAATTCTGTTCCGAGAATATTTTTGCCGACATATCCATGGTCGTAGGCTTCGTTGAGCGCAGCAGCGACCCGCTCCTGTCCATGGGCCATTTCACCTCGAACATAAAGGAAGCACTGAGATAGGCCCAAGGCGAAACAGGTNATCACGCAACCTTCGATCAATTGATGCGGATCACGTTCAATTAATAGACGGTCCTTATATGTGCCTGGCTCTGATTCATCACCATTGACAACTAGATACCGAGGCCACACATCAGAAGGAAGAAAACCCCACTTAATTCCGGCTGGGAATCCGGCACCTCCGCGACCCAGTAGCGAAGCTTTCTTTACTTCTTCATGAACTTGATCAGGCGTCATCTCTATAGCGCGACGAAGGCCTTCATATCCTCCTGTTCGCAAATAGCCCTCCAGCGTATGGCCATCTTCAACGTCCCAACGGCTAGTAGTAATAAGAGGAATACTCATTTCCCATCCTCATTCCGCTGAAGCCACACAGGTGGCGAGGCATTTTCAACTTCTGCGGGACCTGCTAGTTTCTCAGATTGAATTTGTTGTCTGGTTTTCGCGAGAGCACCATGCTTCGGGATCTCAGCTTTTTGTCCGCTTTGAAGATCAGCAATAAGTTGATCAAATTCAACTGAATCGACCTTGTTGACGTAACGGTAATTCACTTGTAGACAAGGTGCTTCTGTACATGCGGCGATACATTCGACTCCTTCAAAACTGAATTTTCCATCGTTTGTGATTTCACCTTCTTTAACCCCTAGAGATTTTTCTGCATGCTCTAGTACATCCTCTGCGCCAAGGAGGTGACATGAAATTCCATGGCAAATATTGATCTGATATTCACCTACAGGGTGCCTTTTAAACATCTCATAAAAACTGCATGTTCCGAGTACCTCGGCGGGAGTCACTTCAACAAGCTCAGCTATATGCTCCATCGCTTCATTAGTAACCATGCCATTCTGTTCCTGCGATAAGTGCAGAAGGGGGATGAGTGCAGATTTTTTCTTTGGATACAAAGAAAGAATTTGGCGGGCTGCTCTTAGGTTCTCGTCATTAAGTCGACTCATCGGTCAACCTCTCCCATAATCGGATCGACTGTAGAAATAACCGCTACAGCATCAGCGACTAGAGCATTTTGGAGCATATGAGGGAGCACTTGAAGGTTAGTAAAAGAAGGTCCACGAATATGCATTCTGTATGGCTTGGGGCCCCCATCCGAAACGATATAGCAGCCGAGCTCACCACGCGGAGATTCAACAGCTACGTAAACTTCACCGGCTGGTACTTTGAATCCTTCTGTGAAAATCTTGAAATGGTGAATAAGNGCCTCCATGGACTCGTCTATACGAGTACGCGGTGGCGGTGTAATTTTTTTATCTTGGGTTCTGTAGTCACCANCTGNCATCTTTTCGAGAATTTGATANACAATTCGTATTGATTCCCTTATTTCATTGAGTCGAATCGCAAAACGATCGAAGCAATCACCATATGTTCCTACAAGGACATCAAATTCTACTTGGTCATAGTGAAGATAGGGTATGTCTTTCCTTAGNTCCCACGCATATCCTGTTGAACGNAGGAGCGGTCCAGTCACCCCTAAAGCAAGNCATTCTTCTGAATTGATTACACCTACTCCTTGTAGCCGTTCATGCCAGATAGGTTGGCCGGTAAATAACCCATCAAAGTCTTCNAGNCTCTCGGGAAGNTTTGACAAAATCTGCAACGTATCATCTCGCCANCCATCTGGAAGGTCNGCTGCTACACCCCCAGGACGAATGAAGTTGTGGTTCATACGTAATCCGGTTATTTTTTCCAACAGCCTNAGAACTTCTTCTCGTTCTCTCCAGCCGTAAATCATCGCTCCGACTGCCCCAATATCCATTCCGTTAGTTGCTTGAAAGAGCAAATGGGAACTTATACGATTCAGTTCACACATCAACATACGAATCCATTTCGCCCGCTCTGGAACCTCAATTTCAAGGAGCTTTTCCGTTGCAAGAGAAAATGCTAATTCNCTAAANAANGGGGAGGAATAGTCCATTCGAGTTACATTTGTAGCACCTTGGAGATAACTTAATTGTTCACCTGTTTTCTCCATTCCAGTATGAAGATATCCAATGATAGGCTTACTGCGAATTACTGTTTCGCCTTCCATTTCAAGTGAGAGCCTTAGCACCCCGTGTGTGGAGGGATGCTGTGGGCCCATATTTACGACCATTCTTCGGTCATCTTGAGGCTTGTATGCCTGAATCTCAGATTCGGACATTCTTAGAATCGCTGAGTCCTCCCCACGTCGGAAAACTCTATCTGCGATCTCACTCTCGAGTGTTGTCTCATTCTGGGTCATTGAAGTTACCTCACCCAGCTCCCGGAGCATTCTTAAACTGGACCGGTATGGCACCGGCGTCATAGTCTTTACGCAGTGGGTGCCCATTCCAGTTCTCTGGCATCAGAATTCTTGTCGGATCGGGATGGCCTTCAAACTCTATGCCGAAAAGATCATAAACTTCTCTTTCGAGAGCCTCTGACCCTGGATAGAAATCGAAAATACTAGAAATGACGGGGTCACTTTCTGGTACTTGAATTCTCAGTCTTAATCTCTCTTTCTTTTGGTGAGATAACAAATTAATCACCACTTCAAACCGTTCGGGTGATATTGAATTTGGGATGTCTCGTTCAGGATTTTCTAGGTAGTCAACAGCAGTAACATCGATACAAACCTTGAACCCGTCTTCCGAAAGTTTCTTGATCGTGTCTAGATATTGATCTCTGTCCGGATGGAGAATTGTCTGTCCTCTTGAGTTCGAAATCGGGACCTCATACATAGTTTGATCACTAGGAATTGCTGAATTTGTTTCTGTCTCAGCGTTATTGTCTTCTTGAGGGTCTATCTCCGTCACTGGTCTTGCCCCCGTTGACCTATTATCATCTGGGTAGCAGTTTGACCATCTCTCTGCTCGACGATAATTCCAGCACCTCCATCTCGTTGGTCACGACGTCTAGTAATTTCTCCGGATTCAATCTTTTCATGTAATTGGAGTATCGCATGCATTAATGTCTCAGGACCCGGAGGACAACCAGGAGCGTAGACATCTACTGGAACAATCTGATCTACTCCTTGAACAAGAGCGTAGTTATTGAACATTCCTCCGGAGCTAGCGCAAACCCCCATGGAGATTACCCATTTCGGTTCCATCATTTGGTCGTATACCTGTCGCAGGATAGGTGCCATTTTCTGAGAAACGCGACCAGCTACGATCATTAGATCGGCTTGTCGGGGGGAAGCACGAAAAACCTCCATACCCCATCTAGCTAGATCATAATGTGCTGCGCCTGTCGCCATCATCTCTAATGCGCAGCAAGCTAAGCCAAACGTTGCCGGCCACATGCTTCGTGTCCGTGACCATTTGACAAGATCTTCAATCTTGCCAGTCAAGAAATTGTGATCAAGACCTTCGAGGCCTTCATCGGCTACNCGACTTGTATCTCCGAGAAATGGAACATTCGGCATCAGGCTGCCTCACCTTCGGATGTAATTCTCCCTTCGAGTCCTACTCGGCGAATAGTGGAGTGAATTGTACGGGTGGGACTGAAAACATCCTGTTTCTCGATTTTTTTGCGTGGTCCCCATTCAAGTGCTCCATTCCCTATCACGTAGAGGAACGATTCAAATACAGCGAAAGAGAAAATAAGTATTGCAACAAAACCGAAGAGGCCTATCTCACGAAAGACTGTCGCCCATGGATACATGAAGATTATTTCTACATCAAAGACAATAAAGATCATTCCAATGAGAAAAAATCTTACTGGGAATCTCTCCGGAGGGCCTTGGGTAGAAGCGATCCCACATTCGTATGGATCTTCTTTAGAAGCTGTAGGCCGTCGAGGAGCTANAAGTTTTGAGGCNATGAGACTTATTCCAGCAAAGAGGATCGCCAGAATGAACATTGCGAGAATTGGTAAATACTGGGCTAACAATGTCCCCTCCTATGNGCGCGGCCTAAGTGGCCGGTGATTCATCCCATTCTTCCGTCCGACGNATTAGTTCCTTGTCTCTCAGATGAAGCATGTAGCACAANCCCAANAAGGCTAATGCTGACCCAATTGTTGTGAGCGCTGCAGGGAGACGTAAGGTTCCAAGATTACGAACCATAACNACATTGACTANTTGTCCTTCTGTATCAACTTCAGAAAATGGAGGGGCTTCTCCTGGAACTAGTTCTTTGTCGAGTGTCGGTGCGACGGTAACGACCACCGTATTNGTTGGATGCCAGAAGACAACCGTGTTTCTAATTTCGTTCCANACNCGATCCCCGATTCCGTCACTCCCTCGTTTCGGTTTCCCTCCTTTTTGGAAGGTATCCAAGACAAAGAAGTCATCACTTGAGCCACCGTAAAAGGGAGTTGCGGGATCTGAAACTAGAAAAGCATCTGCGGTAGCTATTGCTTCACCCGCAGCACTACTTGAAAGCAAATTCCAGTCATTAAAATCAAGGATTCCGTCGACTCTGGCATCTTCAATGATGTCTCCGTTTATAGCTGCAAGGTCACTTAAGGTCAGTTGTCCGAGCTTACGGTACTGGTCATCTATTCTCTGCACAATCTTATCTTCAAGATCTGCATCACTTAAGACCCTCGAATCAGATATTCCGCGATCTCCAGCATCGGTGACAAGTCGAAGATTATCTGCGCGCATCTCGTCAGCAAGTGATTCTTCATCAACAGCTAGTTTTTCTGCTACCGACTCTGTGCAGTATGGCTTTGGTGCATCATAATTTATGGCAATGTCAGCGTTANCTTCTNCATANCGCTGCCGTTGAACGGCTGTCGTTGCGTCCACAAGCCCCGGACAGTAGAGCTCAACGAGTTCGCTCGCGCGCATAGTGGTTACGTCATCTGTTCCAAGCTGAGCAACGTCACTCTCTGATTCGCTTGGGTCGCCGAATACGATTTCTCTTGGTTCCCATGTAGGCCTATCTCCTTGCAGGCCAATGCCGTAGATCCACCAGACGATTCCCATAATAAACATCCAGCCAAAGAATCCAGCAAGAGAAATAAGCGTTCCTAGACGATTTCCAAGATTAGTGTTCAGTATGAGCCAGACAGAACCAAAAAGTACTAGCGAACCGACAAGAACCGTTAGAGCACCNCGAATTTCTGGTTCCCAACTTATTCCTGCTATGACAGGTGAAAAGATAAAGTTAGAAATCATTGCAGAGCTCTCTCATATTCGACAATGGCATCAATTTGTTCAGAAGAAAGCATCGACCCTTCCAAGTCGGTTGCGTTATAGCCGAAGCCGGGCATTTGACCCGAAGGTTCACAGACTCCATTCATNCCATATTGAAGATTAGCTTCACACCCAACAGAGATGAACTGAGACTGGGACGAAGCTGATGTGAATTGAGATTCCACTCCNATGAGTGAAGGTCCGAANCCGCCTCCNCCAGCAATCTCNGGATTAATAAGGCCTTCTAGAGAAGGATTCGCCGCNAGAACTTCGTTGGCATTCCATGAAGATCCAGCTGTATGGCAACGGGCGCAGGCATANGATCCAGCNCCTGCTGGGTTGTTATATAGGTATTGTCCATATTTTTGTGCATTTGTTNTCGCTAGTTCGATTAGGTATTCATCNAAAANGTTCTCAACTGCTGTCTTNGCTTCNTCGATATCTTCTACGGCAGCTTCGGAGTCTTGTTGGATTGCTGTTTGCTCTGCAAGAGCATCACCAAGCCCGGAGAAAAGAAGATTGTAAGCTTCCTGTAGTTCTGTTTCTACCGCTTCAGGGTTTTGATCTCGAACTTCTTTTAGNACGCTTTCTCGAAGTCCGGCCTGNACTTCTTTCTCCATTTGTTCCGGAGTTAGTTGGATCACACTNAGGTATTCAATGATGGTTTCAAGTTGTTGCGAGGTTAGAGGTCCACCACCTGGAGCTCCCCAAGCAGGCATAGGCGATTGTGGCCTGCCGTAATTCAGTGTATGAAGAACTTCATCGGTGNTAAACCGGTAAAGGATGTTATTCAGCGCCGGTGCAGTCCAATTGACGCTGGAAATGTAGCGCCCTTCATCATCAAGTACTGTGAATGCTGCCTGACCTCCAACGCCTCCAGCTCCATGGCATTGCGCGCACAGTTCTTCATAAGCCTCTCCGCCTCGGCTTGCGAATACTGTTTCCGTGAATTCGTCGAAGCCTTTTTGCCGACCCGGTTCNCCCAACCANTATAANGGAAGTGCTAGAGCTATGATGATTAANGTAGCAACTCCGCCAGCCAGAGCTATATCCANCCGCTTAGTTTCGAGAGTGTCATCGTCNTAATAGGGTTTTCTGTTTGGNGCGAGCTCAACTTCAGCGCCGATTTCCTTGCGACCTTGTCTGAGGTTAAAAAGAACATAGACAGAAAAACCGACCGCGACGACTACAGCTATTGCAAGCCCTATAGTTCGTTGTGTTGATGCGGCTAAAATGATCATTTGCTAAGGTTTCTCTTTATCTGTTGTCTGTGTTCATTAGTGTGAGGACTCACTTATACAGTTAGGTCCTTCAGCTTCTTGTCCAGTGGTATTTACGCCAATTGGTGGGCCTTGGATAATGGTTCCGGTATCCACGATGAATACTCCATCTTTAACTTCCATGGCAAAGCGNTCCATCCCTCTCGGGGCTGGGCCACCACGTTTTTCTCCTACTCGGTTGTATTGAGAACCATGACACGGGCATTCAAACCATTGGGAAGTTTGGCACTCAGGAACACGACACCCTAGGTGTGGGCACTTCTGNTACAAAGCCACTAGTCCAGATCGCATACCTGCAAGTTCTTGGGCAGAGTAGGCTGTTTCAGCTTTTTTCACTGATCCAGCAGGGTACTTCGTGACCCACATGCGTCCTTCAGGGACNTAGAGAAATCCGTTTGCAGCATCGATCCGAGCTTGAATGTCGGTAATGTTTCCAACCGTGATTTTGGACCCAAAACCTCCACCGCCCCCACCGCCATAGAGAAACGCTATACAGGCTGCTCCAAAACTACTGAGAGAAATTCCCATTAAGGCTACGATGCTTCTATTCAGGAACTGCCTCCGGGCAATACCCACAGTTTCTTCATCAGGCGCAACCCAAGGCACGGGAGTAGATTGTTCTTGTACGACAATCTCCTTACCCCCTTGGCGTTCAATGACAGCTGCTCGCTCAATCTCCTTACCGGAAATNTGNGANATNCCTGTTTCTTCTGGTTCNGGCTTCTCACTACTTATATCGCTTTGGNGAGTTTCTTTACTCAGGTGNCCTTCAGCTTTTGCTGCTTCGTTTCGTCGGGATGCAGCGAAAACAAGAAGGAGTGCAAGAAACACAACCGCTGGGATAGCAATAGATAGAACTACCACAGANGCCTCATTTCGNAGNTGAAACTCNGGATGGCTGTCGCCAGAAAGGAGAGGTTTTCACTCATAGTTCGAAGAACANCCCCTCTGCCCATGGGAAAACAAAGTTGAACCCAGGCCCGCGGAAGAAAGATCCGATCATAACCAACACACCCCAGAACATGAGATGGACTGTCATTAGCGAAATAGCAAATTTTCGATCTTCAGGTTTATTCGANGNGTTTTTGTCAATGTATGGAGCCAAGATTAAAAGGAAAAGTGCCAATCCNGGTATTGTCACNCCAGCAACCATTGGGTGGAACATCGTCAAGAGTTCTTGCAACCCTAAGAAATACCATGGAGCCTTCGACGGATTCGGAGTTTCATTAAAGTTAGCAAGTTCTAGCAATGGAGCATTAACGAATATAGAGAAGATAACTGTAAATGCAGTTATCGCTAATGCCGCTACGAACTCGACAATCAGGAGGTGTGGCCAGACATGGACTTTGTCAACTGGTTTAAGCTTTACATCCTGAATTGATCCTGACTTGACGACTGTTAGGAGTCTCTGAGTATTTCCTCCTGGCCCGCTTCCAGTTGGAGGAAGCGGGGCCGAACCTGCGACAGGTGGAGAGGCCTCTGCTACGGCAGGTTCTTTATTTTTAGCTGCAACGCTTCTTTGGAGTAAGTGCTCGGGTATTTTACTTTCAGATTTTTCTTCAGTTGCTGTTGCNGCGNCCTCNTCACTANCTTGGGCGCGTTCTCTAGCCTCTTGGGCNCGCTTTAGAAGATGTTCAGGAATTTCAGACATAATTTTTATTTCTCCGGCTTATAGGGGGCCGGAAATACCTCCGTCCTTACGTACTCGCCAAAAATGAATTGCCATGAAGATGACTGCAACGAANGGCAACATCAGAACATGCAAAACGTACCACCGGAGGAGTGTATCGGTNCCTATTTCTACTCCTCCGAGCAAAACAAAACGTACTTGGTCACCAAAGACAGGGGTATACCCCATCATGTTTGTTCCCACGGTTACTGCCCATAGCGCTAGCTGGTCCCAAGGAAGCAAATACCCCGTGAATGAGAGNAGAAGAGTAAGTGTTAAGAGTATGACNCCAATAACCCAGTTGAACTCTCGTGGAGCTTTNTANGCACCATGATAAAAAACACGTGCCATATGNAAAAANACCGTAAGGACCATCANATGAGCTGCCCATCGATGCATATTTCGAACTAAAAGACCGAAAGTAACTGAGGTCTGAAGCGTATAGATATCATCCCAGGCTTGTGCAGCAGTGGGTCTATAGAAAAACATTAAAAAGATACCTGTAACAGTGAGAAGAATGAATAAGAAGAAGCTCAGCCCACCCAAGCAGAGGGTGTAACTTACCTTCACTGCATGTCGCTTTACCTTTACTGGNTGAAGGTGATAGATGAGACTGTTCATTACGACATACGATCTATTTCTTGGACTATCGGAATACCCTTTCCGAAAAATTGAACCGGGNCGAAAAATNGAATTCCACGCTTGCGAGGATTTCATTTGTTCACCTATTGACTGCTTTGGCACATTAATTCCTTATCTCATCTACTTGAAAAGTACGACCTTGTAACATAACTACCCCAATCGCATCCCATATCCATAACCATGGGTAGGCATTCTCTGATGAACATCACCGCCGGCTGGAGCATCGTCTAATTTGCCAAGAATAATGACTCCGGTTGGGCATCTATCCACACATANTGCGCATCGGGTACATACATCATCATCTATTGTAAAAATTACATGATCTGATGGGTCTGAACCTGGAAGTTCAGTNCCNACTGCTTCAGAAATCGCTTCTGGCCTTACCATGTGTATGCACTTCCAAGGGCANATATCGACACAGCCTTCACACATAATGCATTCTGACTGATCAATGTGAATAAATTGTTTTGGTTTGACCGCCTTTGAGAGCCATTCGGCATCAACTTCTTGCAGCACATAATCGTCCCGAAATTCTGGCAGAGGGGGATTGGCGTCAGTTACTCCCATTAGGATGACCCTTCTCTTAGGATCGGCCTACCGTAAGTAGAGGTTTCAATTTCTGGCGGAGCTTCTTTCCCACGGTCTTGCCATATAGACCAAAGNGCAACATTTGCAACTAACGCTAACCCATACATCACAACAACGATTAGGTCTCCAACGACGAGATAATTTAACTTGAAAGGAAGAGCCCATTGCAGAATTCCTTCGCCATTTGTGAACCCTAAACCTGTTGGCCCTACTAGCTCCCGGTCAGCTCGCCAAGACAAATCGTTACTTGCAAACGTCAGCCATTGATGAGGAACTACTCCGTAGATCCAAAAGAGCAATAGGAATACATAGAACGCCCATACGTTTGCTTCTCCCCAACTTAACTTCGCATCAATTGGACGGCGGCGTGCATATTCTAGAATTCCGGCGATGAGCAGNACAGAAATNATCCAGCTAAGAACAAAGGCTGTGTTGAGATAAGGNAATTGTCTGCCGTTAGCATTTCGGGTTAGTCCAACCCAGACTGCAATGATGNCAAAGGTACCTACGGTCGAGACGATCATCGCACCGTAGAACTTTGTTACTGCTACATCAATTGGCCTTTGTTGAGCCACTATTTACTTCCCTCTGTGAGTGAACACAAGCGAATCTTTGCTCCTTCAAGCATTGAATCTTAACTTAAATTTATCACGTCATTTTGGCTGTCTACACATCGTCGCACCCTTAAAGACTAAAAGGGTGAATCACTCAATTTAAGTTAGATATTTCTATGTTTTTCTGCTAGATGAATTTCAAGTTGAATCTAGTGATTTTCCGCATATTCCAGCTTAAGAAATGTAAATTATTCGTATCTAATCATCATTTCAAAGGGCTAGGTGCTGGAAAGATCGAATGA
Organism: Acidimicrobiaceae bacterium; assembly: GCA_002703045.1. Classification (GTDB taxonomy): domain Bacteria; phylum Actinomycetota; class Acidimicrobiia; order Acidimicrobiales; family UBA8592; genus UBA8592. Next base: position 40,390 of record PAEG01000007.1, read on the forward strand.
AAAGGCACAACCTTGACTAGGCTAACTGCTAGTTTTAGGGACTATTCTAAAAGTATTCAGCACAGCAATTTGAAACAGTCAGATTCTCTGCTGATAAATATCAGACATTGAAAGGTTTGTGCGTCAGCGCGTTCAGGATTTCTTGTGAAAATTTATTCAACACTATCGGAATTATTGCAGATTCTCTGCATTGGGTTCAGAGGCTGACATGGTTGAAATTCCTGATTATCTGATTGAAAGATCTCGAGAAGCTCGTGCTCGTTTTCAAGGGACTGATGGAGGAGCTTCCGAATCATCTTCTGCGGTTGTCGAAACAACTGCATCTAATGAGGAAACAGCTCCTGCGGTAACGCAAACATCCGAACCTGAAATAGAGATAATCGAGCCTCCAAAACCAGTAGCTCCTTGGGTAATAGCTGCTCAAACTAGGAAAAAGATTCCTGTCTGGATGGCACCAGTT